>JAFZED010000068.1 GCA_017560825.1 Bacteroidales bacterium | reverse complement strand
TTAGTTCGCAGAGGAAATTCTTATATCATATCTTTACCGCTATCATTGGTAGTGGAGACCCCTCACGCACTTATGAGAAGTCATGATGCCACTGGAAGTGCGCAGATAGTATCTATTCTGGATTTATAGAGGAAATATAACTATTTTTGACACTAAATGTACTCCGATTCAAAAGAATCAGCATCACCAGTTGCTGTTAACGAGCCTGTATGCCCCAGAGAATGACTCTTGTCGCATCTTCTCTGGTCCGGAAGGTAAGAGTCTTGCCTGAAGCGAGAGGTGCGCTGGTAAACCAAGACAAGTCTATTTCGTAATAATCAGCTCCTGTCACTTCAATTGTATACGGAGGATTGTTTGCGGCACCTGCATTAGAGACACAGGACACCGAGTAGACTTCAGAGCCCGAGTCATCGATTATCGAGAATCCTCCGGCCTTGTTGTTCCAAGCAACCCCGTAGAAGCAAAGCCTTGATGCACCGGCAGGAATGAACAGGTTGGCTGATCCGATTGCACTGGATGTTCCCAACTTCAAGGTCTTCACTCCCGACTGCCCGTTGATGATCGATGTCTCATCCTCATAGGCGTGTTCGAGGAGTGCCCAACTCACGTTGCTTTCAAAGGATCCTTCCGGTATTTCCTGGGTGGTTCCTTCTATATGACTTATATAAAAAGCCGGGCCTCCGCCCTGAGGCGTACCGTTGTAGGAGGTGCGGGTGGTTGCGAGCGTCACGACGTCACCAACCTTTAGGCCAAGCTGTAAGAACGACTTGTCATTTGAACCAGAAAATTGCGAAGTCATACCATATATATATACTTCTCCTGTCGCATCCTTTATAGTGAAGTTGCCATAATCATTACTTGTTATACTGACGATTTTTCCAGTGAGTTCATACCATATGTCATTGCTTTCAGACAAGTTGAGGAACTCTTCTATCGTCACCTTGTAAGGATTTGTTATCGTGCCTTCCTCTATAACCGGGCCCGAGCCTCCAGTTCCGGAACCTCCGGAGCCTTCCTTGAAGCAGCGGACTGAGAAGCCCCAGGCAGGATAGTTGTCGGAGTTTGGATTCTGCATTCCCGAATTATTGAAACTGAAACGATAGACCCCACTGCCTTCCGGAGTTACAGACCAGTAGTTGCCATAGCTGTTCACACTCTCAAGCACTCCGCTTGAACTTAAACGGTCGCCGGCTGCCGGATACCACAACTCCCTGCCATTGTTCTCAATGGTCATTCCGCAGTAGGCTGCATCATAGTTGCCGTCCAAGGTTATACCAGCCTTTGCCCAGACTCCGTCAGGGCCGCCGTCAGGCACACGCCAGCCGACCGGACAAGGGTCATATATTGTCTTATTCGACTGCCATCTTGTGTAATCCACATTGGACGAACCTGTATATAACCAATCCTGATTGTATGATCCCATCGAGATGAAGGTTGTCGGATGTTGAACTGCATATTCAATGGTACCGGTATCATAGCCAGAAGGGACTGAGGAAGGCCATTCAATCGTAGACAGCGCTTCCGCTGCATAAAACCTCGAGGACGAGCCAAGGAATGGATCCTTGCGGCCCCACTGATAGAGCAGGCCAAGCGAATCATCCCCGCTACCCCAGGTCGCCCCGAGATTCCTGTCCATCATCGTACCTGCATTATTTGCATACTTCTGTTCCCCCGGCTGGCCTGTCAGCCATATATGCCAAGACCAGAGAATTTTCCCTGAGGCATCTTTGGCTGCAATAACTGCATTTCCACTCGAATAGTACACAAG
Source organism: Bacteroidales bacterium (assembly GCA_017560825.1). Lineage (GTDB taxonomy): Bacteria > Bacteroidota > Bacteroidia > Bacteroidales > UBA932 > Cryptobacteroides. The sequence continues at coordinate 82,951 of JAFZED010000068.1, read as the reverse complement.
GTCGGAGGTCTTGAAATATATCTTGGTATCTCCCCACGAGTCTGTCTGATATGAAACACCTTTGATGAGGTCACCCTTATCTGGTTCCGAATCCGAACCGAACGACTCCCAAAGCACTTCCACTTTCGCGACCGAACCTACTGAATCCCAGCTATTTCCTTTATATGCCGGGAAGCTGTAAGTACCAGCCTGCGACACAATGTAGCAGTTTGCTGTACCTGCATCGGCCAGATTTATCGCATTGTCTGTCGGAAAGTCGTGCTCATACGAATCGTCCTGTTCATCATCAGTTCCAGGGACCTGGCCCGGCTGCATAAAGTAGGCGACGGTGCCTTCGGAGTCTATGTATATGTCGTAAGCTCCGGCAGGGACGCTTATGTTAGCTCCTCCGGCCTGCAAGGCCATAGCCTGATTCACGCCAACCCATTTGCCACCACGGTCGTGGCCGTCGCTCCAATCCACTCCGCAGAACTTGAGTTCCTCACCGCTGGAAAGGAATCTTTCATACACTTCCCACTCTCCCTTGACGGTAAGACGATAGGCCGGGTCTCCTGTCGTCCAGCCATTGAAAGAACCTGTGATATAGAATTCTCCATCGCCTTCCGGACGAGGTTCCTCGATATCACCTGAGCCGGATCCGTTTCCGCCGCCAGTACCTTCCTTCTGGCATCGGACTGCAAATCCGTCAGCCTGGCATTTATATAAATGGACTGGGGTTATGGTTCCGCTTGGGTAGAACATCATAAATCTGGCTTCAGCACCCTCAGGAGCCAATGTCCATAAGGAGCCTCGGCCTCCCGCACTGACAAGGTCAAAGTCTTCCTTCTCAAGCCATCCGGTGGCAGGATACCACGCAGTGAAGTCATAGCCTATAAAACTCATTCCGTAATTAGAGCCATCGTATTGGACTGAGGTACCTGCTGTCTGCCAGAAGTCCTTGCCTTCGCCACCGTCAGGGACACGCCATCCCGGAGGACAAGGATCGTACTTTGTTTTTTCCGAACTCCACAGGTTGCTGTCATTCGTTTTCATCCAATTACCGCTCAAGTATGTATTCTGCAGGAAGAAGGTTGTCGGATACTTTACAGTGTACTCCGGTTCCACACCTTCTTTCGGTTGCACTGCCTCCGGCCAGTCAAGGGTAGATTCCGCCTTGTAGTATGTTGTCATAATCGCGCTGGCTCCCAGGAACGGATCCTTACGTCCCCACTGGTACATAAGGCCTAGAGCTGCAACATCACCAGGGGTTGCAGAAGTGGCACCGAGATTACGGTCCATCAAAGTACCGGCATTGTTCGGATAGTCGTGCTCGGCCGGCTGGTCTGTCAGCCATATATGCCAAGACCACAGGATGCGTCCATTGACTGCCTTTGCGGCAACGACGGCATTTCCTTCGCGGTAATTTGCGGCTGTGCTTATATATATGGTGTTATCCTCAAGGAATGCCCCTTCGAGAAGAGCTCCGACTGTCGGCTTTTCGGCTGTTCCGAACGACTCCCAAAGCACCTCGACGGTGTCGAGAGAGTCGATGGCCTCGCTGCTGTTTCCCTTCACGGCAGGGAAACTATATGAACCGAACTCACTGATTATGTAGCTGTTGGCTGTTCCTTCAGCCGCGAGATTTATTGCATCGGTCGACTGTGCATATGTCTTAAACGAACTGATCTGTCCGTAGCCGGTTCCGGCTGAGTTGGTTGCAAACGGCTGCACAAAGTACTCTGTGTCAACAGTCAGGTCATTCAGTCTGAACGAGAATGAATCACCTTCGTAGTCTGAAGTTACCTTGTCCGCTGTTGACGGGTCAAGATCAGATGAGGTTCCGTACAGGAATCCCACTTTAGAGATGGCCTCACCTCCGTTGCTGAGTACTTTTCCGTAGATGACGGCAGAGGTGTTGTTCAACCTTGACTGGCTGACGAACTCGACAGTAGGGACAGCGACTGCTGTCGTGAAGGTTATTGTCTCACCGTACGATGTGCCTGATGAATTGACCGCATAGGCCCTGTATGAGTAAATCTGGTTCGGATCAAGGTCATAAAGAGTCACAGAGAATGCACCTTCCCCACCAAGTACCGCCAGTTTCTCGTTTGAAGTGCTCGGTGTGCCGGTTCCCTTCTTCCACAGGAATCCTCTGTCGGTGATCGGCTCTCCGTTGTCCGACACGACTTCTCCAGCAAGCAAAGCACTTGAAGCGGTGATTTCAGACGCCTCGGCTGTAACTACGGTCGGAGAAGATGATATGGTCTTGAATGTAGCCACATCGTTCAGATATTCTCCTGTACCATTCTTTGCAAATGCCCTGACATAGTACTGTGTGCCCACTTCGAGGTCTCTTACATCGAGGCTGAAGTTGTCTGTACTGTATGGGGTGCTCACCTTCATCGATGAGGCATCCACAGACTCGGAAGTGCTGTAGTAGAATCCCACCTCAGTGACAGTAGAACCTCCGTGGCTTGTGACTGCGCAAGAGAGCTTTGCCGAGCCCACTGTGATGTTGGATATGCTGGTGACAGAAAGGGTCGGGAGGCCGGCAACTGTAGTGAACATCATCAGTTCACCGTAGGCTGTGCCTTTCGAGTTGGTTGCATAGGCGCGGAAAGAGTACTTCTTATTCGGATCCAGGCCTGTGAGTTCAGCAGAATACTCTCCCATATCACCATCTGCCCTGAGTTTATGAGAAGACTCCACAGTCGGAGTCGAATCACCCTGGAGCCATACAAATCCCCTCTCTGTAACCTGGGAACCATTATCTGAGACTACAGCGCCGTAAAGAATCGCGCTTGTGGAGGTCACATCAGAGAAATTCACAGTCTTTACAGACGGTCTTGAAACGGCTGTGCTGAAGTCAGCAATGTCGCTATAGGCAGTTCCTACCGAGTTTCTCGCATATGACTTCACATAGTACTTCGTGTTTACCTGAAGGTCAGTGACATCAGCTGAGAATGAGTCCTTTGAATATGGCTGATTCACCTTCAAAGCAGTCTCCACCGGCACCTGAGGATCGGTACTGTAGTAGAAGCCTACTTCTGAAACGGTCTCTCCGCCGTGGCTCTTGACCATACTTGAGAATTTTGCAGATGTGGAAGCAACCGATGAAACCACAGCCGATGAAACCGCCGGCATACCAAGCGCGGTTGTAAACGACTTGACTGCGCCATAATAAGTACCTGTAGGATTGATCACATATGCAGCATATGAATAGGTCACCTTTGCCTCAAGGCCTGTCAGTTCGACTGTATATTCCCCTATATCCCCTTCTGCCACAACCCTCTGCGTCATATCCGACGGACTTCCCTCGCCCTTCATCCACACAAATCCCCTCTCCTGGATGTCCGCTCCCTTCTGCACCTGCGCCGAAAGCACGGCGCTCTCCGAGGTCACATCCTTGGCGTCGAAGGTCTGCACCACCGGAATTGCCGGCACCAGAAAGTCCGTAGTCGGTCCATATGCCGTATAATCTCCATCCTTGATGTACGGACGTATATAATATTTGACGTCGTCAACGATATTTTCCAATACCACACTGAACTTGCCCTCAGCCTGCAGTCTTCCCACCTGCGACTGCCCGCTGAGGATCTGGGACTCATCTTCAGAACAATACACGCCCACTTCACTTACCTGCACTCCGGCATAGACCTCCGTGCCGACGGTAATTTCCATCTGCTTTGATGCCATTTCATATGAAGAAATAGCCGGTGCTGCGAATTCCACATATTCCTCCAGGTCCTGAAGCGCAAAGCTTGCCACATCCGACCGGATCTCTGTCTCACGTCCGTTGGTGACATAGGCACTGACATAATAAGTCGTACCGTAGGCACGCTCCGGAAGATCTGCCCTGAATGTATTTGCAGTGAGTTTTCCTTCCAGCTGACGCGCATCCGTCATCTCCTTTGAAGTTCCCAAATAGAAACCGCAGTCATAAATCAGTTTCTCCGAACCGGACGGCACGGAAGAGCTCAACTTGAAAGTCGACTCAGAACAATCCACCTTCGCAAGCGAAGGGACAAGGAATTCTTCCGGTGAACGTTCTTCCTGAATGCAAGAACAGAAAACAGCCACGAATGAAAGCGCAGCAAGACATCTGAGAAGTGTTTTCATAGGCGGGAACAATTTGAGTGAGACACAATCAATCCTGAAACCCAAAGTTACTCAATATAAATGGAATACGAGTGAAAATATTATGAAATAATTTGAATATAGGCCCCGCCTACGTCTTATGCCTGCTGCATCCCGACAGCAGGCATTTGGTCCATCTTGTTGAGTATCAAGGATATAGATAAATATCATTCTTATGATTTCTGCCAAGAATGCTGAATTTATATTAGCAATCTCCTGAAAAAGTCACTATGTAGTGTCTGGAGGCAGAATGGGTGGCAGTCCTTGAAATGGTACCTGTATAAGGATTGGAGACGGCAAAGGGGCCTCCGACACTTTTGCCTGGTTTGTGCGATTGCTGAGCATTTGCTGTAGATGCTGCTACCTAGAATTTTATTTCTGTTTTTGTAAAACTCAGATAAATTTACAGGTGGAAAAGTACCTCTCACGCATACGAGAGGGCGATTTTCGAAAATATCCGTATACTTTTTGAGTATACGGATAAGTCTCCGGAACTTTGTCGGTGTAAATATTAATGCCGATTATATGAAAAAGGTAAAGGAGAGAAACGAAGAAAAAGAGAGGCTGCTGAACAGTCTTCAGAAGAGTCACGGTAAGGCAATGTTCGGTAATGTAATGGCAGACTTTATGTTCAAAAGGCTCTTTGGAAACAAACTCGTAATGCTGCCGTTCCTGAAGATGGTTCTGCCGGAGGAAAACATAGTAGACATCGACTATATCAACACAGAGGAACTGGGAGACACTCCTCTGGACAATAAGGTCGTATTCGACATAGCCTGTACGACTTCGGATGGAAGGGAGCTGATCATTGAAATGCAGAAAGCATATCAGCCGAACTTCAAGAACAGGTCCATCTCATATGTGGCTTCACGCATCTCATCCCAGGCACGAAAACAGCGGGAAATCAGACAGACCAGGACAGGAGAACACTGGAAATACGACCTGAATCCGGTGTACATCATTGCCCTGCTGAACTTCTCATTCGACCACGAAGAGGATTACCCTGAGGAAAAATATATCAGCAGCTACCACCTGCGCGATGATGAAACACACGAACTGTTCAACAAGACACTGAACTTCACCTTCATCGAGATGGCAAGGTTCCTCAAGGACGAAGAGGAATGCACAACAGTCCTCGACAAGCTGACATATTCCCTGAAGCATATGCACGAACTTGACGCACCGCCAGCATTCTTCAACGAAGAATTCTTCAGGGTCTTGTATAATTTGTCGGAATTGAATAATTTTACGGCAAAAGAAATCAGGAACTATATGAGAAGTCTATATGCAGAAAGCGACTACGCAAACACCATCGACTATGCGGAAAAGGTCGGGGAGGCACGAGGTATTGCAATCGGTGAGGAGAGAGGCATTGCTATCGGCGAAGAAAGGGGCATTGCAAAACGTGACGCGCAGATTGTTAACTCTATGCTCGAGAAAGGAATGGATATAGAAATGATCTGCGAAATCACTGGCCTGACGCCGGATGAGGTCAATGCCTTGAGATAGATAAACTGGTAATATTCAATACATTATACAAAATCACCTGCTCCAGATGGCGCAGGTGATTTTGTGTAAGTCACTATTTTACAGCAATTTAGGTAACGCTGCGGTATTTCGAGGCGCTGCGCGCCTATCGTCTCGCGCCCGGCGCGAGGAAAAGGCCTCAAAACGCAGGTCCATATGCCCCAGCGAAGCAAGGGCATATGGACTCGCTAATCGAATTATTCTGATTCTTGGACACAACGGACTGAGAAGCCGGACGACCGATCGCCGTAGCTCGCCGGATTGACATAGCCATCGTATAAGAAGTACAGACTGCATGCGTAGTTGCTGCTAGGAGTAACTGACCAATAGTTGCCGTGGTAGTCGACACTGTCCAGTGTCCCATCGTAGTTGCTGCGATAACCCGAAGCAGGATACCAAGTGGTGGATGAACTGCTGATACTGAATGATAATCCTTTATTTGTATCGTCATATGTTGTGCTTGAGAATCCTGCTACATTCCATACGCCGTTATCTCCACCGTCTGGAACACGCCAACCTACTGGACAAGGATCATAAATAGTCTTGGCTGACTGCCAACGGGTGTCGTCGGTTAATGATGAACCCGTGTAATACCAATCGTAATTACTATCATTATATGTTATAAAGGTAGTAGGATGCTCAACAGAATAATCTATTGTGCCAGTTGTTGAGTTTGACGAAACCGCAGATGGCCAGGTGATAGTTGACTTTGCCTCTATATCGGTGCTGATTGACGAAGATCCCAAGAACGGATCCTTTCTACCCCACTGGTAAAGAAGTCCGAAGGCTCCGACATCGCCAGGAGTTGCACTCGTTGCACCGAGGTTACGGTCCATCATCGTACCGGCATTATTATTATACACCTGCTCCTGAGGCTCGTCGGTCAACCATATATGCCAAGACCAAAGAATAGTACCATCGGCATCCTTTGCGGCGATCACCGCATTGCCTTCACGATATGAGTCCGCTGTCTTGAAGTAGATCTGACCATTCTCGTATTTTGCTCCTTTTAAAAGTGTGCACTTATAAACCACTCCTGCGTCAAAGGATTCCCAAAGAACTTCAGCTGAAGCAACGTCACCTACAGATTCCGAGCTATTTCCTTTTACTGCAGGGATGCTGTAAGTTCCAGCACTTGACACGATGTAGCTGTTTGCTGAACCATTATCAGCAAGATTAACAACTCCAGAAGTAGAAAATTCCTCATCATATCTTATGCTTTGCTCATCTTTCATACATCGGACAGGATTCTCGTCATACTTGCTGCGACTATTTGAAGAAAGTGAAATCAAATTATATGGATTACCCGAATTTGAAGTCCACAGGTACGCAGTTGTTCCAGGCTGACGCAACGACTGCTGACCTTCCTGAGTATCACCCGTCAATGGGAAATAAATATCAGCTCCGGACAATGATGGGAACACTCTTCCGTATGCAACTTCTGTCATTTGATCCGACGAGAATTGGAAAACTGAGACATCTGGTACCTTCCAGCCTGCCGGGCATGGATCATTAAAACCTTTTTCCCCTGTCCAGTTTGACTCATAATAACTTAACGCAATATAAGGATGCTGCCTTGCATACACATCATCTCCACCAGATTCGTAATATATCTTATTAACTGGAGCTGTAGAGGCAAAAGTACGAGCTGCAATATCACCACAGCCAACAAACGGATCCTTCCTACCTTGCTGATAGAACAGTCCCCAAGACAGAACATCACCATATTGAACTGACAGAGCTCCCAAGTTCCTGTCCATCATAAGTACGCCACTTTGATAGATCTGCTCAGTCGATCCGGGATCGTAGTCTGTCACCCAGATATGCCAGCTCCACAGAATCTCATCAGAAGCATCCTTTACGGCAATGACGGCATTTCCTTCTTTACCTGTAGCATCAAATACCATCAAAGTATTGTTTTCCACACTTACATTTGATATTATATCTCCAGATGAGATTTCTCCGCTTGTATTATCGGTTTCCCACAGCACCTCCGCTGCTACTGGGGAGCCTACAGACTCTTGGCTGTTACCTTTCACTGTGCAATCGAATGTATACTCACCTGCATATCGGACAATATAGCAATTGGCAGTTTCAGTTGATGACAGATGAATCGCATCATCCGAGTATTTCGTACCGAATGATTTGATTGAAGTCTGTGTTTCCCCTCGTGAGTTTATCGCATATGCCTTGACATAATACCGTGTCGCATTTGGAAGGCCTGTCAGATTATATGAGAATTCTCCGCCTCCTGCACCGCACTGGACCTTAGTTCCGTCGCTGAGGTCTGGCTGGGTACCATAGATAAATCCTCTCTCTGTTACAGGAGATATGCCTTCTGACTTGACATTTCCCACAAGCTTTGCAGATGAAGTCGTTATGTCTTCAATTGCACTGATTCTCACCTGAGGATATGAGATATCGACGTAGCCCTCGTCTTTTGTACAACGAACAGCGAATCCGTAGGCACGGTCATCTGAATTCGTCATATTGAAACTGCTGCCATAGAAGTATAGGTCGTAAGCACTTCGTCCTGTCGGTGAAACTGACCAATAGTGTCCATCTATACCAACAGAATACAAAGCGCCATTCGAGCGATCAAGATAGCCGAGCGCCGGATACCAAGTCGCTTCAGAAGAGGTGATTTCGAATGACCGTCCTTTATTGACATCGTCAAATGCTGTATTTGTAAAGCCTGCTAGCGCCCACACGCCTTCTGAACCACCATCTGGAACACGCCAACCAGACGGGCAAGGGTCATAGACAGTCTTGGCTGACTGCCAGCGTGAATCATCTGTAGAAGAGTCCCCTGTGTAATACCAGTCATAATTGGAACCATTATACTTAATGAACACGGTCGGATTCAGCACTGAATAGCCAATCGTTCCATTTGTAGCATCAGATGACACTGGCGATGGCCAGGTGATAGTAGATTCCCTTTGAGTGCTGCTATCTATCGATACTGCCCCCAAGAACGGATCCTTACGACCCCACTGATAAAGCAGACCTAATGCACCCACATCACCCGGAGTTGCACTTGTTGCGCCCAAGTTGCGGTCCATCAATGTTCCTGCATTGTTATTGTAGATCTGCTCCTCTGGCTGATCTGTCATCCAGATGTGCCAGCTCCAGAGGATATTGCCCTCAGAATCTTTTGCTGCAATCACTGCATTACCTTCATCGCCTGATGTAAGGAATTTCAACATTCCTGTAGAGGCATCATAGCCACATCCGTTTATAAGTTTATGGTTATCCGCCCATAAGAGCTCAGCTGAGGCTGGGGCAATCTCTGGCGAGTTAGTATGGTAGTTATTATTTGCAGGGAAACCGAATTCTCCGTTACCAATCACTGTCGCATCGAATGAGTAATAACCTCCCTGAGTGACTATATAACTGTTTGCAGTACCTCTTTCGCTGAGGTCAGTGAAATTCGTAGCAGTGTTCTCAAACGCAAAAGAAGCGGCCTTGGTTACGATAGAGCGCTTGATTTTCAGCTGCTTGTCTGTTGACTTCTCCATAAACTGACCGTCAGTGGTGCTGATAATCAGTTTGAATCCATTATATGTACCCGGAGGCAGCACAAAGTGGAAGCTTGTAGGTGTTCCGCTGAGTTGAACACCTTCTCCGCAATCGAGGATAATAAAGTTATCCGCGACATCGCCCATTTGAAGAACCGGATAGTCACCGTAATCTGGATCGACAGTACCATCTCCACTCACTTTATCATTCGCATTAGCTTGAAAAATAATTGACCTGACCTTTTCATTTCCTGTCAACTGAACTGCCAACGCGCCACAAAGATTCATAAAATGCAGAGGTTCAGCGTGATTTCCCTTTCCCACCATCGGCGCTGCACTGCCATCAAAAGAATTGGGCTTATATGTCTGCTTCGAAGGAATGGTTACATTGACGCTGGTGCTCATCTGCTGATTGTCTCTGTAAGGATATATGGCATAATACATAATATCCTGATTGACAGAACCCTCAAAGACACCGCTTGCAGCAGGATCTTCCAAGACATTCTCAAAGCGCTGATATCGTCCGTTATATGTTGCTATGCCGATGACATCCTCAGGCTCCCATAGGACGCCTCGGAAGCCGTCTGCTTCATTCTCATCCAACACCGTCCTGGTTGCCGGATTGCCATCCTCAACCATAGCGGTAAACACCATATGGACAAGGTTGTCATCTTCTGTCTCTATGGATTCTTCCTCGAACATACATCCTGTAAGGAGACCCAAGCCAAGAAGGCACCATATATAATAAATGTATCTTTTCATACTTTCAACCAATTACAGATTACCACTCAAAATCTTCGGAGCCGTAGCCTTCGTTATCACCTGAGGCCTTAGTCCAGAATTCCCTGACTTCACCATAACGCATGTTATGTCCACCTCTTGCATAAGTCCTCACCCAATATCTTGATCTCGGCTTAAGTCCTGTTATTGTGACACTGAACTCTCCGGCATCGGCCTTATCGGAGTCCACAACAACACTATTCTCCCTGCCAAATCGTGGATCGCTGCTTTCTGAGCTATAGATTACACCTATGACGTCCATAGCAGTGCCATCATCAATCGTAAGCTCGCCTGGAACAGTGATACTTGTTGCTTCAATATGCAGATCTTCTTGCGCAGCTGTAACGACGGTAAATTCAGCGTCTTTCATACAGCGTACGACACTTCCGTTATAAGTACTCGAACCATAATTCAGACTGACATTAGATGCAACACGGAATATTGTTCCACGAGTAGAGTACCAGACACTTGCAACCTGGTTAACCTCACCCAGCTCCGCATAATAGCTCAGAAATCCGGAATATGGATAATACGCATCCGGTTCGGAAAGCGGTTGATTGAAGTATGCACCGTTATTAATATAACTGATTGCATTGAATCCTCCCCAAGGATCTGTGTCAAAGTCCGGCACACGCCAACCGAATGGACAAGGGTCATACATAGTCTTATGGATACCCCAGTACTTATCATCATTATTCCATCCCGACCCTTTTATAAAATGAGTCGGATGTGCCTCGGCGTAATTGTAGTTATCATAATTGGAATTATTATCTACTGTCTGTATTACATCCGTAGGATATGTTGCAGCGAATGTATTATCAGCTGCATTTCCACAGCCGACAAAAGGATCCTTACGGCCCCACTGATAGAACAGTCCGAATGAACGGACATCACCAGGTGTCACGCGAAGAGCACCCAGATTTCTATCCATCATCAACGCACCATTCTGATACAGCTGTGCATTAAGTTCCATATCGTCATCCACAGCCCAGATGTGCCAGCTCCAGAGAATCTTTCCTGCACTCTTGACTGCAACAAGGGCATTACCCGGCGTAAAGTCAGCAGGAGTTGTGAATTTCACATAGCCGTTTTCAAGAGCAACTGAAGCTATGACTGCTCCCTGAGTCACAGCATCTGAAGTGTTGAGGGTTTCCCAAATCACCTCTACAGTCTCGGCACTGATCGCTTCAGTGCTGTTGCCCTTCACTGAGGCATTGAACTTATAGGTACCGGCCTGTGAGATTATGTAACAGTTAGCTGTTCCTTCAGATGAAAGATCTATCAAGCCACCGGTATCTGGGGTTGTAAATGATCTGACATCACTGTACACAGATTCATTTCCAACAACAGCAAATGACCTGACATAGTACTTTGTCAAACCGCTTAAGCCTGTCAGTTCTGTACTGAAGTCTCCGACACCGCTTCCACATTCGATAACTGCAGCATTTTCCAAAGTAGGGTTCTCATTTGTACCATACACAAAGCCTCGACGCTCGACTTCATTCTTACCCGATGTATATGCATAACCTGACATAGAGGCTGATGATGAAGTAATGTCATTTACTCCTTCGAACAACACCAAAGCTGCTTCTACAGTTGCATCCTTCATACAACGCAAAGCTAAGCCATAAGAAGTTGTCTCTGCATACCAAAGCTGTAGTCTACAGCTGTTATCCGAGTAATACTCATAATTCCAACGATACGCTCGGTCAGAACCATATGCTTCAGAAGACCACAAATCACCAATATTATCTCTATGACTATAACCATAATATGTCGTTATAATATCGGATGCCGGGACATAAGTGGTATTAATCCCATCATAATAAAAGTCCCAACCATGGTCGAAAGAACCAGACACATTGAAATCCAGCGCATTATTGCTGATATCGGTAAAGGTCTTCGAGAAATCCTTCCAGATTTCCTTCTGAGCCACTCTATAGCCGACAGGGCATGGGTCATAGATTGTCTTCTGAGTAGGAGACCACAAAGAAACATCACCCTCACGAGTCACCCATGATCCACCTGGGTAGCTAAAGCATGTAGGATCCATAATAGATTCATCTATAGTCATTCCATCGCTATCAGAATCGCCAACCGGCCTTCCTGCACCGTTATTATCGAAAATAAACGGATCCTTTCTACCCCATTGATATAATATACCCTTAGCACCTGTCCATTCGTCATCAACTCCTCTATCTGCACGAATGGCTCCAAGATTCCTGTCCTGAACCACAAAAGTACCGATAGAGTTAACATAGGTCTGATCTACAGGCACATCCGTACACCATATATGCCAACTCCAAAGGATGTTTCCATCAGCATCCTTGACAGCAATCAAGGCATTACCTTCTTTGCCGGTTGAGTAAAATCTGACTTTACCATCTTTCAGTTCAACTCCCAGCAGAAGATTGGCCTTGTCTTCCCAAAGCACTTCTGCTGTCACCGGCGCGATGCTTACATCCTCGGTGTGGAACTGAGCGCCTTCGATAAGGCCGAACTCTCCATTTCCTATCACATTGGCATCAAACTCATATGAGCCCGTCTTAGAGACCACATAACAATTTGCCCATCCTTCTTCGCACAGGTCAACATAAACATTCTCGGCATATTGTAGAGCCGCAGTCGGCTTAACGTGGGATCTTGAAATTGTAAGCGGCTTTGTTCCTTCCTTAATCATTATCTTGCCCTCTGCAGTCTGGATGATTATTCGGAAGTTATTGTACTCTCCTGGAGGCAGGACAAAGTAGAACGGAGTAGCCTGCTGACTGAGTTGTACCGGAGTATCACAAATAAGGGTGACAGAGGTCTGACCTTCTTTCTGCTCTATGGTCGGTTCATTCTCATAAGTCATATTGACACTATAATTTCCGCTTACAGTCATCAAGGTTCCTAAAGCATCATCTGCCATGAATGTAATGGACTTAACAGACTCCTCTCCCCTAAGCTGCAAGGCAAGCAGACCGCAAAGATTCTTAAAATCAAAATCTTCACCACGAGGAGCCTTTGCAACCATAGGAGCAGCTTGTGGGTCAAATGAGCCTGGGACATATTTCTGTTCCTGAGGCAGGGCAAAGAGATAATTTCCATTAGAGTTCTTCAATGACTCTGAATATGGGTAAAATGCATAATACTCTGAAACCATTGGCGCAGCTCCATAGAAAACAGCAGTTTCAGATGCATATTCAACATCCGTAACGAACTCGTGCACACGCTCATTTTCGCCCATACTTGAGCGGACCGCCACGATGCCGATGTTATCCTTCGGCATCCACACTGTACGCATTGAAGCGTCTGACAGAGAACCCTCCAAGGTAGTCTTGGTACGGCCCTCGTTTTCTATCGTAGCCGCCATAGAGAGAGGCACGTTCTCTAGCTCCTGAGCACTTCCAAGATCAGCTTCGTCCATCTGTACGCAAGACCATAGTGCGTATAGAGCTACTATAAACAACATATTGTTTCTCAGTTTCATAATCTCTCCGTCTTTACCATTCATACTCATCATCTACAATATAGTCATCACCATTACCCGTTTCGCCCGAATTATCGATCTTCATGCAACGAATGCTTGAACGATGTCCTCGACCCGCAACACGTCCTAATTGTACAGAGCCATTACTGAAACTAGATACCAAGAAAGCATATGGAGCAGAAAACTCATTATTATTACTTAATGAGCAACTCCATATCCAACCGTAGAAACCATTGTGCTCAGCATTCCCATTTGAATCAAAATATCCACTTGTCGGATAATATGCCGCAGGTATTGTTGAATTCAATGTCACACCCTCCTCGTAATGTACTATAATGTCTTCTGCTACCCCATCCCATACTCCCGGACCTCCATCTGGGACTCTCCAACCAGAAGGACATGGATCATATATGGTTTTTCTGACATCCCATCTTGTCCCATCACACCACTCGACGGTTCCAATAATAGCTTCTGTAGGATGCGAAATAGAATATCGGTAGTCAGTCATTCCTAAATTGTTAGATGACATTGCATCTATTGGACAAACCGTTGCTAACACACTTTCCTTTGAGCTTGCATATCCAACAAACGGATCTTTTCGTCCCCATTGATATAATAAACCATTGGTCCTTGAATCATTGATTACTGCAGTCAATGCACCCAAATTTCTATCCATCAATATGGCCCCGCCAGGGTAAAGTTGTCCATTTAATTCTGGATCAAAATCCACGACCCAGATATGCCAACTCCATAGAATCGTTCCTTCCGAATCTTTAACGGCAATCAATGCATTACCCGGAACGGCATTATCCGGAATCTCAAACACAACTTGATCTCCCTTGATTGATGCAGACTTCACCACTGATCCTTGAATAACTTCGTCTACTGTACCATATGTTTCCCAAAGGATCTCTGCAGAAGTAGCTATTCCAACTGACTCGCCACTATTTCCTTTGACAAGGTCAAAGCAATAAGTCGATTGTACCGGATAAACTATGTAACAGTTAGCTGATTCTTTTGCGCTCAAATCAAATAGGCCTAAATCATTGGGAGTGATGAATGGGACAACTTCAGGGCTATAGACTATAGTATTATCCGTAGTCATAGCAAAAGCCTTAATATAATATTTATTAATTGGCGAAAGATCATTAATCGTCATCGATATATCGCCCATATTGACTTCTGAATAAACGACTCTTGAATTATCAATTGTTGGATTAGGATCAGTTCCAATAACATAACCGCTCTTTTCCACTTGAATATTACCTTGGACAACGACCTCAGCTAAGGCATATGCCGATGCAGAAGTAAGGTCTGACACTCCTTTCAAAATAACCAATACGGAATTTATATGTGCATCTTGCATACAACGAACAGAAAAGCCATATGCGCGACTATCATTCGCAAAAGGATTAAGTCCGCTGCTACCTACACTCATATAACACCCATAGTACCCATTTGTAGCAACTGACCAATAGTGACCACCAGAGCCGACAACCCCCAATGATCCATTATCACGACTACGCAAACCAGCAGCAGGATACCATATAAAAGGAGCAGCACTAGAACTAAAAGATACACCCCTATTGGTAGCGTCAAAGACTATATCAGAAAAATCGTCAGTACTCCAAATGCCAGCATCCCTACCATCCGGGACACGCCATCCAGGTGGGCAAGGATCATAAATTGTCTTCCGTGACTGCCACAACATATCATTACGAGTGGAATAATGCCAATCAGAGGCAGTCGCAGATGTTCCATAGACATAAGTAGTCGGATTTTGTACAACGAATTCAATTGTGCCTGCAGACTGGCTCGAGGAGACTCCTGAAGGCCAAGTAATTGTTGATATAATATCGGAATTTTTATTAATCGAAGCTGAACCTAGGAAAGGATCTTTACGACCCCACTGATACAATAAGCCTAATGCTCCCACGTCTCCGGGGACTGCCGAAATAGCTCCCAGGTTACGATCCATCATTGCACCTACATCATTATGATAAACTTGTTCCCTCGGGTAATCAGTTGCCCATATATGCCAACTCCACAAAATGTTCCCTAACGCATCTTTTACTGCAACTAGAGCATTACCTTCAACTCCATCGCTTAAGAAATGGACCCTTCCTTCTTTTAAAGTAACATCATAAATGACATTTTCACGATCCTGCCAAAGGACTTCAACTGATTCCGGTTTTATATGATAATCATCAGTATGAAATCCGGCATTGTCTATCATACCAAACGCTCCGTTACCTATCACAGTAGCATCAAAAGAATATATGCCCAGTTCCGGAACTATGTAGCAATTCGAATGTCCTTGCTGGCTCAAATCTACCGGTACGACGTTATCTTCATACTTAAATGCAGGTGTGTATGTAATATTTGAACGCTTAATATTGATATCACTAGAGGATGACTTAATCATTCGTTCTCCTTCAGAAGAAGTTATGACCAGCTTGACACCTTTATATACATCCGGAGGAAGAATGAAATGAAAAGCAGTTGGTGTGGTCGGATCGAGCTGGACTCCTTCTCCGCAATCAATAGATATTGACATCGTTGATTGTTCTGTATAAGTCATCTGATATATGTCGGATTTCAGATCAACCTTAAACTTTCCTGCAACCTTTGCATCGTCCCCAGATGCGTTTAGCATCGTCAAATGTAAATTAGTAATTTTTGCCGTACCTGTTATCTTAGCCACAAAACCACCACAGATATTTTTAAAGTACAGACTATCGCCGATATTGAACTGCGCTACCATAGGCACAACATCCGTTGCGAAAGTATTCTCCTGATATTTCTGTACCTGAGGGATGGTCAGGGTCAGGGTCGTATCTGAAGATGAATATGAAGCATCCTCAGAATATGGATAGAATGCATAATAAGTCTCCAGGCTTTCATACTGACCATCAAATACGGCAACCGAAGTGGTGTCTTCGCAAATGTTTTCGAATTTTGCAACATTCCTGTTTCCCGTAACACCGATAGCATCATCCGGAAGCCAATAAGTATTTCTCACAGAGACTACCGGCTTGCCGTCAAGGTAAGTCTTTGTGATGGCTTCTTCAGAGTCCATGAGGGCTGTGAGCCTCATTGGTACGGTCTGCTGCTGTTCCTGAACCGCTTCTTCTTCAAAGCGCACGCAGGAAAGGGCCAGAAGGCCAAGCGCAGCTGTGTATATATAGTATTTCATTTTCATAAGCGTCTATTCTTTAGATTACCACTCAATCTCGTCTCCTGTAAATCCTTCACCTGAACCAGGGGTCTTGGCGGTTGTGAAAGTCATAGGATCTCCATAAGCCGTTCCTTTTGAGTTCTTTGCATAAGCTCTGAAGGTGTAGGTCTGGTCAGGTTCGAGACCAGGAAGATCAGCTGAAATGGCTCCAACTACTCCTTCAAGGGTTATCTTCTGTGATGAAGTTGTCGGTGTCGAAGTGCCCTTCAGCCATACGAAACCACATTCGGTAACGGTTTCGCCATTGTCATCCAGAACTTCGCCAGACAGACGGGCGCTGTTTGGTGTAATCTCCGACGAACCCACTGTAACCACAGATGGCACTGTGCTGACCGTCTTGAAACTGACAGTCGTATTCAAGGCCTCTCCTGCAGAGTTCTTTGTATATGCTCTGACATAGTAGAACGTACCTATCTCCAGGTTATCAACGTTTATTGAGAAACTGTCGGAACTGTAATTCTCACTGACCTTAAATGCAGTCTGCACATCGACATCCTCTGTCTTGCTATAATAAAAGCCCACCTCTGTAACAGTCTCACCACCATGGTCCAAAACAGAGCTGGTGAAGTCCGCAGAAGTTGTCGTAATATTTGAAACCTTTGTTGCAGACAGCTTAGGCAACGAAGCCACCGTCGAGAACGTCATCACCGCTCCATATGAGGTTCCCATGGAGTTGATTGCGTATGCGCGGAACGAATACTTCTGGTTTGGATTCAGGCCGGTGAGGGAGGCTGTAAAGTCACCTGTTGTTCCGGATGTCTTGAGTTTATGATCTGAGGTGGTAGGAAGGCCGTCGCCCTGCATCCACACGAAGCCACGCTCGGTGATTCTTGCGCCATTGTCAGTGTCGACTGTTCCTGAAAGGAGAGCTCCTCCCGAATTGACTTCCGACGCTCCGACTGTAATGACAACAGGTACGTCTGCGAGGGTCTTGAATTCGGTCACCTTGCTGTAGGCCACTCCTGCAGAGTTCACCGCATAGGCCTTCACATAGTAGGTAGTGAAGACTGACAGATCGGTCAGCGATGTCGAGAATGCGCCTCCAGCGTAGTTCCTTGTCACCTTGACAGAGGTCTCGACGTCCACTGCAGAATCAAGGCTGTAATAGAATCCCACCTCAGACACAGTCTCTCCACCGTGGTCTGTAACATCAGCGGTAAGCGTTGCAGAAGTAGAAGCGATCTTCGAGACATCCACAGCAGAAACCTTCGGCAGACCTGTGACAGTCAAGAACGACATCACCTCACCATAAGCAGTACCCTTCGAGTTGACCGCATAAGCGCGGAACGAGTACTTCTTGTTTGGCTCAAGACCAGAGAGCGAACCTGTATATTCACCGGTCTTTCCGTTCACCTTGAGTTTGTATGAATCTGTAGTCGGAGTGCCTGTGCCCTGCATATAGACAAAGCCGCGCTCGGTAATAGAGGCTCCATTGTCGCTGAGAACCGAGCCCGAGAGGGTCGCTCCCTGCGAATTGATGTCAGTTGCGCCGACCGTCTGAACGGTCGGATAGGATGAATCGGTGGTGAAGGTCGCAACATCGCTGTAGGTCGTACCCGCCGAGTTGGTGGCGTAAGCCATAACGTAATATTTCGTATATACGTCAAGCTTTTCCACATCGATCGAGAAGGCATCCTGGGAATATGGCTGATTGACCTTCAGCGCGGTCTCAGGATCGACAGACGGTTCTGTACTGTAGTAGAAGCCGACCTCAGTAACAGTCTCACCTCCGTGGCTCTTGACCGAGCTTGAGAATTTCGCAGTTGTGGAAGTGATGGCAGAGACGACGGCCGAAGTCACAGCAGGCATATCTACATTAGTCGTAAACGACTTGACCTCACCATAATACGTACCCATCGGATTGATGGTATATGCACAATAGGTGTATTTCTTGTTCGGATTGAGGCCGTTCAGCTGCGCGGTGTACTCACCTATATCACCAAAGACGCTGACCTTATATTTCAGGTCTTCGATTCCGCAGGTACCTTCATTGTATATAAATCCGCGGTCGCTGATGTCAGCGCCCTTGAGAACCTTGCCGCAAAGCGTAGCGCTTTGAGGTGTAATATCCTGAGCATCATAGGTATATACCACCGGAACAGCAGGAATAAGGAAAGGTATCACATCGCCGTAGGCAAGATGACTGCCATCTTTGATATATGGTCGGAGATAGTACTGAACGTCGTCCAAAAGGCCGTCAAGGATTATGGATATAAAGCCAGCCGCACGGGTCTCCCCCGAAAGAACGCCGACCTTATGGTCGCCTTCAATCGAAAGATTGTCCTTGTCCTCACCATAGCAGACACCGATCTCATCCACCTCAACACCAGCCAATATGCTTGCATCGATGGTAATCTCAGTGTGCTGTGAGCCAAGATCGTATGAAGTCAGATTTACTTCGCCGAATTCCACATATGTCTCCAGTTCTTCCAGCTTGAAGCTGCGGACATCTGAACGTATCTCAGAGCCGTGGCCGTTGGTCACGAACGAACACATATAGTAGGTCGTACCATAGTCACGCGCCGGCAGATCAGCGCTGATATTATTATCAGTCAAGGTCGCCTTAACCTTGGCAGCACCCGAAAGCGTGTTGTCTGTGCCGACATAAAAACCACAGTCATCAATAAGATTCTCAGAGCCCTTTGGCACCTGGGAAGTCATCAGAAAAGAAGATGCGGAGCAGTCCATCTGTGCAGGCGTCGGCACAAGGATCTCCTCCGGGGACCTCTCTTCCTGCAGGCAGCCGACAGCCGCCAGCAAAGGAAGCAGCAGAGCGAATAGTTTCTTCATATGTTCAGTGAAAAGTTTACGATGTGATTAAACATACAAATTTACAACAAATACACTGATTCACAAAGAAAAAGGCCCCCAACATTTATGCTGGAGGCCACGATTTGTTTCAAGTTTCATCAGTCTATGACGCTGGAGTTTTTGAGCGCCGACTGGATCGTATCGTCAATAGGAATGTAGTAGCGGTGGAAGGCTTCGTCGCCGAGCTTCGAGAAGCGGCCGACGAGGGCCTTGAGCTGCGGCATCATATACTCCGCCGACTTCTCCCATTCTCCTTTCTCCGGCTTGATTCCATCTACCCTTGCGGCAAAATCAAGGAATTGTGAGGCCAGGTCAACGTCATCAAGATAAGTGTCAAGTACATCAAAATCATTTATTGAGGCCAAGGCGCCGCGGTACTTGTCGAACATAGTCTGAGCAAATCTGACTGATGTCGCCTTTCTGTTGCACTTAACATAGAAATCTGTAGCCTTAGTCGTATCGATAGGTACGAATATATCAGGAATGATTCCGCCGCCACCATAGACGTGGCGTCCCTTGAGGGTGTAATATACCGAAGTCGTGTCGATCTTCATACTGTCTGCCGAGGTCATCTCGCCGTGAGCGTACCTCTCATAGATGTCGTAGTCGTAGTTCTTGTCGTAAGGTTTCTGGATGCAGCGTCCGGAAGGTGTGTAGAATCTTGCCACAGTAAGGCGGATTCCGGAACCGTCTGTAAAGTTGACAGGTTCCTGCACAAGTCCTTTACCGAATGAGCGGCGACCGATGATCACTCCCCTGTCATTATCCTGTATTGCACCGGCGAAGATTTCGCTTGACGAAGCGCTGCCTTCGTTGATGAGCACTGACAGTTCTATATCCTGAAGCTTTCCCCTTCCATCCGCATCGAACTCATCACGAGGGCGGTTGCGGCCTTGCATATAGACCACAAGCTGACCTCTTCCGAGAAATTCGTTGGCAAGTTTCCAAGACTGGTCGAAGTAGCCTCCGGTGTTGTCTCTAAGATCGAAGATAAGACGCTTCATACCCTGCTCCATAAGCTTGCCTGCAGCCTCAGTAAACTCTTTATAAGTGGTTCTGGTGAACTTGGAAAGCTTGATGTAGCCTGTTGTCTCATCAATCATAAATGCAGCATCAACGCAGTGCACAGGGATCTTGTCACGCACGATGTCGAACGGAATGAGGACTCCGTCACGATTTACGGTGATCTTGACTTTTGTGCCTTTCGGGCCTTTCATCAGTCTGATCATACTGTCCTGAGGAGTCTTGTTGCCTGCAATCACACGGTCATCGACCTTGATGATTCTGTCTCCCTGAAGCAGGCCCGCCTTTTCAGACGGTCCGCCCTGCACAGGGCTAAGCACGACAGCTGTGTCGTTCGGAACATTGAATGTAATACCGATACCCTCGAAATTACCCGAGAGTTCTTCCTCAGATTCAGTAAGTTCCACTGGCGGGAGATAGACCGAGTGCGGATCCAGCTCTGCCAGCGCAGCAGTCACAGCCGCGTCTGTCATAGCCTTCATCTTGATGGTGTCCACATAGTTCTTCTCCACCTCCTGAAGGATGAGGTTCAGCTTTCTCCAGCGGTTGTAGTCGCCGTCGAACTTCTTCCTGGACTCTATTCCCTTGTTCACTGTAAGTGTAGCAAGCACTCCCAGGAGGATTCCAAGGAGTGCCACAGCTACTGTATTGTCAAATCTTCTCATAGTCTATTCTACCTGTTCGACTTCCACACCGGCCTTGCGAAGAAGATCCACACCGTCTGTCAGACGGTAGGCATCTCTGTACACCACCCTTTTTATGCCTGCCTGAATGATCAGTTTCGCACATTCCACACAAGGAGCTGCAGTCACGTACAAGGTGGCATCCTTGCTGTTGTTTCCTGACTTTGCGACCTTTGTGATGGCATTTGCCTCAGCGTGGAGGACATAGGGCTTTGTGACTCCGTTCTCGTCCTCGCAGACATTCTCGAACCCTGCCGGAGTGCCGTTGTAGCCGTCCGAGATGATCATCCTGTCCTTGACAAGAAGTGCGCCCACCTGACGGCGCTTGCAGTAGGAGTTGCGGGCCCATACGCCTGCCATCTCTATGTAACTCTGATCAAACTTTTCCATTTCGGGGAGTGTTTAAAAGTGTTTAGCTTCTCTGATAAAGGTATCTCTTGATGCTCTTCTTTGGAGTTCTTTCGAAGTCCTCAGTCATCACCACGATCTTCTTCAGACGTGCATAGTTAGGAAGTTCCTTATTCAGTTCAGGGAGCATATTCTCGACAAATGTCGCGAACGCCTTCTGATTCATACCTTCCTTGAGACCCTGAGGGAAGTCTGGATAGATGAGGGCTGTAAGACCTCCGTTATCCTCAACAACAAGTGAATCAACGACATATGGCTGGCTGTTGATTACTACCTCAACTTCTTCAGGATAGATATTCTGTCCGCTTGGGCCGAGGATCATACACTTAGAGCGGCCCTTTATGAAGAGGCAGCCATCCTGGTCGATCACACCCATATCACCTGTGCGGAACCAGCCGTCCTCGGTGAAGACTTCCTTAGTCGCTTCCTCGTTCTTGAAGTAGCCGAGGAACACATTAGCACCCTTTACGCGGATCTCGCCAGGGACATTCCGCGGATCTGGTGAAGCGATCATAATCTCCATATTAGGAACTGTCTTTCCGCAAGAGTAGAGTTTCTCCACTGACCAGTCATCGTAAGTGATGATAGGGGCGCACTCTGTCATTCCGTAACCCACAGTGATAGGGAATCCCATCTGCTTGAAGAACGACTCCACCTCCTTGTTGAATGCGGCTCCACCTACGATAACCTCATAGAATTCACCTCCGAAGGCATTTATAAGCTCTGCCTTGATCTTGTTCATAACCACCTGGTTAAGACCCGGGAGCTTCATCAGGAACTTGATTCCTTCCTTCTCAAGAACCGGCTTCACCTTGCTCTTGTAGATCTTCTCAATCACCAGAGGAACCGCGATCACGACGTAAGGCTTAACCTCAGCAAGGGCCTGCATAATGATCTTAGGGCTCGGTACTCTTGAAAGGAAATGTACGTGTGCACCTGCAGATAGTTCATAAAGAAGCTCGAACATAAGTCCGTACATATGTGCGGAAGGGAGCATAGAGACAACGCTCTTCGTGTTGTCAAGGCCCGGAAGAACCTTCTGTCCGAACTCAAGGTTTGACCTGATGGCACGGTAAGGGATCATCACACCCTTCGAGAATCCTGATGTTCCCGAAGTGTAGTTGATGACTGCAAGCTCTTCTGCAGAGTCCTCGTAATAATTGAGATCGTTCTGGGTGAATTCCTCAGGATACCTTCTTCCGAACAGCTCGTTCAGGTGCTCTTTTGTGTTGACGATCTTCTCATCCCTTGCATAAAGCAGCTTGAACGTGTTTACCTGGATGATAGCCTGAACATCAGGCATTTCACTCTCAGAAAGTCCTTCCCAGATGATGTCATCCACGAAGAGGATCTTTGCCTCGGAGTGATTTACAAGATGGTGTATGTTGCTTGACTTGAATTCGTGAAGAAGCGGCACCGGAACGGCTCCATAGGTAAGAGCAGAGAGAAATGCCACAGCCCAGTTTGCCTGGTTTCTTGAGCATAAAGCCACCTTGTCTCCTCTTTCCAGACCGCACTCTTCAAACATAATGTGCATCTTTGCGACTCTTCTTGCAACATCGCGGTAGTGAAGAGTCACTCCCTGATAGTTGGAGATCGCAGGTCTGTCCCAGTTCTTCTTGAAAGATTCCTGAAAAATCTTGTTAACTGATGTAAATTCCATAATGATTCTAAGTTAAAATCTAAACGTCAGGTTCAGTTAAAGTACGACGTTTTCCTAAGTACACTTTTATTTAAGCACCACTGTGCGTTTCTGTCCGTCATAGCACTCCACACTCACTGAAGTTCCGTCCACCACTGTCACCTCGCTCTTTGGAAGAACCATTTTGTCGCCGGTGAAGGTAGTCAGCGGGCTGCCGCCGTAGAACGGATATATCAGCGTCTGGATAGAAGTCCTGACCACCCAGTAGGTGCTGCCACCCACTTCCAGAGGCTCAGGGAGCTCCTTTATCCTCTCAGGAGCCACAATTCCCTTCCAGGAATCAGGTTTCTTACCCTTGAGGTTGTACATATCGACGGTAAAGTCCTTGTGAAGGACCATTATATTATATGCTTTCTTCTTGTTGAAATCATAGACGTCAGGTCCGAGAAGAATCTCCTTGCCCAGATCGATAGGGAAACCGTTCACATAGTTTCCCAGACGGTCTATGATATATACCTTGCTGCCTGCGGCGAACACGAACTGTATCTTGCCGTTGGCATAATAATCAACTTCCCCTACTGCTCCGCACATCTTCTCCTTGAAAGGCACTCCCCAAAGTCCTTTTCCATCCTCTTCCTTGAGGCAGATCGCTCCGTGCTCGTTCTGGTACAGAAGGTTGGTCCTGCCTGTAGCACTGTTCTTTACCTTGAACGGTCCCTGCGGGATCACAACAGTCGTATCTCTCTCTACCTGAGGAGCTTTCGACTTCATCATCTCAAGACGCGGAATCCTGAGACGTCCTGTCAGGCCGTCCTTTCCATTTGAAACAGCAAGCACCGCAGGGCAGTAGTCGCATCCCTGATAAAGAGGCTTCAAAGCCTCTGCAACAGGATTCGTAAATATATCCTTATGTCCTGCAGGGTACTCTCCGAGGGAGAAATATGCGACCAGCGAAGCTTCGGTCGCGAGAAGATCCTTCTGGCCGGCATTCGCCATATATTCGGTAAGATTGTAGTCGAGGACCTTGTCCTTAACGTACATTTCGACTGCCGCCATACTTCCTGAGATGATCCATCCGTTGATATATGTAAAGCAGGACTCGTCCTTGAGCTGGAAGATGTCGCCGAAGACTGAAGCGGCGAACGAAGCATACGGCCAGGCGTGGGTCGCAGGGACATAATGCTTGAATGATTTGTTCTCAGTGCCTACGAATATAAGGGTGTCCTCCTTTCCTATCCTCATCAGGTTGACCTCGGCAAGCGACTTTCCGAGGAGGAATGAAGCTTTAGCCATCTCCTTGATGTCCAATCTCTTGACAAAATCCTCCGGAGACAGGCCTGCTCTTGCAGTCAGGTCTCTCTGCTTCTTGCGATAGCTCTGGAGGGACTGCTTCGAGTCCATAAATGACTGATAGGCAT
The DNA here is from genome assembly GCA_017560825.1 of Bacteroidales bacterium. Lineage (GTDB taxonomy): Bacteria > Bacteroidota > Bacteroidia > Bacteroidales > UBA932 > Cryptobacteroides. The sequence continues at coordinate 58,315 of JAFZED010000068.1, read as the reverse complement.
CAATGTATGATTCCGTACTCTTCATAGGAAGAGAGATGGCAGACACTGCGAAAGAAGGCAGGATCTGCGAAAGTTTCGAGACGGCTGGCTGGGACTTCTCCAGCACAGTCATATAGTCTGAAGCGTCCTGGTCATAGACTGCTGAGATGGCAGCATATGCACCGGTCGCATCTGTCTTTTCGATTTCGATTACAGTCCACTGGGCAAGATTTGCAATGAAAGGACTGCTGATGTTGGAACGCGACTTTGCCAATGCCACAGGCATAAGCGTCTTTGCGCTATGGTTTGCTATGAACACCAGATCCTTGCCACCTGCCAACTGAGACGCATCGGCAAATCCTCCGGCATACATAACTGAAATAGGTTCTGCAAGATGTCTGGTTGCAGACTTCACAAGTGTCTCTGTGTCAGAGACAAGCACCACAGAATGTTTCGCGATGGAACGAGTGCCGTCTGAAGCCTTGGAACAGTCCACAAACTGCGCGTACAGGCCCTGGCCGGCGGCAAAAGACATAAGGGCCGAAGCATCTTCGGATGGCTCCGAAACAGCCTGGCCGGCATCAAAGACATACAGCGGATTCATCTTGCCGCCATAATGAAGGGAAACGACCATTGAGGCCGAAGAGAAGGACGGGAAAGAGCCTGCAGCGAGTTCTGAGGCAAGGGCATCCGGGAAACGGAATCCGCGGAGGGGTCCGTTCACGGCATCCTCCACATCTGAGAGACAGGCCACAAGCGCAGCGTCCGCAGGAACGGCCGGCAGGAGCAGGTAACGCTCCTGATCCGGCACGAAACTTCCTTTGCGGGTCTGCGCGCTGTCAACACCGGAATACAACACGGCGACAGCAACACCGACTCCCACAATCATAACGGCCAGTACGGCCAGACAGATTATGATGGATCTTCTGCTCATTCAGAGCCTGGGACTATTTTACAGCAATAGCCTCGATCTCCACCTTCACGCCAAGCGGAAGGGCAGCAGCCTGATAGCAAGCTCTTGCAGGCTTGTCACCTGTGAAGTACTCAGCGTAAACCTCATTGACAGCCTTGAAATCAGCGATGTCAGCAAGAAGAACTGTAGTCTTCACTACATTGTCATAAGTCATACCAGCCTCCTTGAGGATAGCTCCGATGTTCTTGAGTGACTGATGTGCTGCAGCAACGATGTCCTCCTGAACCTTTCCGTCAGCAGGATTTACAGGAATCTGACCTGAAATGTAGAGTGTTCCGTTAACCTCGATAGCCTGTGAATATGGGCCCACAGCCTTAGGTGCATCAGGAGTAGCAATTACTTTCTTCATATCTTCAATTTTTAGTATTGGTAAAACATACAAAGATAATAAATATTTGGGATATACAAAAGCAGGCCAGACGTTTATCGTCTGGCCTGCTTTGTAGCCCCGAGCAGAATCGAACTGCTATCTAAAGTTTAGGAAACTTCCATTCTATCCGTTGAACTACAGGGCCGGATAAAAAAGGAGACTGATTACTCAGCCTTCTTCTCGATGATCTGACGACCTCTGTAGTAGCCGCACTCAGGGCATACTCTGTGGTACATAATAGTTGCGCCGCAGTTTGAACAAGTTGCGAGAGTAGGAACTACAGCAACGTCGTGTGTTCTTCTTTTGTCACGTCTCTGCTTAGAGACTCTGTGTTTTGGATGTGCCATTTTACTATATTTTTAATTATTAATATTCTTCTTTCAAAACATTCCCTTCAGCGCTGCGAAAGGATTGTATGAATCCTCCTTGACGTCTTCTTCCTCCGCACCTTCTCCAGCAAGATACCTCATCGCATCCGGATCACACTCACCTTCTGCGTGGAAACGCTGCATCGGAAGTGAAAGGCAGACATAGTCATATATGATCTGCTTCATATCGAGCACCGCGTCATCCTGCGGAAGATAGATTACTTCCCTTTCGGAGTCGTCAGTCTCCTCGGATGTGCCTTCCTCACCGAACTTCACGCTCAGCAGGATCTCTTCATCCACCGGCATCTTCAGGTCACCAAGGCACCTGTCACACTCGACAGTAACCGTTCCTACAACCTCACAATCGACACCGATATACCTGCCTGACTTCTCCACTGAAACCGATGCATCTAACTGTGCATCAAGGATTTCGGAGTTTTCAAACGTCTCAAAGAACTCCTTCGAGGCCTGCCATCGGAACTCGTTCTTTCCGGCAGACAATCCATTTAAAGGTATTACAAATTCTTCACTCATTACGACCCGTAAATAGATTTGAGCCCGCAAAGGTAACAAAAACTTTTATTATTAGCAATTTATATCCGAACTTTTTCTTTTTCGCTCGATTTCGTTGAGAATTATCTTCCTAAGTCTCATCGACTTTGGAGTCACCTCGACGAGCTCATCCTCCTGGATGTACTCGAGAGCCTCCTCGAGAGAGAAAACGATCGGTGGCGGAAGCATAACCTTGTCGTCGCTTCCGGACGCACGCATATTTGTAAGCTTCTTGGTCTTGCAGATGTTGATGTTCAGGTCGCGCTCTCTTGTGTGCTCACCCACTACCTGCCCCTCGTATATATCCACACCCGGCTCGATGAAGAAACGTCCTCTGTCCTGGAGCTTGTCCATAGAGTAAGCCACAGAAACACCTGTCTCCAGGGACACGAGTGAACCGTTGGTACGGCGCTCGATGTCGCCCTTGTACGGCTCATAGCCTTTCAGGCGGTGTGCCACCACAGCCTCACCCTGAGTAGCTGTGAGAAGGTTGCTTCTGAGTCCCATAAGTCCGCGTGAAGGAACGTCAAACTCAAGATGAGTCCTGTCTCCCCTGCCTTCCATCTGGATGAGGGCACCCTTACGGCGTGTCACCATCTCGATGGCTCTTCCTACAAACTCCTCAGGAAGATCGATTGTAAGGTTCTCGATAGGCTCACAGCGCTGGCCGCCGATCATCTTGTCAAGGACCTTAGGCTGGCCCACCTGAAGCTCAAAGCCCTCGCGGCGCATTGTCTCGATAAGGACAGAGAGGTGAAGGACACCACGTCCGTACACCACGAATGAGTCTGCGTTAGGACCCGGTTTTACCCTGAGTGCGAGGTTCTTCTCAAGTTCCTTCTCAAGACGCTCCTTCAAGTGTCTTGAAGTCACGAACTTACCCTCCTTTCCGAAGAATGGGGAGTTGTTGATGCAGAAGAGCATACTCATTGTAGGCTCATCCACTTCGATAGGAGGAAGCGCCTCCGGATTCTCGAAGTCAGCGACTGTGTCTCCGATCTCGAAGCCCTCCAGACCCACTACAGCACAGATGTCACCGCACTGAACAGAGTCCACCTTTGATTTTCCGAGACCGTCGAAGATCATAAGTTCCTTGATCTTCTGCTTCTGCATTATGTCGTATCTCTTGCAGAGAGTGATGTTCATTCCAGCCTGAAGCGTACCTCTTGTCACACGTCCGACAGCGATACGTCCCACATAAGGAGAATATTCAAGTGAAGAGATGAGCATCTGAGGGGTTCCTTCCACCACCTCAGGAGCAGGAATCTCCTCAAGGATAGTGTCAAGAAGCGCAGTGATGTCCTCTGTAGGCTGCTTCCAGTCATATGACATCCAACCCTGCTTTGCGCTACCGTAGATTGTGCGGAAATCAAGCTGGTCCTCAGTTGCTCCAAGAGAGAACATCAGGTCGAACACCTCCTCCTGCACCTCGTCAGGTCGGCAGTTCTGCTTGTCCACCTTGTTGATCACAAGGACAGGCTTCTTGCCCATCTCGATGGCTTTCTGAAGCACGAAACGGGTCTGAGGCATACATCCCTCAAAGGCGTCCACGAGAAGGATCACACCATCAGCCATATTGAGCACTCGCTCCACCTCTCCACCGAAATCGCTATGGCCCGGGGTGTCGATGACATTGATCTTTACACCTTTATATATAACAGACACATTCTTTGCGAGAATTGTGATACCTCTTTCTCTTTCAAGGTCATTATTGTCGAGAATAAGCTCTCCGAGTTTCTCCTGTTCCCTCGCCTGACGAGCCTGATAGATCATCCTGTCGACGATGGTAGTCTTTCCGTGGTCGACGTGCGCAATGATCGCAATGTTTCTGATTTCCTGCATAATAATCAATCTTTTACAGCATAACACTACTCGACCGGAAAATCCGGCCGAAAAAGATTTGCAAAATTAGATATAATTATGATTTTTTATACATTTTTCAAAACACTTTTTTATTTTTGCGAGCGAAAAATAATTTAATAAGTATATGAAACAGGACCTGATCGTAATTCTCGATCTCGGCAGCCACGAAAACACAGTGGTTGCAAGAGCAATCCGTGCATTGGGTGTGTACAGTGAGATCCACCCACACGACATCACAGCTGAAGAGCTCAAGGCTCTTCCTAATGTAAAAGGTATCATCATCAATGGTGGTCCTAACAATGTAATCGACGGAGTCGCGATCGATGTTCTCCCCGAAATATACGAGGCTGGCATCCCGGTAATGGCGGCTGGCCACGACAAGGCTCTCTGCGAAGTAAAGCTTGCACAGTTCGGAAATGACGAAGAAGCAATCAAGAACGCCATCAAGTCATTCGTATTCGACACCTGCAAGGCAGAGGCTAACTGGAATATGAAGAACTTCGTTGCCGACCAGGTGGAGCTCATCCGCCAGCAGGTAGGCGACAAGAAGGTGCTCCTCGCCCTCTCAGGCGGAGTGGACAGCTCAGTCCTTGCAGCCCTTCTCCTCAAGGCAATCGGCGACAAACTCTACTGCGTTCACGTAAACCACGGCCTTATGCGTAAGGGCGAGTCAGAGAATGTTGTGGAAGTGTTCAGAAACCAGCTTTGCGCTAACCTTATATATGTAGACGCTACTGACCGTTTCCTCGGTCTCCTCGAAGGCGTTGCAGACCCAGAGCAGAAGAGAAAGATCATCGGTGGCGAGTTCATCCGCGTATTTGAAGAGGAAGCACGCAAGCTTGACGGCATCGACTTCCTCGGCCAGGGAACAATCTACCCTGACATTGCAGAGAGCGGCACAAAGACAGCAAAGGTTGTGAAGTCACACCACAATGTGGGCGGTCTTCCTGACGACCTCAAGTTCGAGCTTGTAGAGCCTCTCAAGCAGCTCTTCAAGGATGAGGTACGCGCTTGCGGTGTAGAGCTCGGCCTTCCTTACGATATGGTGTACCGCCAGCCGTTCCCAGGACCGGGACTCGGCGTACGCTGCCTCGGAGCAATCACACGTGACCGTCTTGAGGCACTCCGTGAGGCTGACGCAATCCTCCGCGAGGAGTTTGCAAAAGCAGGTCTGGACAAGAAGGTATGGCAGTACTTCACAGTGGTTCCTGACTTCAAGTCAGTAGGTGTACGTGACAATGCACGCTCATACGACTGGCCGGTAATCATCCGCGCCGTGAACACTGTAGACGCAATGACAGCTACAATCGAGCAGATCGAGTGGCCTGTACTCCTCAAGATCACAGACCGCATCCTTGCAGAGGTACCTACAGTAAACCGCGTATGCTACGACCTCTCACCGAAGCCATCAGCAACAATCGAGTGGGAGTAATCATCCCCTCATCCAGATAAAGAGCCGTCCCGAAAGTGATATGATTTTCGGGACGGTTCCTTTTTTGGGGATATATAAGAAAACACCCGGCTGTCAAAGCCGGGTGCATCATATATATTGATTGAATCTACTTAGTTGAAGAAGATGTTCATTCCCCAAACTACGACACGTGGATCGTAAGTGTTGCCTTTCTGGTCAGCAGTTGCTGTAGAGAGTGTAACTGCAACCTTAGCCTCTCTTACCTCTGGAAGAAGCATCTCTACGATTGGAATGTACTGCTCGATCTGAGACATATCCACACCGAACTTCTCAATGATTGGGCCGAGAGTTTCGATGATGTCACCCTCACCGTTGATAAGAGCTCTGAGGTCATCTACTGTAAGACCGGTAGAAGCAAGCATTTCTGCGATCTCCTCCTCTGTGATGCCATAGTAGTGGAGGTCCTCATCAAGGATTGTAAGAGTGTGGCTCTTGGAACCGTCTGCGAATGTACCTGCAGGAACTGGCTTGAACATAAGCTTATCCATATCGATCTCCTGACCAGACTGCTCTGCAATCATTGCAGCAATCTCCTCAGCTGTCATTGTCAAGTTGCCTACGAGACTTGCAAGCATTCCGCCTTCAGGGAACTGAACAGAAACCTCAGCTACAGTAAGCGCGCCCTGCTTTCCAGTCCAAGAAGCTGCATAGAAACCAAGCTCTTTCATATTGATGAACTCCTTAATAGAGCCTTTGAGAACAACAGAACCTGTCTTCTCAGGAGTTCCCATTACTACAACGTATCTTGTGTCAACACCATTGATGACTGCACGGTGGCTTGCTGTTGTGTTGTCTCCTACCACGAGGTTGTTGGTCTTGATTGCGTCAGATGTGCTGGTAGGATGCTGGAGAGGATCCACAGTCACATTGATAGTCTTGATCTTACCTGCCTGGAACTCAGTCGCCTCTGTGAGAGAGATGCTCTTCTGGCTTCCGTTCACATACACTGTAAGTCTTGACTCAGCCTCTGCAGTGAATGGCTTTACTGCAAGATAGAACTTCGCAGAAGCGCCAGATGCGATGCTTTCTCCCTCAAGAACCTGGAGCTCAGCCTTGTTTGAGCTTCCCTCAGCCGGTGTGTAAACAACCTCATTGCCGGCGAAATCCACCTTGAATGCGCCCACAAGCTCCTCTGCTGCCTTAAGACCTGCAGAAGTCACTGTCATAGCAGCGCCTGTGTTGTTGATGACATTGATGGCAACAAGAGCTGTCATATGCTTCATCATACCAGTTGGAGTCTCACCTGCTGCAACATTCTCCACAACTGCACACATAGGGTAGTTCACACCTGCGATGTGAGCCATATTGCTGTTACCCTTCTGGGTCTGGGTCTTTCCAGCGAGAGTAACAACTGTATCACCTGCAGGGGTCTTCATACCTACTGTATAAGGGTAGAAGAAGTACCAGTCGTAAGCAGATGCTGTAAGAGGCTGCTTGAGTGCACCAAGGAAAAGTCCGTCAGCAAGATTCTGCTTATAAATCGCAAAAACGCCATCGTTTACATACGAAGCTGCACCAGCCTCAGCGTGGAACACATTGATCTGGTCATTCTCAACCCACACCGTAGACATACCGTCGTTTGCTGTCTTGGTCTGGAGTGTCGGAGCATAAATCTCAAAAGAAGCGACACCTGCCTGCTCGTTGAAGTCAGGAGTTGGCTGTACAATCTCCTCTGAACAGTTTGTAAGGGCGAATGCCGATGCCAGCATAAGGCCCATCATAATTATTTTCTTCATAATGCTAATCCTCAAATTTTAGAAATCCAAAGAACCGTCATCTTCCCAATCACCGACGCCGAGTCCGGCACCACTCTGACAAAGGACACCCTCGCTCTGGATGTCGATCACAGTTACTTCAGGAGCTACATAAGCTGCCTCGAAATTCATAATCTTCTTCATTGATATAAATTTATTCGTTAAACTTTCACACACAATCAATCCATTTATTGATTGAATCAGTCTGCAAAATTAATGATTAATTGTTAATTAACAAGTTATTATATTACATCCATCCTCAAAATTACCTTACTCTGATCTTTCGGCCTATGCGCAAAGTAGTGTTTCGGGTGATGCCGTTCAGTCGACAGAGTTCGCTGACAGTCGTATTGTTGTTGATTGCAATCCTGCCCAGAGTGTCGCCTGACTTTATCGTGTAGTACCTCTTGGCAGCTTCCTCAGCGTCTTCCTTCTGGTCATCTTCGTGGTTCTTCATCTCATCCTCGAAGTCCTGTTCATAGTTGCTGTATATATTGAAATACTTTTTCTTCAGCACGAACAGACGATGACGGAGAATACCATTTTCAAAATCGATAAGCCACTGAGGGTCAAATGCATATCCATTATAGCGTGTCTCATAATGGAGGTGAGGGCCGGTCGAGCGTCCTGTCGATCCGCCAAGACCGATCACATCTCCGGCATTTACCCAATCACCGACCTCAACATTCCTCTTTGAAAGATGGGCATAGAAAGTTTCCAGTCCATTGTCGTGACGGATGATCACAAGATTTCCGAATGCTCCCCAGTATTTAGACACTCTGACTTTACCGGTAAATGTCGCATAGACAGGATCACCGACCTTCAGAGGAAGGTCCACTCCCTGGTGGCGGCGTCCTCTTCTCGGACCGAACTTGCCTCTGTGGTAGACTTTAGCCTGATAAGGGCAGTGGTACTGGTCAAGACTGTCCACAAGCCAGATCGACCACTGGGCCGGAAGATCCTGGAGCTGAAGGTCATAAGGGTTTGTGTCGGAATCATTCCAGTTTGAATCATACACACCTGCAACCTGTTGGAAACCAGGAGTCTTGTAGTACTGCCAGGTGTTGTCTCCGTAAAGAATGACCTTTATGTGCTCATTCGCCGTGTCCAATGTGTCTACGGGATCTGACGCGGTGCGGATAAGTGATTTCAACGGTTCAAGCGCAGGGCGCGGAATCAAGAGACTCGTCTTGGTTGTGTCAAGCCTCGAGACATTCTGCGCCGAAAGGCCACAAGTGACGAAAAGACAAACTGTGGCCATAAGGATATATTTCAGACTTCCTCTCATTATTCCGCTCCGAACTGACTGGTGAGGATCTCCCTCACTTTTGCGACCTTCTCATCCAGAAGCTCCTTAGACGTAGCCTCGCAGAGGAATCGAAGGTAAGGTTCTGTATTCGAAGGCCTTATGTTAAACCACCACTCAGGGAACTCCACTCTGTAACCGTCGAAATCCATATACGCAGTCGATTTCTCAGCCTGCATAAAGTAATCACGGACAGCATTCATAGCTCCGAGCTTGTCCTCGACACGGAAATTGATCTCGCCTGAGTTCTGATATTTCTCGATACGTGCTATGAGCTGACTGAGGCTGATGCCCTGAGCCTTCATCTTAGCAACCACATTAAGAATGAGGATAGCAGCAAGAAGGCCGCTGTCAGAGTAGAAGAAATCACGGAAATAGTAGTGTCCCGCAAGTTCTCCACCGTAAACGCCATCAATCTCACGGAGTTTAAGGGCAGCGTAAGCGCGTCCTACTCTCCAAGTGTTCATCACACCGCCCATAGGAGCGAGGTACTCACCTACCGCCTTAGAACTTCTGATGTCCTGATGGATGTAACCCTTCTCTCCCCTTTCCTCAAGGAAATAATGACCGAGTACTGCTATCATAAGGTCAGGAGATATGAATCTGCTGTTCTCATCCACGAACATAACACGGTCCGCATCACCGTCAAAAATCACTCCGATGTCTGACTTAGTCTCAGACACGAGTTTCTGAAGATCCACGATATTCTTGAGATTCAGCGGATTAGGCTCGTGATTAGGGAAACGTCCGTCAAGTTCTTCGTATATATATGACGGCTGGTCGCCGAAAATATCGCGCACGAAAAGCGACGCCATTCCATTTGAAACGTCCATCGCGATCTTCAGGTCCGACCAGTCACCTTTATATTTAAGAAGGAATGCGAGGTAGTCGGCACGTATATCCATATCGTGTACCTGGCCCTTCTTCTCTACCGGAACGCACTCGCGTCCAGACTCCACCCACTCCTTGATCTGGCCAAGACCTGTGTCAAGGCCTACCGGAAGGGCGTTTTCACGCGACACCTTCATTCCGTTGTATTCCGCAGGATTGTGCGAGGCAGTGATCTGAACCGACGCCTTGAATCCGTAGTGGGCTGTACCGAAGTACACCATAGGTGTCGTGCTGAGTCCGATGTCATACACATCAGCTCCCGCATCTGTAAGTCCCTTGAGAAGATACTCGTGGATCTCCGGTGAGGAAACTCTGCCGTCGCGTCCCACAAGGACCTTGTCAGCGGAAAGAAGCTCAGGGAGGAAATAACCGACCTTGTAGGCTACTTCCTTATCAAAGTCCACATTGTAGACTCCCCTGATGTCGTAAGCGTGAAATGCTCCCATTATCTTTTTGATTTGTATCTTGTCTGTACTGTTCCCTTCGATATAGCCTGAAGCTTGCGAAGAATCATCTTGCGGCGGATAGGCGAGACATTGTCTACAAAAAGGTTGCCTTCAAGGTGAGAAAGCTCGTGCTGCACCATACGGCAGGCAAAACGGTCGAACTCCTCAACCACCTTTTCAAGTTCTTCATTATAGTACTCAACCTTTATCTTTGAAGGGCGGGTTACCTCTGCATATATGCCAGGTACGCTCAAGCAGCCCTCCGAAAACTCGCAGGTCTCCTCGCTTTCCTCAAGGACAACAGGGTTGATCATAGTCCTGCGGAAATCCTTGAGATAGTCATATGTATCGGAAAGATCCGTACCGTCAACAATCACCACGCGAAGGTTCACACCCACCTGAGGGGCGGCAAGGCCACAGCCGTCAGCCACCTTCAAGGTCTCCTTCATATCGGCGATAAGCTTCGCGAGACCTTCCTTATCCTGGAGGTCCGCTTCCTTATTTTCAGCGCGGAGTTTCTCCGAGCCATATAAATATATAGGTAAAATCATATGTATATATATTATCTTCTTTTCTTTTTCGTCACCTTTGAGGACAGGGAATCCGGCACGAGCGACGGGTTAAATGCAAATGACGGGCCTGCGGCCTTCTTGTCCATATAGCTCTGAAGTATGATGGCCGCGCTTATCTTGTCGACCGACTCCTTGTCCTTGCGGTCCTTCGCCTTCATTCCTCCGTCAATCATCGCCCTGTGCGCCAGCACCGAGGTGAACCTCTCGTCTTCGAGGGTTACTGGCACCTGCGGGAAGGCCTTGGCGAGCTGTTTCAGGAACACGTCCACATCCTTTGCCGCCTCCGACGGAGCGCCGTCCATATTCACGGGATAGCCTACTACAAAGCGCACTACATTCTCATTTTCAGCGTATTTTTTGAGATATTCTATTATCTTTGCAGATTGTACCGTTTCAAGGGCGGAGGCGAAGATGCCGAGCGGATCGCTCACTGCGACCCCCACACGTTTTCTTCCGTAATCTATGCCTATGATTCTGTCCATTTGGGCACAAAGTTAAGAAAAATATGAGCAAAATCAATAAAAGCAGCAGGCCTACCAAATTCCGCATCGCTCTGATAGACCACTACACCCATCAGCAGCTTGCATCGGTGAAAATCAGTAAGACAGGATTCTTCATAGCGATTGTCACCATCATTGTGGCTTTCACCGCGCTGATCTATTCGGTCATCGCCTACACCCCTGTCAGGGAATTCATTCCCGGCTACCCTGATGCTCATTCCAAGAGAGCTGCGATCCAGAATGCGATGCGCATAGACTCCCTCGAGACAGTCATCTACAGGTGGGAACTCTACTCTGAGAACCTCAGAAGAGTGGTCGAAGGAAGAGAGCCTCTGAAGATTGACAGCCTTGTCAGCGCAAGGCAGAAGGCCAGCGCGACCAAGGACGAGATTGCAGCACTGGCTCTGAAGGATTCGCTTCTCAGAAAGCAGGTGAAGGAGGAGGAGCAGTTCGACATCTCGGAAAGAGACAAGCGCAACCTCCCTATAGACGGTCTCCTGTTCTTCACACCTCTCAAGGGAGTGATTTCACAGGCCTATGATCCAGCCATTCATCCTTACGTGGACATCACAGCTCCGGCCGGTTCTGTAGTGAAGGCAACTCTTGACGGCACAGTGATCTACGACGGATGGAGCGACGAAGACGGCTACACCATCCACATCCAGCACGACGGAGACATCGTTTCAATATACAAACATAACGAGAAGCTTCTGAAGAAGACCGGCGACAAGGTCTCTGCCGGAATGCCTGTCGCCCTTGTCGGCAACACAGGCAAGCTTTCTACGGGCGACCACCTGCATTTTGAACTCTGGCATAAGGGCGAAACTGTAGATCCGGCCAAGTACATCAGCTTCTAACTTCGGAAGGCAAAGAAAGAGATGGAAAAGAGACATATAGCCATATTGGGATCCACCGGATCCATAGGCCGACAGGCCCTTGACGTGATCAGGCAGCATCGCGACCTGTTCGAGGTCGAGCTGCTGACAGCCAACAACAGCACTGATCTGCTCATACAGCAAGCCATTGAATTTGACGCAAACGCTGTCGTCATCTGCAACGAGGACAAGTATCGCGAAGTGGCTGACGCGCTGCAGCCCCATTATATAAAGGTATTCGCAGGTATGCAGTCGGTCTGCGACCTTGTGGCAGGAGACAACATAGACATCGTCCTCACCTCAATGGTTGGTTTCAGCGGTCTTTCGTCCACAGTGGCTGCAGTCAAGGCCGGCAAGACCATCGCACTTGCCAACAAGGAGACTCTGGTCGCGGCAGGCGCCATCGTTATGGATCTTGCACAGAAGCACAATGCAAGGATACTTCCTGTCGACTCAGAGCACTCTGCCATCTTCCAGTGCCTTATGGGATCCGCAGGAGCACCTATTGAAAAAATACATCTGACAGCATCAGGAGGTCCGTTCCGCACCTGGAGCCGCGAGCAGATCGCACAGGCGACGCCTGCGCAGGCGCTGAACCACCCCAACTGGAGTATGGGCAGCAAGATCACGATAGATTCCGCCACTATGATGAACAAGGGACTCGAAATCATTGAGGCCCGCTGGCTCTTCGGTACGGAAGGAGACAGGATAAATGTAGTGGTACACCCGGAATCCATCATTCACTCTATGATTGAATATGCCGACGGCTCAGTAATAGCCCAGATGGGCCATCCGGATATGAGAGAGGCCATACAGTTTGCCTTCAGCTACCCTTTCAGGCTGCCGCTTGACAACAAGAAGCTCGACTTCGCCCAGCTGGGAGGACTTTCATTCTTCGCTCCGGATCCTGAGAAATTCCCGGCCCTCGGCCTTGCTTACGAGTCACTGAAAAAGGGAGGAAATATGGCCTGCATAATGAACGCAGCCAATGAAGCTGCAGTTGCAGCCTTCCTTCAGGGAAAGATCGGGTTCTATGACATCACGGACATCGTGCAGGAATGTATGGCTGGTGCGGAATTTGTAGCATCGCCCGACCTGGAGACAATATTCAGAACCAACGATGCCGCCTACGCAAAAGCTGCGGAGCTTGCAGCGAAAGGGCGGAAATCCTTCTAACAGATAACAATATAGATGATTCAGACATTACAACTGATTATAGCGATATCAATACTCGTGCTGATCCACGAGCTCGGCCACTTCTTTTTTGCCAGACTCTTCGGCATAAGGGTGGACAAATTCTACCTCTTCTTTGATTTCGGAGACATTAAGCTGCTCAGCACAAAGACCGGCTGGTTCAGCAGGCTCTTCCCTAAGGCAAAGGAATGGGAGACAGAGTACGGCATAGGATGGCTCCCGCTCGGAGGTTACTGCAAGATTGCAGGAATGATAGACGAGTCTATGGACACCGAGCATCTTAAGAACGAGCCTCAGCCGTGGGAGTTCAGGACCAAACCGGCCTGGCAGAGGCTTCTGGTAATGGCAGGCGGAGTCCTCTTCAACTTTGTTATGGCCATCCTGACATATTCTTTGATCCTTGGAATATGGGGCGAGAGCTATGTGCCTAACAAAGGCAATAAGATATATGTCAACGAACTCGCCTACGAAATGGGATTCCGAAACGGCGACGAGATCCTCAGATACGACGATTATGTCCCTGAAAATTTCGGTATGCTTCAGGCTGACCTTGCCAGACAGACAGCAAGGAAGGCGACAGTTCTTCGCGGAGAAGACACAGTAGACCTATATATAGATCATAATATGATCGGACAGGTCCTGAACACTCCAGGAATGTTCGACATAGCGGTTCCGTTCAGGATAAAGGAAGTGGCTGAGGGTTCGCCTAATTCCGGAGTCGGACTTCAGAGCGGAGACAGGGTCTGCGCCATCTGCGGCGAGCAGACAAAGTTCGTTCAGGACGCCTGGGAAGTACTGGAAGCACACAAGGGAGAAGAGATTCCGGTCACAATAATAAGGGACACCGACACACTTGAACTGACTATGGCGGTAGACACTGCAGGCCGTCTTGGAGTACACCTTCTGCCCCTGGATGTGCAGAGCAAGAGATACACGGTTCTCTCAGCCATCCCTGCCGGATTCAGAAAGACATTCTCCACTACAGGAGGGTATCTCAAGGACCTGAAGCTCGTAGCCACTCCAAGTACAGAGGCCTACAAGTCAGTCGGCAGCTTCATCGCATTGGGACAGGTGTTCCCAAAGAGCTGGGACTGGCACAACTTCCTGAACATACTCGCCCTTCTTTCCATAATGCTGGGAGTGATGAACCTGCTTCCAATCCCCGCACTTGACGGAGGACACATAGTATTCACCCTTTACGAGATGATCACAGGCAGGAAACCGAGCGACGCCTTCCTCTATGTAGCCCAGATGATAGGCCTGCTTCTGCTGTTTGCCCTGATGACACTCGCCTTTGGAAATGACATTATAAGATTATTCAGATAAAATTGATCATATGAAACGTTTTTTGACCTATCTGGTACTGGCTGCAGCGGCAGTCCTTACCATTGCTTCCTGCAGTGAGGAGAAAAGAAGGAAGGCTCTTCTTCCTAACATCAGCGGAAAGGCCGGCGAAGTGATTGTCGTAATCGACAAGAACGCCTGGGAAGGCGCCGTGGGTATAACTCTGCGCGACACCCTTGCAGCCGACTGCCCTTACCTGCCACAGCCTGAGCCTCTTTACACTCTTGTGGACGTAATTCCTAACGGCTTCAACAATATGTTCCAGCTCCACAGGAACATCATCATAGTCAACATCAGCAGCAGTGTGACTGAACCGGGCGTAACCCTCAGACAGAATGTATGGGCTGCACCTCAGTGCGTGATCGGCATCAACGCTCCTGACAGCGAGACAGCAGTGGAGGTAATCAAGGAGAACAGTCAGAAGATCATCACCACCCTCGAGCAGGCTGAAAGGGACAGAGTGATCCGCAATGCAAAGAAATATGAAGAACTTGCGATTGCACCTGCAGTGACAGAAGTCCTCGGTGGATCACCTCACTATCCGTCAGGCTACAGACTCAAGATGAAGACAAACGATTTCACTTGGGTTACCTACGAGCCTCAGTACACCCAGCAGAGCATCCTCGGCTTCAAGTACCCTGTGGTACCTGGCGAAGAGATGATGAGCCGCGAGAGCCTTATCAGCAACATCAACGCTATGCTCGAGAAGAACGTACCGGGAATGTTCGAAAACACATATATGACCATAGCTGCCAGCATCCCGCCTTCAGTGAAATATATGAACTACAAGGGACACGCCTTTGCAGAGATCAGAGGTCTTTGGGATGTTCACAACGATTATATGGGAGGCCCGTTTGTGGCACACGCATTCTACAGCGAGGACGGTCAGGACATCATCGTACTGCTTGCATTCGTATATGCTCCAAAATACGATAAGAGACACTATCTCAGGCAAGTAGAGTCAGTTCTGTACTCGTTCGAATGGGCACAGCCAAAAAATAATGAGGGAAAAGAATAAAAATATTTTGGTGATTCCGAAATAATTTATACCTTTGCACTCCCATTTGTAAAAAATGGCTTGTTCGGTCGGTTCGTCTATCGGTTAGGACTCGAGATTTTCATTCTCGCAAGAGGGGTTCGATTCCCCTACCGACTACCAAAAATATAAAAAATAAAAATAATGGCAAACCACGCATCAGCAGACAAGCGCTATCGCCAGAGCGAGAGGCGCAGGTTGCATAACAAGTATTATGCAAAGACTACAAGAAACGCGATCCGCGCGATCAGAAAGACATCAGACAAGGCAGCAGCAGAGGCTAACGCTCCTAAGGTTTACGCAATGATTGACAAGCTCGCTAAGATCGGCGTAATCCACAAGAACAAAGCTGCAAACCTCAAGAGCGGTATCGCAGTTTACATCAACAAACTTTCATAAGGAATCTTACCTTTCTAAGGTTTTCCAATAGCTAAAAAAAGAACTGGTCATCTGACCGGTTCTTTTTTGTTGTACTGCATATAAAAACGAGGGTGACTAAAAAGTCTTATGACTGATTAGTCACTCTTTTTTCATTTATATATTTAACCGGGAAGATGATAGTGATTGCGGAGAACTCCGTTCGCTTCGCTCACTCCGGCCCCTCCCACAATCTACTTCGTCCCGCTATCGCGGAACTCGTATCTTGCGGGCCCCTGTCCGGCGGGCTAAAGCCCTGCTGTTCGTGCACGAAAGTCCACTGGACTTTCTCTAAAGGCACTCACGACCCTGCCCGTGTCCGGGGGTGGACACGTCTCCGCAATCACTACCATCCTCCCTCCTGAAAATATAATACACTAATAGTAGCATCTGATCTGGGATATGAATCTACCAAGAGTGTATATCGTGCAAAAGACTGCTCTCGCTGTCCTCTAAGGGGTATGTACTATAAAGGCAAGGCTGACAGAAGGACAATTGAGGTCAATCACAGGAATAATGAACTTCGTGCAATGGCTAAAGTACTTCTTACGAGCGAAGAGGGGTTAAAGCATAGAAGTAAAAGACCTATTGAACCAGAAGCAGTCTTTGGACAAATCAAGGATGCCAACAACTTCAAAAGGTTCCATTACAGAGGAAAGCGACTTGTGAAAGCAGAGTTCGCCACTATAGCTGTGGCACATAATATCAGAAAGATGATCTCTAACAGATATGTAATGCAGTTGTAGAGCGGAGATAGGGTAAGTTTGGCCGGCGTGGCCACCCTCGGCCTCGTTAGAGGGAGGGACCCGCCGCGATAGCGGTGGGAGGGATGGAGTCGGAACTTGTTCCGACGGAACCGGGCTAAACTTACCCTATCTCCGCTCCTACCTGTAACTATATATGAAAAGAGGATGACTAACACTTATTAGTCACCCTCATCAAAGTTCATATGCGTATTGATTACATCATACCGCCCATTCCGCCTGCTGCCGGCATTGCCGGAGCTACCGGCTCTGGGATGTCTGCGATCGCACATTCTGTAGTAAGGAACATTCCTGCCACTGAAGCTGCATTCTCGAGAGCCACACGCGACACCTTTGTTGGGTCGATCACGCCTTCCTCGTACATATTCACGTACTCGCCTGTGCGTGCGTTGTAACCGAAGTCAGCCTCGCCTTCGCGGATCTTGTTGATGATCACGCTTCCCTCTACACCTGCATTTGCAGCAATCTGACGGAGCGGCTCCTCGATTGCTCGTGCTACGATACGGATACCTGTTGTCTCGTCCTCATTGTCTCCCTTGAGGTCCTTGATAGCCTCAGATGCACGGATGTAAGCAACTCCACCACCTGGTACGATACCTTCCTCAACTGCAGCTCTTGTTGCCGAGAGAGCATCCTCAACTCTGTCTTTCTTCTCCTTCATCTCTACCTCTGTAGCTGCACCCACATAAAGGACTGCAACACCGCCAGCGAGCTTTCCGAGACGCTCGAGAAGCTTCTCGCGGTCATAGTCTGAAGTTGTAGTCTCGATCTGCTTGCGGATAAGGTCAGCCCTTTCCTGGATTGCGTCAGCAGAACCTGCACCATTTACAACTGTGGTGCTGTCTTTGGTAACAACGATCTTCTCTGCCTTTCCAAGCATATCAGGAGTCATATTCTCGAGAGTGAAGCCGCGCTCCTCTGAAACCACCATACCTCCTGTGAGGATAGCGATGTCCTGAAGCATCTCCTTGCGACGGTCTCCGAAACCGGGAGCCTTCACTGCAGCGATTTTGAGTGTTCCGCGGAGCTTGTTTACGACAAGAGTTGTAAGAGCTTCGCCATCAATATCTTCTGCGATGATAAGAAGCGCCTTTCCCTCACGTGCGATAGGCTCGAGTACAGGAAGAAGGTCCTTCATTGTGGAGATCTTCTTGTCAGTGATGAGGATGTAAGGTGTGTCGAGGACTGCCTCCATCTTGTCACCGTTGGTCATAAAGTATGGAGATATGTAACCTCTGTCGAACTGCATACCCTCAACGACCTTCACTTCAGTCTCAGTTCCCTTGGCCTCCTCGACTGTAATCACACCGTCCTTCTTCACCTTTGACATTGCGTCTGCGATGAGCTTTCCGATGTAGCTGTCGTTGTTTGCAGAGATGGTTCCGACCTGCTCGATCTTGGCATAGTCTTCTCCGACTTCCTGGCTCTGGGCACGGAGGCTGTCAACTACAGCTGCTACCGCCTTGTCTATACCCCTCTTGAGGTCCATAGGGTTTGCTCCTGCTGTCACATTCTTGAGACCGACATTGATGATGGCCTGTGCGAGGACTGTAGCAGTAGTAGTACCGTCTCCGGCCTGCTCATTGGTCTTTGACGCAACCTCCTTCACCATCTGCGCACCCATATTTGCAATTCTGTCTTCGAGTTCGATTTCCTTAGCCACTGTCACGCCGTCCTTTGTCACGTGCGGAGCTCCGAACTTCTTCTCGATCACCACATTACGGCCTTTAGGGCCGAGGGTTACCTTCACTGCATCAGCCAATGCATCTGCACCTTCCTTCATTCTGGAACGTGCGTCCATATTGAATTTTATATCTTTTGCCATATTACTAAAGTATTGCCAATATGTCAGACTGCTTCATTATGAGGTAGTCCTTTCCCTCTACAGACACCTCTGTGCCTGCGTATTTTCCATATATCACTACATCGCCTACCTTCACTTCCATAGGCTCGTCCTTCTTGCCTGGACCTGCGGCCACTACTGTGCCCTGCTGCGGTTTCTCCTTTGCTGTGTCAGGGATATAAAGTCCTGACGCTGTCTGAGTCTCGGCCGCCTTCGGCTCGATCACGACTCTGTCTGCTAATGGTTTGATCATAAGATATGTTATTATTAATTATTCACGCTACACCACCCTGTCACGGGCGGCAGGCATCCTTCGACAAAAGAAGTGCCAGCACAAAAATACTGACAATTTGTCAGATTTTCATATTACGTCCGGATTTATTATATTTGGAAGCTATAAACGGTTAATCTGAATTCTTATGAAAAGGTTCTTCAGAATGTTTTCCGCCGCGCTGATTCTCGCTCTTTCAGCAGCCTGCGGCAGCCATAATGATTCCGGCATAAATCCATCTGCAGATTTTGCCACATATATAAAGGCATATACAGGAGATATCGTTGCGACTTCTTCCACCATACGCATCGAGCTGCAGGCTTCGCCTCAGAACAGGACGGAGGAAGGACTGCTTTCGTTTTCACCATCATTGAAGGGACACACAAGGTGGATTTCGCCATCTGGTCTGGAATTCATTCCGGAAGAAGGAGAATTAAAGCCGGGGAAAGAGTACAAAGGCACTCTCGCCCTCGGGAAACTCTTTGAGATCGAAGACTCTGAGATGAAGAAATTCGACTTTTCATTCACGACCGCACCGGAGGAGGCCGCTGTCTCACTCGAAGGAGCGCGTATGACGCTGGAGGATCCGGAAACTGCCAGTGTAAGCGGAACCCTGTCGCTGAGCACATCCCTGCCAGCCGAAAAGGTGAAGGAGTGTCTGAAGGCTGAGCTCTCTGGACGCGCCGCAGAAATCAATATGGAGACAGCCGGAGATGGTTCTGTCTATGGCTTCACTGTACCTGGGATCGACATAAAGGATGAGGAACAGAGGCTTGAGATAACTTTTGACGGTCGCAAGGCAGGCTTTGAAGCAAATGTGAAAGAGGCTGTCACCGTACCGGGGATCGGAGACTTCAAGGTTATGAAAGTCATTTTCGCAGACGGGGAGAATCCTTACATAGACATCTACTTCTCCGAGCCTCTTGCCAGAATGTCCGACTACACGGGCCTCTTCCAGGCAGGCAGTTACAATCCAAGAAACATCGTGGACATAAAAGGCAATGTGGCAAGAGTGTACATAGACAAGGCTCCAGGCCAGGACCTTGATGTGACTGTGTATGACGCAATTAAAAGCTACAAATCCAAGAGACTTGCTCAGGACTACACCCAGACCATAGTCTGCGGCGAGCCAAAGCCGGAAGTGAGGCTTCCTCTGAAAGGAAGCATACTTCCCGACGCCGGCTCGCTTGTAATACCGTTCAAGGCCGTTAACCTCTCAGCGGTAGACCTCAGCATAATAAAGATATATGAGGACAATATGCTTATGTTCCTCCAGGACAACGGACTTGAAGGAGGCGAACAGCTCAGGCGCAGCGGAAGGCTGGAGCACAGACAGACTATCAGGCTGGATGCAGACAGGGACCTGGATCTAAAGGAATGGAATGATTTCTCAATAGATCTCGGGGGAATTATCAGACAGGAACCCGGAGCATTGTACAGGATAAGACTTTCTTTCAAGCAGGACTATTCTCTTTATGGCAGGCAAGGCATAGAAGCGGCTGACGGCCTTGTCAGTATCAAGAGCGGCCAAGTCACACAGGAGGAAATGGAGGTATGGGATTCCCCATACGCCTATTATTATGAGGACTTCTATGATTGGAGCACCTACAGATGGAGCGACAGGGATGACCCCGGAACTCCTTCATACTATATGATTGCTTCCCGTTTCCCTGAATGCAATCTCCTTGCTACAAACCTGGGGATAATCGTCAAGTCGGCAGGCACCGGACACATTCAGGTAAACATCAATGACATACTCACCACATCACCCGTATCTGGCGCTGAGGTCAAGGCATATGACTTCCAGCTCCGCGAGATCGGTGCGGCAAAGACTGACAAGGAGGGTTCTGCAAGAGTGGAACTGAAAGGCAGACCGTTCGTTGTTACCGCAAGTCAGGGAGACACAAAATCCTATCTGAAAGTCACCGACGGAACGGAAAACTCCCTGAGCAGGTTCGACACAGGAGGAAAGGAACTGGAGAACGGAATGAAAGGATTTGCCTACGGTGAGCGCGGAGTCTGGCGTCCGGGAGACACACTTCATCTGAGCCTGATAGTCAACGACTTCAAAAACAGGATTCCTGACTCTCATCCGGCCTCACTCGAGCTCTACACCCCTCAGGGACAGTTTCACAGCAAACTCATATGCGCAAAAGCAACAGACGGATTCTACACCTTTGATGTACCTACCAGGGATGACGATCCTACCGGAACCTGGAACGCCTACTTCAAGATAGGAGGAGCCACATTCCACAAGTCAATCCCAGTCGAGACAATCAAGCCCAACAGGCTGAAGATAGACCTTGAGGTTAATAATGATATATTGACAAGCTGGAAGAAAGCGACATTCCAGGTGACTTCTTCGTGGCTGACAGGGCCGGCAGCGGCAGGACTGAAAGTCTCTGCGGAAATGACGCTGAGGCCTGGAGGAAGTACATTCAAGGGATATGAAGGATATGACTTCACCAACCCTTACAAGAAAATAAGTTCAACAGCCGTAAAGCTTTTTGAAACCACCCTCGACTCCGAAGGAAAGACCTCAACGACAGTGTCTATGCCACCGGCAAAGGAGGCTCCTGGTATGCTCAGGGCCGAAATATTGACAAAGGTGACCGAGCCGGGAGGAGACGAGAGCATCATCGTACAGTCTACGCCTTACTCCCCATTCAAGGCATATGTCGGACTCAAGATGCCTCAGACTGACAGTTATTACGAGACAGACACCGACCATAAGTTCAGCATAGCAGTCGTAGACACAGACGGCAGGCGAGTAAGCGGCCACCGTATAGAGTACAGGATCTACCGGATAGGATGGGACTGGTGGTGGGAGAACGACGCCGAAGCCCTCGACTCATATATAAGCAGCAGCAATGCCGAGACCTGGTCCATCGGCTCATTCAAGTCGGGAGAAAGCGACTACGATGTCAATTTCAGACTTGAGTATCCGGACTGGGGCAGGTTCTATATATATGTAAAAGACCTTGACAGCGGACACTCCTGCGGGTCATTGTTCACTGCCGACTGGCCTTTATGGAGAGGCAGGGCGAACAGGGCGGATCCTGATGCGCACACGATGCTGACCTTCTCGACCGACAAAAACGAATACGAAATCGGCGAAGAAGTGACAGTGTTTGTTCCTGCAGCGCGAAACGGCAAGGCGCTTGTCAGCATAGAGACGGGAAGAGAGATTGTGTCACAGAAGTGGGTGGAGACCAGTGAGAACGGTGAAACACAGTACAAGTTCCGCGTGACAGAGGATATGGCACCGAACTTCTACATCCACATCACCCTTCTCCAGCCCCACAAGCAGACTGCAGAAGGACAGCCCGTCAGAATGTACGGAGTGCAGCCTGTGACTGTAAGCAACAAGGCTTCAGTCCTTCATCCGGTCATCACTATGCCGGACGTTCTCAGACCACAGGAGCCTTTCAAAATCAAGATCAAGGAAAAGGACGGACGCCCTATGACATACACCCTGGCCATAGTAGACGAGGGTCTTCTGGACATAACCGGATTCAAGACTCCTGATCCGTGGGCGACGATGTACGCAAAGGAAGCACTCGGAGTAAAGACCTGGGACCTTTATGATGAAGTCACTGGAGCAACTGGAGGACGCCTGTCACCGATGTTCAGCGTCGGAGGTGACGAGTTCGTCAACAAGGGCAGCAAGAGGGACAACAGATTCAACCCTGTGGTCAAATTCATCGGTCCGTTCACCTGCAAGGGCACTGACACTCACGAAATATGCCTCCCGATGTATGTCGGCTCGGTAAGAGTGATGGTGGTAGCCGGCCACGAGGGAGCATACGGCAATGCAGAGAAGACAGTTCCAGTGCGTTCTCCTCTGATGGTCCTCACGACGCTTCCGCGAGTGCTCGGTACAGGAGAGACCGTGTCGGTCCCTGTAAATGTGTTCGCAATGGAAGATGGAGTAAGGAATATAAAGACTGAAATCAGCGTTTCAGGAGCCGCACAGGTGGTTTCAGCGGCCTCGTCAAGCCTTACTTTTGCAAAGACCGGCAACCAGATGACCGGCTTCACCATCCGAGGCACTTCAGAAGGACCTGCCGTCATCACCGTCAAGGCCGAGGGTAACGGCTTCACAGCTTCAGAGACTGTGACCTTGCCTGTGAGAAATCCAAATCCGGGAAGACTCTCCAGGGAAAGAAGGATGATAAATGCTGGAGAAGCTGTCACATTCGAATGGAACGACGACAGTATATCTGAATGTGAATGGGCTAAGCTCGAAATTGCAGGATTCCCGTCAATTGACTTCAACGCCTTGTTCACATATGTCTCCGACTACAGCCACTATTGCACCGAACAGATTTCGGCAAGAGGCCTCAGCCTTGTGCACATTATGGATATGCTCGATGACGGCAACAGACAATCGGCTTCGGAATCTGTCAGCGACCTTCTCCAGCTGCTGTACTCAAGACAACTTCCTGACGGAGGATTCTGCTACTGGCCTTCAGTGAAACAGACCGACAGATGGGCAAGTACTATGGCCGGACATTTTATGACTGATGCCGCCACAAAAGGCTTTGCCGTGAGCAAGAGTGTGACCGAGAGCTGGAAGAAATGGCAGAAGAAACTTGTGAAAGAGTACAGACACTCCGGACTTGCCGACCTTAATGACCTGCAGCAGGCATACAGCCTGTATGTTCTGGCTCTCGCCGGCTCTCCTGAGATCGGTGCAATGAACAGATTGAAGGAGTCAGCCAATCTGTCAGAGCAGGCGAAGTGGATGCTTGCATCTGCATATGCCCTGAGCGGGAAGAAGAGTATCGCAAAAGAAATGATGACCGATGTATCCACTGACATCTCAAGTTATCCGGAGAATGACAGGACCTTCGGAAGCATACCGAGAGACAAGGCCCTTGCCCTTGAGGCATATGTGCTTGCAGGTGAGACAGCAAAGGCCCTCGATGTGGCCGGCCAGGTGGCAGAGCTGATCGACTTCTGCGGATACACGACACAGACTACGGCATTTGCTTCCGTTGCGCTGGACAGACTCTCGCAGACAATCAGCGATGAGGGCCTCCAGGTGGAGATAAGCCAGGAAACCACGACTTCCGGAAAAACTGCAAAATCGTTATATACCTGCAGTCTGGAAGCTGATTACGGAAGAGCAGAAATAAGGAACACCACAGACGAACCTGTCTATGCCAGCGTGACTACTTACAGCAGGCTGGAATACGGCATCAGCCTCCCTGCGGAAGCTTCAGGGCTGCTTATGCAGGTGGTATACACAGACCTTTCAGGAGAAACCATCAATCCAGCGACGCTCAAGCAGGGCACTGAATTCATAGCTGAAGTGACGGTTGCAAACACCAGTCAGACAGAAAATTACAGGGATCTGGCTCTTACCATAAGCCTGCCTTCCGGTTGGGAGATCTTCAACGAAAGACTCTACGGACAGTCTTCTGCAGATGAGAACAGCACGTTCACCTATAATGACATCAGAGATGACAGAAGTGTCTTCTATTTCGACCTGCCTAAGGGTCAGAGAAAGACCTTCAAGACAAGGTTGAATGCTGTGTATGAAGGCTCGTTCACACTCCCGGCAGTGAAATGCGAGGCGATGTACGACAATGGAATCTATGCATATTCCGCTTCAGGTATTGCCATAGTCACAAAATAATTATGTCACAGCAGGCAAGAAACAGCAGGAAGGCAAGGGTGAAGACCGTTTGGGTCTGCATCCTTGCCGTTCTTGCTGCCGCATATCTTTTCTGCCTGCCAAGGGATATTTTCCGGGACGCCCCCTATTCCACTGTCGTGACAAGCCAGGAGGGAGAACTCCTTGGAGCGAGGATTGCAAGCGACGGTCAATGGAGATTTCCCCCTTCCGAGAATGTCCCTGAAAAATTCGAAGTCTGCATCATCGAGTTTGAGGACCGTTTCTTCAGGTGGCATCCCGGAGTGAATCCCTTTGCCGTGGCACGTGCAGCCAGAGACAACATAACATCCGGCAAGGTAGTCAGCGGCGCAAGCACGATCACTATGCAGGTCACCAGAATGTCCCGCCAGAAGGAAAGGACCCTGTGGCAGAAAATGCTTGAAGCCATACTGGCGACAAGAATGGAGCTGAGGTACAGCAAGGACGAGATTCTTGCCCTGTATGCCGCCCACGCACCTTTCGGAGGCAATGTAGTCGGAATAGAGGCTGCAGCGTGGAGGTATTTCAGCAGGTCTGCCGAAGACCTGTCCTGGAGCGAAGCCGCCACGCTTGCTGTGCTCCCGAACGCTCCTTCGGCAATGCACCCCGGCAAGAACCGCGAAGCATTGAAACTCAAGAGGGACAGACTGCTGGAAAGGCTCTGCAGCAAAGGGGTAATAGACTCCGTAACCTTTGCCCTCGCCTGCGAGGAACCGCTTCCTGACTCTCCCCTTCCGCTGCCGCAGCACGCAGAACACCTGACAGACCGCATTCATCTTAAGCACAAGGGAGAACACATCGAGACGTCCATATCTTATCCTTTGCAGACAAGGGTTGCACAGATCACCGACAGATGGAACCGTGAATTCAGATCACAAGGCATAAAGGATATGGCTGCAGTGGTGATGGATGTCCGGACAGGAGAGACGATCGCCTATATCGGCAATGCTGACGCCTCGTCGGAGAGGCCAGGAAGCAAGGTGGACATAGCTTCCGCGCCACGCAGCACAGGCAGCCTCCTGAAACCGCTGCTCTACTGCGCCCTGATGCAGGAAGGAGACATCCTGCCATATACCCTGCTGCCTGACATTCCTGTGAACATAGAAGGTTTCTCACCTCAGAACTTCGACAGGAAATTCTCCGGAGCAGTACCCGCAGCCACGGCCCTTTCCAGAAGCCTGAACGTGCCGTCTGTACATATGCTGAGGCGTTTCGGAGTGCCAAGATTCCACAGCCTTCTAAAGGAGGCCGGGATGACGACTCTTTCAAGAGAGCCTTCAGACTATGGACTTTCACTTATTCTCGGAGGCGCAGAAGGCACCCTCGCAGATATGACAAGGATATATGCGGCAATGAGTGCGTACTATCAGGACAGGGACTTTTCCGAATGGGAGGTGAAGCCTGAGGACTGGCCTCTGACAGACCGTATGGCCCTATATTACACTTTCGACGCCCTCAAGGACGTGAACAGGCCGGATGAGATGGACTGGAGAATGGTATCTTCGGTCAGGAAGGTAGCCTGGAAGACAGGTACAAGCTACGGTTTCCGCGACGGCTGGGCAGTGGGTGTGACCCCACAGTACGCCGTCGGCGTGTGGGTGGGCAATGCCTATGGCGAAGGAAGTGCCGGACTGGTCGGAGCAAGGACGGCAGGACCGGTAATGTTCGATATATTCAATCTCCTGGATGACGGCGGATGGTTCGATTTTCCCGATTATGGGGAATATATAACCGCAGAGGTATGCCCTGACTCAGGGCATCTGAAAGGCGTGCACTGCGAAAGATGCGACACCCTGTATCTGCCTGTGAATGCCGTCAGGAGCGAAGCCTGTCCATATCACCGCACCGTAAATATAACTGAAGACGGCACATTCAGAACTCAGTTCCCGTCAAATGGTTCCAAGGCGGTGAGTCTGTTCCTGCTGCCCCCTGCAATGGAGTGGTACTACCGCCAGGAACATCCCGAATACACGCCGCTGCCCCCTCTCAGACCAGGGGAGAAAAACAACGGAGAGTTCGTTCCTATGGAGTTCATATATCCGGAAAACGGAAGCAGTATCCTGCTTCCGCTGAAAATGGACGGGTCATACGCAGAAGTAGTCTTCAACTTGGCGCACAGCGACCCGGATTCTGAAGTCTTCTGGCACCTCGGCAATAGCTTTATAGGTTCTACCAAGCACATCCACCAGCTGACCTTGAGGCCGTCAGAAGGACATCACAGTATGACTGCCGTGGACGGCAGCGGAAATCAGATTTCTGTCGGATTCGTCATCAGCCTTGCAGGAAAGCAAGACGGAAATGCCAGAGAATGACGCCCACGGTAACTGACACATTGAGCGAATGCTTGGTTCCGAACTGTGGCACCTCCAGAGAAAAATCAGAGGCGTCCACAACATCCTGAGCTACGCCAGAGACCTCGTTTCCGAATATAAGGGCATATTTCTTTCCCTTTTCGGGGGTGAATCTGTCGAGCATCACTGATTTTGCCGTCTGTTCGATGCTGACGATGGTATATCCCTGCTCCTTCAGGCGGGTAACCGCCTCCATTGTGTCGTCCACGTGCTCCCACTCGACGCTGTCCTCCGCACCGAGGGCCGACTTGTGGATCTCTGCCGACGGCGGCACTGCACATATTCCACACAGCCACACCTTGTCGATCTTGAAGGAATCCGCTGTCCTGAAGGCCGACCCCACATTGTGAGCGCTGCGGACATTATCAAGGACTATAACTACGCCAGAGTCAGGAAGTTCCTTGTACTCCTGCACCGAGACGCGCCCTAATTCAATATTTAAAAGCTTTCGATTGCCCATAGAATGATAAAAAGTTTTCAACACAAAGGTAGTAAAAATAAAAAAATGAGTAATTTTGCGTTTCTATAAATGTAATACGCAAGCTATGAAACAGGATCTCCAGATTTTCAATCTCATCAAGAAGGAAGAGGAAAGACAGACTTCGGGCATCGAACTTATCGCATCTGAAAACTACGTAAGCCAGCAGGTACTCACCGCTCTTGGCTCAATCTGTACAAACAAGTATGCGGAAGGTTACCCTGGAGCAAGATATTATGGCGGATGTGAGGTGGTTGACCAGATCGAGCAGCTCGCTATCGACCGCCTTTGCGAACTTTATGAGGCTGAATATGCCAACGTGCAGCCGCACTCAGGTGCTCAGGCCAATATGGCGGTAATGATGGCTTGCATCAAGCCGGGAGAGACCTTTATGGGACTTGATCTCGCACACGGCGGACACCTTACTCACGGATCACCTGTGAATATGTCAGGTATCCTGTACAACGCTGTAGCTTACGGTCTGAGCGAGGCTACAGGAATGATCGACTACGAGCAGATGGAGCAGAGGGCACTCGAATTCAAGCCAAAGCTCATCATCGGTGGCGCGTCCGCTTACTCAAGAGAGTGGGACTATGCAAGAATGCGTGAGATAGCTGACAAGGTGGGTGCAATCCTCTGGATCGATATGGCTCACACTGCAGGTCTTATTGCAGCAGGACTTCTCAGCAACCCTGTGAAGTACGCACACATCGTGACATCCACTACCCACAAGACCCTTCGCGGTCCACGTGGAGGTATCATCCTTATGGGCAAGGACTTCGACAACCCTTGGGGTCTCACAACTCCGAAGGGCGTCGTAAAGAAGATGTCCCAGATCCTGAACTCAAGCGTATTCCCGGGCGTACAGGGTGGTCCGCTCGAGCACTGCATTGCAGCTAAGGCTGTTTCATTCTATGAAGCTCTCCAGCCTGAGTTCAAGGAGTACCAGAAGCAGGTAGTGTCAAACGCTGCAGCAATGGCTGAGGCATTCGCTTCACGCGGCTACAAGCTCGTTTCTGGCGGCACAGACAACCATCTTATGCTCATCGACCTCCGCACCAAGTTCCCTGAACTCACAGGTAAGGTTGCAGAGAAGGAGCTCGGAAAGGCAGACATCACAGTAAACAAGAATATGGTTCCATTTGACTCACGCACTCCGTTCCAGACATCAGGAATCCGCGTGGGAACTCCGGCCATCACATCAAGAGGCTTCGTGGAGAAGGATATGGAATTCATCGTCAACCTCATTGACCAGGTACTTGCAAATGCAGCAGCCCATCTTGACCTTATCGCAGGCAAGACAGAAGAAGGCCGCGAGGAGTACGAGGAGGTACTTGCAAACGTAAGAAAGATGGTGCGTATGAAGACCAACGGTATGCCTCTGAACCGCTACTAACAGCACAACATCATAACGAGTGAAAGGAACGACTGGTGCAGTCGTTCCTTTTTTGATTGGAAAGTGCCTGGATGCTCTTTGTTAATTTACGGAAAAAGCATAACTTTAAAGGTTATTTCAAGAAAATCATAAAACTATATACTGATATATGGAAAGAATCATCGAGTGCGTGCCTAATTTCAGTGAGGGCCGCAACAGGGAAGTAATCGACTCGATTGTCAATGCAATCGAAAAAGCAGGTGGAGTGAAGGTATTGGACGTAGATCCGGGTGAAGCAACAAACCGCACGGTAGTGACCTTCGTGGGTAGTCCGGAGGCTGTTCTTGAAGCAGCTTTCCAGGGAGTAAAGAAAGCCGGCGAAGTCATAGATATGCGTCAGCATCACGGAGCTCATCCACGCTCGGGAGCAACAGACGTGCTTCCGCTCATCCCTATTTCAGGAGTGACCCTCCAGGAGTGTGCAGAGATGGCCCGCAAACTTGCAGAGCGCATCTACAACGAACTTGAGATTCCTTGCTACTGCTACGAATCCGCTGCTCAGAAGCCAGAGCGCAAGAACCTTGCAGTGTGCCGCGCAGGAGAGTATGAAGCCCTTCCTGAGAAGATGTCAGACCCTGACAGACAGCCGGACTTCGGCCCGGGCCACTACACCGAGAGAGCAGCCCAGGCTGGCGCGACAAACGTCGGAGCCCGCGACTTCCTTATCGCAGTAAACTACAACCTGAACACCACATCTACCCGCCGTGCAAACGCCATTGCATTCGACGTCCGTGAGAAAGGCCGTCCGAAGAGAGAAGGCAACCCTATCACAGGCAAGATCGTCAAGGACGAGAACGGAAAGAACGTAATGATCCCCGGCACACTGAAAGGCTGCAAGGCAATCGGCTGGTTCATCGACGAATACGGCATCGCACAGGTGTCAATGAACATCACAGACATCAACACAACTCCTCTTCACGTTGCATTTGACGAAGTGTGCAGAGCAGCTGCTGAAAGAGGTGTACGTGTGACCGGAGCCGAGATTGTAGGTCTTGTACCTAAACGCACCCTCATCGAAGCCGGCAAATATTACCTTGCAAAACAGCAGCGCTCCTGCGGTATCGCAGAAGAAGAGATCATCAAGATCGCTGTCAAGTCTATGGGACTTGATGACCTCAAGCCTTTCAACCCCGCAGAAAAAGTTATCGAGTACCTTATCGAAAGCGAAGAAGAGGCCGCAGCACGCGAAAGACTCGTGCGTATGACCTGCAAGGACTTTGCATACGAGACAGCATCAGAATCCCCTGCCCCGGGCGGCGGATCGATCTCAGCATATATGGGAGCACTCGCAGCTGCACTCGGAACAATGGTAGCCAACCTCTCGTCACACAAGCCGGGCTGGGACGCACGCTGGAAGGAGTTCTCTGACTGGGCAGAGCAGGGCCAGGCTTCTCTCAAGGAGCTCGTAGCCCTCGTGGACGAAGACACTGCTGCATTCAACAAGATTATGGCAGCCATCGGAATGCCTAAGGGATCTGACGAAGAGAAGGCAGCTCGTGCAGAAGCAATGGAAGCAGCCACCCTCTACGCAACAGAGGTTCCTCTCAAGACAATGAAGGCAGCCTACGCAACATTCCCTCTCATCAGAGCTATGGCGGAAGAAGGCAACCCTAACTCCGTTTCAGACGCCGGAGTGGGAGCACTCGCAGCACGTTCTGCAGTCCTCGGAGCCCAGCTCAACGTCAAGATCAACGCAGCAGGACTTGCAGACAGGGCGGCAGCCGAAAGGCTCTGCGCCGAAGCGGCTGAAATCGCCGCGAAGGCCGTAGCCGAAGAGGCCGAAGTGCTCGCAATAGTGAACAGCAAGATCCAATAAATCAGCGACTTACACTGAATCACCTGCGGCAGATGGAGCAGGTGATTCAACATAACAAATTGATAATCAAGACATTGAAATGCAGACTAAGTTTCAGGAAGATATATTGGCTGGCATTCCGGCAGTGCTGCCGGAGCCGAAGCCGTACGACACGACTATAAATCACGCTCCCAAGCGCAAGGAGATCCTCAGCGCGGAAGAGAAGGTGCTGGCGATAAAGAACGCACTCCGCTACTTCCCTCAGGAGCATCACGCGACTCTCGCGAAGGAATTCGCACAGGAACTGAAGGACTATGGACGTATATATATGTACCGTTTCCGTCCTGACTACCCGATGTACGCACGTCCGATCGACGAGTACCCTGCAAAATCAAGGCAGGCGGCAGCGATTATGGCGATGATCCAGAACAACCTCGACTATCGCGTTGCACAGCATCCTCACGAACTGATCACCTACGGAGGAAACGGCGCCGTGTTCCAGAACTGGGCACAGTATCGTCTTGTAATGCAGTACCTTGCCACAATGACAGACGAGCAGACACTTGTGATGTACTCGGGTCATCCTCTTGGACTTTTCCCAAGCCACAAGGATGCCCCACGCGTGATTGTGACCAACGGAATGGTGATTCCAAACTACTCAAAACCAGACCATTGGGAGAAATTCAACGCCCTCGGAGTGTCCCAGTACGGCCAGATGACAGCAGGATCATATATGTACATCGGACCTCAGGGTATCGTGCACGGCACCACCATCACAGTAATGAACGCAGCCCGCAAGCAGCTCAAGGCCCGCGGCCTTGCCGGCACTGAGGAAAATATGAAGGGAATGCTCTTCGTGACTGCCGGACTCGGAGGAATGTCAGGAGCACAGCCTAAGGCAGGTGTCATCTCAGGAGTAGTAAGTGTGTGCGCCGAGGTAAATCCTCACGCAGCCCACAAGAGACACGACCAGGGCTGGGTGGACGAGATCCACGACGACCTCGACGTACTCATCCCGCGCATAAGAAAGGCAGTTGAGGAGAAAGAAGTAGTCTCAATAGCCTACCAGGGCAACGTAGTGGACCTCTGGGAAAGACTTGCAGATGAGGACATCCACGTAGACCTCGGTTCAGACCAGACTTCCCTCCACAACCCTTGGGCAGGCGGCTACTACCCTGTCGGCTACAGCTATGAAGAGTCCAACAGGATGATGGCCGAGGAGCCTGAGAGATTCAAAGAGTGCGTACAGGAGTCTCTCCGCAGACACGCAGCAGCAGTCAACAGACTCGCTGACAAGGGAATGTACTTCTTTGACTATGGCAATGCCTTCCTTCTTGAGGCGTCACGCGCCGGAGCCGACGTGCTTCTGGAGAACGGCAAGTTCCGTTACCCGTCATACGTCCAGGACATTATGGGTCCTCTATTCTTCGACTACGGATTCGGACCTTTCAGATGGGTTTGTATGTCCGAGGATCCTGAGGATCTTGCAAAGTCAGACGCAATCGCTGCCAATGTGCTCAGAGAGATTATGAAGGAGTCTCCTGAAGAGATCCAGGGTCAGATGCTGGACAACATCCGCTGGATTGAAGAGGCAGGCAGAAACAACCTCGTGGTAGGTTCACAGGCCCGTATCCTTTACGCAGACTGCGAAGGCCGCACCAAGATAGCCCTTGCATTCAACGAGGCCATCAAGAAGGGTGAGATCACAGCTCCGATAGTCCTGGGACGTGACCACCACGATGTTTCAGGTACAGACTCACCGTTCCGCGAGACTTCCAACATCTACGACGGTTCACAGTTCTGTGCAGATATGGCGGTCCACAACGTCATCGGAGACGGTTTCCGCGGCGCAACCTGGGTGTCGATCCACAACGGCGGCGGAGTCGGCTGGGGCGAGGTTATGAACGGAGGATTCGGTATGGTTATCGACGGTTCGGAAGACTCTGACAGACACATCCGCGAAATGCTTCTGTGGGACGTGAACAACGGAATCGCACGCCGCAGCTGGGCACGCAACGAAGGTGCAGTCTTCGCAATCAAACGTGAAATGGAGCGCACTCCTGGCCTGAAGGTTACCCTTCCAAACTACGCAGACGAAGAAACCATCCTGAAAGCCCTTGAATAACAATAACCCTAATATAGACATATCAGGCGGCAGCAAAATGCCGCCTGATTTTCCTATTGACATAGTCCTGCCGTGGGTGGACGGCAATGACCCCGTTCACAGGGCTAAGCTCAAGGCCCACATCACCTCGGATCAGGAAGACACAAGGTCCGACGTCGCAGGAAAGGCGAGATTCAGCGATATGGGCGAAATCCGCCACTGCGTAGCTTCAATCAACCGCTACGCCCCATTCATCCGCACCATCCATATCGTCACAGACGGCCAGGACCCGCAGCTGGAGGAATATATAAGCACTCTTTTCCCGCAGGGGCATATTCCTATGAACATCGTCAGCCACGAAGACATATTCAAGGGATATGTGGACTTCCTGCCTACATTCAACTCAAGGGCGATAGAGACGATGATTTGGCGTATCCCCGGCCTGAGCGAGCATTTCATCCTGATGAATGACGACTTCTTCATCACAGCACCTCTGACTCCGGAAGATTTTTTCCGGGGAGACAGTACTGTCGTTTATGCAGATTGGTACAGCACTCTGACAGCCAGACTGCTGTGGGCCATAAAACCGCGAAGGAAAGGACGTAAGAGAATCAGTTTCAAGCACTCGATGGTAAAGGCCTTGGACATTCTGGGAGGAGGAAACAGATTCCTTTACCTCAGCCACACCCCGAGGGCACTTAGGAAAAGCTTTTTTGAAGACTTTTTCAGTAGGCACGAAGACCTGATAATCAGAAACATACAACATCGGTTCCGCCACGAGGACCAGTTCAACTCCCAGGAACTGTTCTACCTCAGCCAGGTACAAGAAGGCAGATGCATCGTGGTTTCACCAGAGGACAAAGCCATATTCCTTATGCCATCAAAAGGCCGAAGGCATATAGAAAGAAAAATCAAGGCCTACGGCAATGGAAAGGGATATATGTTCGGCTGCATAAATTCGCTGAGCGAGGCTTCCGAGACCGACAGAGAACGGGTGCTCGAATGGCTTAAAGACTGCGTGAACCGCAATGCCTGATCTTCAGGATAAAGCCGAATGAGTCTGGATAAAGCAGTCCCAGATCTGAATATATACCTACGACAAAATCTACCGGCAGTCCCGTCATATTCCTTGGCACTCCTACCTCGAGGGCCATTGACAGCTGCCAAGGTATATTTGAATATATCGAATTGTGCGCTTGGCCGTACCTTCCGTAATTTCTGCTGTAGGTTGCCTTGAACATATACGGTACGTCCTTCGAGAGGTTGCCACCGAGGCCTACGTGGTGTGCCCTGACTCTGTTGCACAATATTCCTGCGACCGTTCCATCTTCCTCATAGGCGAGGCCTCCGATCAGTGGGAGGCCTATCACACGGCCGTAATAGGTCCATCCTGACCTGTACATACTGTTGTTGAAGTAGTTGTCGCGTCCCTTCAGGCTCACCTTTCCATAGAAAGGATCCGAAGGGTCCTGCCCCTTCAGTTCTTCGTCGGTTGCCGGCCGGTCGTGGAGGGGGCCCGACTGCCAGGTTGTGTTTATATATTCATAGATAACGTCTGTCACGAAGGCTTTCCTGTCCTTGAGGTCGAGCTTGAGTGTCCACACTCCGTCTGGCATATTCTGGAACCTTGCTCCTGAACCGTCTTCGAAAGGTTTGTCGTACTGGAAAGTGAGATTGAAGCGGTCTGCGCTATAGTCCAGACGTATATATTCACGTCCCAGATGGTTTCCAAGGACATTCACCTGATCCGAAATGCTTGCGTCTTCTCCCCCGCCCTGAGCGAAGAACACTCGCATATAATCTCTGAACGACGCAGGCTGGGGGCCGTACAAGGCTGAAACGCCGCCCCATTGGGCTATATGTTCAAGACCGGCCGAGAGAGACAGCCTGCCCGTCATTTCTATCCTGCCCTCCAGTGACTTGTCGTGGATCATAGCTCCCTTGACTGACCTTGGGTCTGACATCTTGTAATGAGCAATGTTTCCTCGGAAGGCGAACCATTTCACTGGGTAGATCCAGTCTGCACTGAGGTTTATACCTGGAATGTTTCTGGCATTTGATGTCCACATCATATTTCCACCCGTAATCGAAAGTTCCCCAAGCTCCTTCTTCCGCGGAACCATACCCAGATCTGCCCTGAACATCCTCCATCCGGCACTGGCATACAGCCTGTCCACCGCACCGCGCACTTCGGCCCCGCCTTGCGGCCCGGCCTCTGCAGCCCACCCCGCCAGATTCACACCACCTTCAAAGAAGAAATCACCGGAACTCTTGTACTCCACATCAGCCCCAGTAAAAAGTACAGCTCCGGAAATTGTCGGAAGTATCCCCTGACCGCCCGTGTGCGCCCAGAAAGGCAGGGCAGCTTCGGACCCTCCCGCCAGATGGGCGTCGGTCCTCCAGCCAAGCCGCCACCCCTGCGCCGAGGAAGCGGCCGCAATGCCCAGAAACAGACACAGACATATGAAAGATTTCAATCTCATACGGGCAAAGATAAGTATATATTTTATATCTTTGTGTGATGTACAAAGATCAATTCAGGCTATGAATCACATAATTTCACACAAGAAACTCACTATTGAGCAAGTCAACACCATCGTAAACGAAGGCATCCGCCTTGAACTGGGAAAGGAAGCGGAAGCAGCTATCGTAAAATGTCGCAAATTCCTCGACACCAAGATGGAGGACATCGGAAGACCGGTCTACGGCGTGACTACAGGCTTCGGCTCACTCTGCAACATCACCATTCCTGCAGAGGACCTGTCACAGCTCCAGCACAACCTGGTAATGTCGCACGCCTGCGGTACAGGCGAGACAGTGCGTCCTGAGATCGTAAAGCTTATGCTCCTTCTCAAGATCCAGTCACTTTCATACGGCTATTCAGGAGTGCAGCTCATCACAGTGCAGCGCCTCATCGATATGTTCAACAACGACATCCTTCCTGTAGTCTATCAGCAGGGCTCACTCGGCGCTTCCGGCGACCTTGCGCCTCTGGCTCACCTTTGCCTGCCTCTTATCGGTATGGGTGAGGTTGTCTACAAAGGAGAAGTCCGTCAGAGTGCTGACGTGTGGAAAGAAATGGGTTGGGAAGCAATCCGCCTTCAGTCAAAGGAAGGTCTTGCCCTCCTTAACGGAACCCAATTTATGAGCGCACACGCTGTGTGGTCACTGATTCAGGCAGAAAGACTTTCAGACTGGGCAGACAAGATCGGCGCAATGTCTCTTGAGGCATACGACGGACGCATAGAGCCATTCTATCCTCAGGTTCACGAGGTGAGGGCACACAAAGGCCAGATCGAGACTGCAGCAAGGTTCCGCGAACTCCTTGAGGGAAGCGAGATCATCAAGCAGAAAAAGGTCCACGTACAGGATCCGTATTCGTTCCGCTGCATTCCTCAGGTTCACGGAGCGTCAAAAGACACAATCCGCTATGTGAAGTCTGTAATCGAGATCGAGATCAACAGTGCGACAGACAATCCGACTGTGTTCCCTGACGAAGACCTCATCATCTCAGCAGGAAACTTCCACGGACAGCCTATCGCCATCCCTATGGATATGCTCACAATAGCGCTTTCAGAGCTTGCAAACATCTCGGAGAGACGAATCTACAAGCTCATCTCCGGCCAGAGAGGCCTTCCTAACTTCCTCGTGGCCAAGCCGGGTCTGAACAGCGGCTTTATGATCCCTCAGTACACTGCGGCTTCAATCGTAAGCCAGAGCAAGGGCCTCTGTATGCCTGCATCGGCTGACTCGATCCCTTCATCACAGGGTCAGGAAGACCACGTGAGTATGGGTGCGAACGCTGCAACCAAGCTTGTACGAGTTGTGGACAACACAGAGCGAGTACTTGCTATCGAGCTCTTCAATGCAGCTCAGGCATTCGAGTTCAGGAGACCGCTGCGCTCGTCTTGGGAGATCGAGAAGATCTTTGCAAAATTCCGCAAAGTGGTTCCATTCATCGAGGACGACCGCTATATGCACCCGCTCATTGAAAAGGCAATCGAATTCATAAGATAACATCGAAGGGATACAAGATTTTGTATCCCTTTTCTAAAACATACCATTATGAAGACAATCATATATAATATAGGTACACTTGCCGGCATCCTGCCCGAGAGCAAAACTATGCTCAAGGGCTCCGAAATGAATCACGTAGAATGCATCGAGAATGCCTACCTGACCATCGAGGACGGCATAATCACCGACTTTGGACCTTGTAACGGCGGTTATATTGGTATCCAAAACAACCCCTCCCACGACTGCGTCGCGGGTCCCTCCCCCTGCGGCCAGGGGGGTAGCACGGTTTTGGATACCAATACAACCACCGAAATAGAGTACATCGATGCAAAGGGGGGATTTGTAATGCCGGCTTTCTGTGATGCGCATACGCATATTGTCTATGCTGGCTGCCGAGACGGAGAGTTCCGCGACAAGATTGCAGGTCTGAGCTATGAGGAGATCGCAGCACGCGGAGGCGGAATCCTCAATTCCGCAGACCTGCTGCACGAGACTTCAGAAGAGGAACTCTATCGCCAGTCAATGGAGAGGGTTAACGAGATTATGGCGATGGGAACCGGAGCTGTTGAAATCAAGAGCGGCTACGGTCTCACCCTCGAAGACGAGCTCAAAATGCTGCGTGTAATACGCCGTATAAAGGAGACTACCCCTCTGACAATCAAATCTACCTTCTTAGGGGCACATGCAGTAGGAAGGGCATATAAAGGCCGTCAGGCTGATTATGTGGATCACATATGCAAAGATATGCTCCCGGCTGTTGCAGCTGAAAATCTGGCAGATTTTGTGGATGTTTTCACAGACAAGGGATTCTTCACAGTAGAAGAGACTGACAAGATACTCTCAGAAGCTGCAAAGTATGGCATTAAGCCGAAGATACACGCCAACGAACTTGCAGTAAGCGGCGGTGTACAGGTCGGAGTGAAGCATAACGCACAGTCAGTTGACCACCTTGAGGCTACAACAGACGCTGAAATTGAATGCCTTCGCAACTCTGGCACCATGCCTACAATGCTTCCAGGCTGCTCATTCTTCCTGGGAATAGAATTCGGCAGAGCCAAGGATTACATAAACGCCGGACTTCCTGTAGCTCTCTCATCAGACTACAACCCTGGTTCAAGCCCAAGCGGCAATATGCGCTTCGTAATGGCCCTCGGCTGCATCCGTATGCGCCTCACACCAGAGCAGTCCTTTAACGCCTGCACTATCAACTCTGCATACGCAATGGGAGTCAGCGACACAGTAGGTTCAATAACTGTCGGAAAGAAGGCAAACCTGATCATCACAAAGCCTCTCCCTTCACTCGCATTCATCCCATACAGCCATCAGACCCCAATCATCGAGAAGGTCATACTGAACAAATAAAGTATATACATATATGATAAAGGCGCCGACATCACATCGGCGCCTTTATTATGTAAAAAGGGTGACCATCGGTCACCCTTTATTTGTAAGATTGATGTTAGTACATATAAAGTGTTACGTTTGTAACTGCTGCACCTGAACCACCAATCATGATTTTTTCGTCGGTAAGGTTTGACAAGAACTCCTCATCAACTTTGATTGCGAATTCGTTGTCAGTGCTTGCTGATGCATTCATATTCAACTCAGCAAGTACCTCAGCTGTCTTTACATCATAAATGTGAAGGCAAGATGGGCCGTCCTTAAGGACGTCGTACTTGATTGAGATTGTCTGACCAACTTCAAGACCTTCAAACCAAGGAGCCAGCTGACCGGCTGCAAGGGAAATCACGGTGTTTGAAGAAGCATCAACGTTACCTTCCCACACTGGGAGAGTTCAAGGATTAACGAACTCTACAGTTGAGTTAACAGCAAGAACGATGTCGTTAACTGACCAGTATGTAGTGAATGTGTAGTTGTACCAATCGTCGATTGCACCAACGAGACCGTTGAATGTGCAAGGACCAGCCTCACCAGCGTTGTTAGTGTTTACAACAGCCTTCTCAGTGATACCGAAGAAGCCCTTCTGTGCAAGCTGCTCCTTAGTAAGGATCTGGCGGTTAGGAACGCTGAGGTAACCCATGTACATTCCCTCGCAAAGAGTTACATAGTCAGCACCCTTCTCAAGAACGATAGTCTCAGACTCTACAACTGAACCGTTCTTGATAACCTCTGGAGTGAAGATCTCAGGGTTCTCTGAAGATACGAAGTTTACGTACTCAGTTGAACGGATGTTGTTACCGTCGTTGAGAACGAGAGCTGCGCTGTAAGAGATAAGACCAGTCTTACCATACTTGTCGAAGAAGCTCTCAGCTGCACCGTAAAGGAATGAATCCTCGAGGATGTAAGTGAGGTAGAAACGATAGTGGAAGTTCTGTGGAACTACTGAAACGTGGATCTCGTCACCCTTAGCAACTACCTTAGTGATCTTAAGACCTGGAGCAGCAGCACGTACGTCTACAGTCTCTACGTCGTAAGAAAGAACTGAAGGGTTCTTAGCGATAGCAGCAGCAAGAGCTGTTGCGTTCTGACCCATAACCTTATATCTGATTACAGACTCTCTCTGGAGAAGTGCAGTGTTCTCAAGAACCTTAGCCTCTGCTCTCTTAGCTACTGAAAGCATCTTTGAGAGGAGTGATCTGAACTCAGCGCTGTTGAGGTTGCCGATGATGTCGTTTACAGAAGCGTTTCTGAGAACATCAATAAGCTCTCTTGCAGTGCTAACGCCTACAGACTTCATTGCGCTAAGGAGACCCTTGATAGTGTCAGTGAGGTTGAGGTTAAGACCGCCAAGGTTGAATGCACCCATGATGTCAGCCATGATCTGAGAAGCGATCTTCTCAGCCTCTGCCTCGAGGTCACCGTCGAACTCAGGAAGGTCAAACTCGCCCTCGATAGTACCGTTTGCAGTACCTGTACCTGGAGCTGTATAGCCTGGGAATACTTCAACATCTACGTTTACATCAAGGTTAACGTCAGCGTTGATCTTAGTGTCCTGAAGGAGCTTGTAGATCTCAGCAGCAACGAGGTCCTGGATAGAAGTGAACATCTCAGCGAGAGCAGACTCGAGTGCACCCTCGTCAACGAGGTTAGCGAGGAAGTCCTCAAGAGAAGCCTCGATGTCAGCAGAGTGGTAAAGAATGTGGTTCTTAACCTTAGCGATGTACTCCTTAACAATGCTCTTGAATGCATTGATGTTGCCAGTAGTGATGATTCTGTTAAGGAGGAAGTTAACAGCTGAATCGTTGTCGATGAGGAGACCCCACTCGATAGTAGCCTTTCCGTCTGAGTACTCAGGGATGAAAACAAGGCTCTGTACGCGAGCAGCGAGGTCATCGATCTGACCCTGCATATCTGAAAGGTAGTTAAGGATGTTGTTTACTACGAGAGTAAGCTCCTCCTTAGTCTCAACGATAAGAGCGAGAAGCTCCTCGTCAGCAGTCTCATAAGAGTTGATGATAGTAGTGCAGAACTGCTCGAGAGTGTCGATTCTCTGAACGAGTGCCTCCTGAAGCGCTGTAATCTCAGCGATCTGGTCGTTAGTTACATTGAGCATCTGAGTAAGGTACTCCTGCATATCCTCAGTTGCGAGAGCGATAGCCTCCTCAACAGAAAGCTTGTAAGCCTCGAAAGCTGCGAGGTGGATTGCGAGAGCGTCCTCAACGTCAACTACACGGTTAGTAAGGCCAGTCACGAACTCCTCAACGATCTGAATCTTAGCATAAACCTCCTCAACTTCCTGCTTTGTAGCATAGTCCTCGAGCATAGTGATAACTGTAGAGAGTGTCTCAGTTACAGTCTGGATCTGCTGATAGATCTGATCGTGCTCAGCAGTTGCCTCGTCGAGAAGAGTGCTAAGCGCAGATACACTTTCCTGGAGAGTGTTGAATGAGTTCCAGATCTGCTCATCCTCAGCTGCGAGATCCTCGATAAGAACGAGAGATGCTGAGAGAGTCTCCTCTACAGTCTCGATACGGCCGTAGATCTCCTCCTGAGCAGTTTCGAGAGCTGCCTGAAGACCAGCAAGAGCTGCATTTACCTCTTCCTGAGCTGCACCAAGAGCAGCCTCAAGCTCAGCCACGTGAGCAAGAACAGCGTTTACAGCGTCGTTAGTAGCATAACCCTCAAGGGATTTCTTAACATCGTCGATAGCAGCCTGAAGGTCGCCATCCTTAGCATTAAGAGCCTCCTGAGCAGCAGCAAGAGCCTGCTTTGTAGCATAATCTGCCTCAAGCTTTGCAGCGAGCTCCTTAAGAGCCTCATTATTGGTTGTCTCAACCAACTTGATGTCTGAATGAAGATCAGTACATCCAATCATAGCAACAACAGCTCCGCAGAGAAGCGCCTTGCCAAGATTTGTGAAAAATGATTTCATAATAAATAGGTTTGTTTAATATTTAATAATAATTATTCTCTAATTACTCGAGTTCACAGATTACAACACGGTTCTTAGCGTTCTCAGCGAATGGCTGAACTGTGTCACCCTTGAAGAATGTCATAATTCTGTCAGCAGGAACACCAAGCTTAACGAGTCTCTCCTTAACAGCGTTTGCACGGCGCTCAGAGATTCTCTGGTTGATCTCGTATGTACCAGTCTTCTTGTCAGCGTAACCAACGAGTGTTACAGTGAAGTCAGGATTCTCCTTCATCCAAGCAGCGAGCTTCTCAAGCTTCTTGCCCTCGTTTGCACGGATATAGTAAGAGTCGATTGTGAAGAATACATCCTCTGAGTTCTCAGCAGCAACAGCAGCCTTCTCAGCAGCAGCCTTCTCAGCAGCGGCCTTCTCAGCAGCAGCCTTCTCAGCAGCGGCCTTCTCAGCAGCAGCCTTCTCAGCGGCAGCCTTCTCAGCAGCAGCCTTCTCAGCGGCAGCCTTCTCAGCAGCAAGAGCAGCAGCAGCGGCAGCAGCAGCCTCAGCAGCAGCAACCTGTGCAGCGTATACAGCAGATGGACGGGTGTTGTCACCAAGACGGAACTTCACACCTGCGAGGAGGTCGAACTGCCAGTCAGCGAGGAGACCCTTACCTGCTTCCTTTGAGTTAAGTTTGTCAGAGAACATATTGGCGTTACCCTCGATACCAAGAGCGATAGCCTTGGTCAACCAAAAGTCAACACCAGCACCAAGACGGCCTACGACAAAAGCTTTCTTGTCCCAAATGTAAGGGAAAGCCACTGAATACTTGCCTGCAAGTGCAGTTGCCTCCTCATTATTGAAACCATAAGCTCCGCCGATACCGGCAAAAAGATAAGGGCTGAAGACTCTCTGGTGGTCAAAGCCTGCGATGAGGCTTGCGAGATCCACTGTAAAGTCTGCGCTAAGCTGGCCATACTGGAATCTGTAGATGTCTTCTGACACTACAAGGCCACCTTTGCCCTGCCAACCACTAAGACCTGCGCGTACTCCGAACGCGTGGTGGAAGTGGTAAGATGCTGACAGCTGAGCTGCTGGAGAGAGGAGCTTCGCGAAAGCAGCCTCACCGATAGTGTAGCCTGCTCCACCCTGCACACCAAGACTCCAATGAGGACGGAACTCAAGAGACTCGTCGCTCATACTCTGCTGCGCATTCGCAACGCTACCCAATGTGAGTAACGCTACGGCAATCATAAACAGTCGTTTCATCATTAAATAAATA
This sequence comes from Bacteroidales bacterium, assembly GCA_017560825.1. Taxonomy (GTDB): domain Bacteria; phylum Bacteroidota; class Bacteroidia; order Bacteroidales; family UBA932; genus Cryptobacteroides. Next base: position 16,095 of record JAFZED010000068.1, on the reverse strand, counting down.
GTATAGTTTGTTAAACAATTTGCTGATTATCAATCCATCACACACATCATCCCACACACAACAAAGGACCAAAAAACGAAGCGAAGACACACTATCCCCTCTTCAATTCGGCCATATCAGATGGCAAAGTTACATATTTGTTTCGAATAAATCAAAAAAACCGCTAAAAATAGCGGTCATAAATCACATCCTGTCAACACTTAGGACGCCGTCACGAGTCATTGCGATCTTGAAGTGATGGTACTCCGATCCGGAGCCGTGCTTGAAATTGAATACGACATTCATATAATAGACCTTGTCCACCAGCACAGTCCTGATGTTTCCCTGACTGTCCAAAGTGTCCACCGGCACCTCCGGATTGTCCATCTTCAGAGAGAATCGTGTCAGATGCAGACGCATAATCTCGTTGATTCCACGCATCGGATAATTATCATTGCCGGACAAGGCCTCCTGATCTATATAAACGTGCTTTCTATAGAGCATAACCTTCTCCTCTACGATGTTAACCTCCTCATCTATACCTGCGGATGTACGGCGAAGTCTCTCCACCTCAGCAGGAAGTTTGGCGGAAGATATAAAGTCAAAGCCTTCTTTGATCTCGCCCACGCGCTTGTGACCGATGGTTACTGTAGCCTTATTGTCATAGTACTTGTTGCCTAACTTATGAGCGAAATAGTACCTCATCAGTTCCTTGATACGGTCCTTAAGCATATAGCTTACCACAAGAGCAACAAACAGTGGCCAGGTGATATTTCCGTAGCGGGTCTGGGTGATCCAGGCGACAGCTGTGGCGAAAATCATAGCTATTCCGGCCGCAATACTATAGTAAATCTGCTCCACGGCCACTCCATCCTTCTTCTTGTCAAGCCTGATGTACAACTCGCTCTCAATAAATTTCTTCAACATTCCACGATGATAGACCAGTCGACGATTCTGATCACTGTCATCAGTAAGGACCCCATAGCCACGACAGCTCTTATAGTCCTGCTCTCTTCTTATCAGCGCAGCCAGCTCCTCCCTCGCATACGAAAAATCCGCATCAGCGGGAAGGGAATCTATTGATTTGATGATGCGTATTGTCTGAATCGCGACAACGTGACTCATAAATTCATCGCACATCTTGAAGTACGAACGGATCTTCTCATCTATTGTCGGCACATCTATGATACGGTACATCATCCTGAATCTGGACAGGACAGCATCAATACTCTTGACATAATCATCTACAAGATACTTGTCAAGGCCTATGTTACCCGCACTGCGGATGTGCTGGGAGTGATTGCGGATGGAACTCTTGAATATCGCGGCAAACATCTTCAAATGGTACTCATAGGATTCCACATCCGATGATGTCTGACTTCTCAGAAGAGTTTCCATCGCATTGCGGAGCGACATCAGCGGCAATGAATCCTCCTGCGCTATCTCACTGAGGAGATAGACAGGAGTAATCAGACGCACGTTAGACTTCACATCCCTGTAAAATTGCTTCTTGCCGTAGTTCTCCGCATTGACACCCAGACTGTTAGGCACGAATATCCAGGCGTTGACCGAGAAGTCATCGCATTTCTTGCCTTCGGCACAGTTGAATCCGAACTTGAATTCGACAGAATAGTTATCGTGTTTCTTTGCCTGGATGGAAATCATAAAGGATGGTATTTTTTAGAACAGTCCTGGTGTGTAACCGAGCCAATGGAGCACTGTCTCACCCCACACAAGAATCATAACCCAAGCGATGAGCATCATAGTGATACCGAACTTGAAGGTGTCACTCCAGCTGTAATGGTTTGTTGTATATAGCAGCGCCGCCGGCTTGCTGTTGAACGGCAGCACGTAAACGTGTTCAATCAAAAGAGAGATCGGGAAAGACAGGCAGAGCGGCGGAAGGCCGAACTGCTGCTCTACACCGATAGCGATCGGGATAAACACCAGGGCTCTCATATTCTTCGACTGGAAGACCAGAGCACTGAAAAGCATAAGTCCTGTAAGGAGGAGATACAGAACAAAGAATGGAGTCTGGGCAGTGATACCCAGGGCGTCCATACCTGCACCGACGATCATAGACGGAAGGTCGGTCGCATTAAGACCCGAACCGATGACATATGCACCGGCAGAGAATATCATAAGGTGCCAAGGGATGTCCACATCATTCCACTTGACCACACCGATGCCAGGGATCAATGCTACAATCGCACCGATGAGCACAACCACCTCAGCAGAAACGCCGTGCCAGCTTTCTGTCACCCACAGAACGAGCACTCCCACGAAAATCGCTATAGACTTGAACTCTTCCACAGTCATCTTGCCCATAGATTCGAGTTCCTGACGCAGACGCTCCATTCCACCCTGGATCTGAGGCTGTTTTTCCTCAGGCTTGAGCGGGAATATTATCTTGACTCCCACAAACCATCCGATGAGCAGAAGAATCATCGCAAGAGGGAAGGCAGCTACCAGCCAATCCGAATAAATCAGGCTCACTGAGCTATATGCACCTGTAAGGAGCGAGATAGCAAGAAGATTCGCACCTGAGCCGGTCATAAATGCACTTGCACCTATATTGATCTGGAAAAGATTCTGGAGCACAAGGTTGCGGCCGAAGTTGTTGCGCTCGCCCTGACTTGCTCCAAAGATCGCAGCTACGACCATAAATATAGGAAGGAGTATTGTCGCCTTGACGGTCGTTGCTGAAATAAAGAGGGACAATACGACATTGATTATAAGAAAACTGAAGAAGATACCTGAGGCACTCTTACCGAACTTCAAGACAAACCAGAGGGCAAATCTCTTGGCTACGCGTGTCTTGACCAGCATACTTGCAAGGACGAAAGACAGGATGTTGAGCCACATCACAGGGTGTCCCAGCTGTGCAAAGGCATCTTTTTGAGTCGTCACACCACAAAGAATGACTCCCAAGATCACCAGCAGCGAGGTAAGATAGCTCTGAACAGCCTCAGTAATCCAAAGGATAATTGAAGCGCAGAAAATAGCCAGCATTCCGTAGCAAGCCCTGATGAAGGCAGCCTCACCTATTACATTCAACCTTGCCTGAGCCTTGCTTGAAAGGCCGGAAAAATCAAGGTTATCAAACAAAGGGATGTCGACCACCCAATATATAAGTACGAATATAAGGACTGCCAGAGGGCCGCCGAGGCGGGCCATCCACTTCTCGAAGCCGGATTTCTCCATCTTTGGGAGCTTCTCCACCTTATAATTATTCATATCCAGCGGGTCGAATGTCTGTTCCTGCTGCAAATCGATGTTCTTTTCGGTCATAGTTTTGTCGGTATTTAAAAAGATTGTCGGTCAAGCCGGGTATGGTACTCCGTCATTGTCGGCTTGACCGACAATCTCATATTATTTCGCCCAATTCTTATATGGGTTCTTCATAAGCATAGAGTTGTAGTACTTCACATCTCCGGTAACCTCCTCACCGAGCCACTCAGGCTTTGCAAAAGCCTCGTCCTCAGAAGAAAGCTCAACCTCAGCCACTGTAAGGCCTTCGTTGTCACCGTAGAATTCGTCTACCTCATATGTATGCTCGCCAGCCTCAACGAGGTAACGTGTCTTGTCGATCACGCCTGGTTCACAGATCTTGAGGAGCTCCTCAACTTCTGAAACAGGAATCTCCTTCTCCCACTCATAACGGCTTGCTCCGCTTGCAGAGCCGATGCCCTTGATGGTGATGAATCCCTTCTCTCCCTTGATACGTACACGTACGGTACGCTCTGGAACTGAGCTGAGGTAGCCCTGAGTAATGCGGGTAGCCTTCTTTGCAAACGGCTTGAAGTCGCCTGCAACCAAGAATTTTCTTTCTACTTCCTGTGCCATAATACTACTCGTTTGCAAGTGGTTTGTCAGACATACCGATCACACGCTTGATAGCCTGGAGATAGTTGATGTTCTCAACGCCCTCGAGACCGCAGTCTGCTATGGTCTTCTTGATGTCCTCAATCTCAGTAGACTCAGAGTTGATGGTAACGATCTTTGCACCGTTGATGAGCACGTTTCCGACCTCACAGATAGTGTCGTTCACCATATAGCCGAAACGCTGCTTGTGTACGCGTACAGCTGCAAGATCAGGGTTTGCCTTCACCATACCGATGAACTCCTCGTAAGTGTACTCATCCTTGTCAAGAGCAGGCATATCCACCATAAATGCAGGGAACACCTCGTCCTCAAGCACTGCGCGTGAGATTGGGAACTCACCCTTCATAAGTGGGTTCCACTGCTCGAGGCCGTCTACAGTCTGGACATATGTCTTGATGTCCATCTTTCCGTTGCGGATCTTGGTGTTGTTGATGTCGTTCTTGCGAGAGATGATGTAGATCTCGTCGCTTTCGCGCTCCCATACCTTTTCAGGTACAGGAACTGAAAGACGAGCCATTCTCTTGTGTGCCTCGCAGAAGCACTGTCCGAATGAGCGGAACTCAAAGCGTGGCTTTGAGATCTCGCCGATTTTCAATTCTGCCATAGTCTTATGCTATATGCTTGAATTACATTTCCGGAGTGTGCTCGAGGTCAGCAGTCTTTGCACCGTTTGCAGCGCCCTTAGTAGGGTCAGCATATGCCCAGTCACCTGTTCCGTTCGGTACGCGTGAGAATGTGTGCTTCTTGTCGTTGTTGAAGCCAGACACCTGGTTCCAACCTGCACCTTCCTCACCTCTCTTGAACTCGCTGAGTTTCTCGTCATCCTTGTTATAGAGTTCAATGAACACGTTCTTCTTACCTGAGAGACCACCCCTGAATACGTGGTTTGCACTCTCATATGCATAGTTAGGATCACCGTCCTCAGCAGGATCTGCAAGGTCAGAGCTCTCAAGAACAACATAACCGTTAGCAGCGATCTTCATACCTGCTGCACCTGTCCAAGTTGTGCTCTTTCCACCATCCTTTGATGAGTCATACTTTACAATGTACACGCCCTCGAGAGAAACCTCTGCGTCTGTAGTGTTGTAGAGTTCGATGAACTTGTCAGCGCCTGAAAGCTCGTTGAGGACGATACCTGCAACTTTCTGCTCCTTGTTACCTTCACCTTCACCGCTACCGTCTACCTTTGGAGTGTCTTTTTCACAAGCACAAAGTGCGAATGCAGCTGCAGCTGCGAATACAAAAAACTTTTTCATAATTGTTTTGTTTTTTTAAAAATTAATTATTGGGTTTAATATTGGTTTCTTTAGAATGCAACCTGGAAACGGCAAGCGAGCATATGGTAATCAATACCTGAACCGCTTACGATGTCGCCTGGATACTTGGTTACATTACCGTCCTTGTCATATCCTGTGCTGTAAGGCTTCTTTGCTGTTGTGTCCTTTCCGTCCTGAGCTCCCTTTCCGTTTGCAAAGATGTCCTGGTCATTGTACTGGTAGTTCACAACAAACTTCACATTTCTAGTCACGTGGAAGTTGAGTCCGAGAGAGTATGCATAAGCAGATCCACCCATCACATACTTAGAGATGTTAAGATCGCAGTACTCTACACGTGCACAGAGCTCGATGTCTCCCCACTCCTTACCGTTGTTTGTACGAGTGTACTTCGCTCCACCTGCATCATAGTTCTGAGTTCCGCCAAAGAGAAGGTAGCCAGCCTGAGCATACCAGCCCCACGCCTGCTGCATATTAGGAGCTTCACCGTTCTTGTCGATGTACTTCTGCTCATCTACGAAAGGCTTACGTGCAATGTAAGCAGCTTCCCAACGAAGGCCCTTGTGGTGTCCTGCAAGCTCGAATGTGTAAGCAAGCTCGTGATCGAGATACTGGATTGCATCTGTATCCATATACTTCTTGCGGTTCACACCTGTGGTGTTGCGTGTACTGTAACGAACTGCATTGTAACCGTCTGTAGAAGATGTCTTAGGGTTTCTGTAAGACGCCGCAGCACCGATATGAAGTGAAGTGGTCTTGTTGTTGATCGGACGGTAAACGAGCTTACCTGTGTAAGAAAGACCGCAGTTAAGACCGTAATCCTTGTTGCCATCCTGGAAAGCAGTCATTGCCTCAGCGTCTTCAAGAGCGGGACCGAACACACCTGCACTTGCCCAGATATGAGGCAAAGAGTACTTGAAATTGATACCCATATGACGCGATGGTGCAAGATAAGTCACCATAGGACGCTCCATAAACTGGAGATAACGTGAAGTTGTGTTTCTCTGGATAGAGAAATTCTCTTTGAAGTTACCCATCTTGATTTCAAGGTTGTCTACGCCTGTAAATCCCAAATAAGCATCCTTGATCTCCGGAGTACCGCTTGTCCAGTCTGTATCAAGCTCACCATACCAGTTCTTGTCAAGCTGAGCCTTTACAGCGAAACGGGTACGGCGCATAAGCATACCGTTACCGATCTGGGTAAGGTTCTTGTCATAACCGAAGAATACTGCAGCATCACCCTGCACACGGACATCGAACCACATCTTGTAGTTTGCTTCCTTGTTCTGGAACACAAGGATACCATCCTGAACAGTGGCATCAATAGGTAAGGAATTCACCTTCTGTCCATACTGGTTCACTTCAGCCTCCTGAGCAAACGCAGCGATCGACGCGATCAGCGCGAAAAACGAAACAAATACCTTTTTCATTGTTTTAAGGTTTAATGATTAATGTTGTTACTATATGGATTTAATAAAATTCACCAGATTATCCCCTTTTGCCAGCCCCAATTTCTGCCTCAATCTGTACCTGCTGATCTCGACACTTTTAGGGGTTATATTCATTAATGTAGCTATATATTTTGATGAGAATCCCAGTCTCAGCAGTGTGGCAAGGCGCTTTTCCTGCTGTGTCAGATGCGGGAAGTTCTCAGAAAGCTTTGCGTTGAAGTCTTCGTGAAGCGACTCGGCCTGAGAGTAGAAGTACTGCGAATCCACATCACGGTCATAGGACAGGCGCTGCCTTATCGCCATTCCCAGCTCCTCTGTAAGTCTGTCCTTCTCCTTGACATCATCAGTCAGGGCAAGGAACTTGACCTTGTCATTGAGGGATTCGAGAAACTCCTTCTGCTCCACTATGCTCAGTGCGACGTTCATCACTTCCTGCCTTTTCATCTCGACAGCATCGTGAAGAGCCTTGTTCTCAGACAAGATAACCTTCAGTTCCATATCACTGAGTGCCCTGCTGCGTTCATAGATCTGCCTCTGCTGCGCATACACAAGCCTGTCTGTCGCCTTCGATCTATTCTCCAGACTCCGCAGATAGCTTATGAAATGAAGCGACAACATAATAATCACCGACACAGTGACGACAGTAAACTTCACCATCTCATCCTGAGGAGTCGAGCCGATGAGACGGAACATAAGATAAGCCAGCACAAATGTTCCAGCCGGTACCGCGAACATAGTGATAAAAGGCATTCTGTATTCAACCCCTTCGACCAATGGAGTGCGCTGCGCAAACTGAGCGCCTGCCACTGAAGCCATCACGAGTACAGATGCAGAAAGGGGTACAGGGCAAAGGCCTATGAATGAAGCTGTGATCTCCATTGAGAAAAAGAGCATTGTCACAGCGACAGACAGCCCCACTGACACGACGGCATATACCGAAAATTCGGAAAACAGCGTCGAGGACTCGTGAAGTCCGTCCCATCCTTTCCATATATATATAAGGAATGCCGCTCCTGTTACAAGAAAAGCAGGAATGAGCGAAGAGGGCCGGATCAGATCCGCCATTCCGCACATCATACCTCCCCAATTCAAACCTATGGCAACAGTCGAAAGAATCATAGAGATTATAACGGCAAACCTCATATAGTATGAAAGGGTTATCAGATGGGCATTTGCCTTTGAGATGACAAGGCGCAGCAGAAGTCGGATAAGGGCAGACAAGGCAAATGCCATAAGCGGCGCTGCGAGCAGGGCTATGGCAAACCTCAAGTCTGCAAGGTGCGCGTGTCCCTCGGCGACGTAAGAAGCGTAGAGAGCACCAAGAACTGCATATATGACAGAGCCCCTTGCAGAAAAGAAGTTCAATGCCAGCAGGACGATTGATGATGAAATGAGTATCACCAGCACCTCGATGTAATCAAGCGTATATATACCTATATTATTATATAACAATTTGTGCACCGATCCTCCATAACCGCATAACAGGCCGAGAAGAAGGCATATTACAAACAATCCCTTGAAGTCTCTGTCTCTTAAGGCGCAAGTAGGTATATACATACCGAAAAAGGTTACCGGCTCACTGGCAAGGAACCAGAGAGTCATAACCGACAAGAGCAATATGAGACAGAAGATGGTCATCAGAAGGTTCTCCTCATAGCCATAACGGCAAGCTGGTCCGCAACATTTTCAGCACCTTTTGCAAGGTTTTCGATATGAAGGGCAAAATACCTGAGGTGGAACTTCTCACTCAATTTGAGAGAAGGCATATTATGGAATACTGTCCTTTTGATTGTCTGGGAGTACTTGACAGCCTCCTTTCCATAGAAATAGGTCCTGCTTATCTCATCAAGTACTGTTTCAGGAGTCTTGAAATATGCCTTGACTGCAGGTACGACAGCCTCTACAGACAAAGTCGAGAAGTCAGTCAGCTTCATAAACTCCGGATTAAGCTCAGACGGGACAAAAGGAGTCTCGATCTCAAACTGAAACAGACTGTCATTGAGCATATCGATAATGTTTCTGGTCTTTTCGAACAGACGCATAATGTCTCCCCTGGAACGGACCAGGGTAGTCTGTGTGTACAGCGCATTCTCAATCTCTCTGCGAAGGGCATCGGCATCACTGTCGATTGCCGACACCTGCATAAGATTCTCGTTGAATTCGTTAGCGTTGGAATACAGATAGTTCTTTACACCAGCCTTGAACACCTGGACTGACTGATCCAACAGGTCAAAATACCTGTCAATATCATCTATAAGCTTGTTTGTCTTCTTGCGACCGAACATTTTTCTGTACATTTATATTAATGAGGCAACAAATATAGCATATTTTGCTTTGTAGAGGAATGTTGGAAGGTGTAGAGGTGATAATCACCCGACCCCATCACATAGCATAAATAACTATATTTCAATCATTTATCTATCATATTTTCAATTCTGTCAAATCCCGTTATGAGAGGAATTGTAGAGTTTATTTGAAGACTTTGAGGGGCATAAAACAGTCTGCATATTGCTGTTTTAAAGAATTATAAACCTGATTTTGGGAAAAATGTAGTGGATTGAGATCAAGTTAATGGCTGCATATGCTTTACTCTAAGAATATATTTTATTAAATTTGCGTTACTATGAAAACGACGAATATGAAATATGTTACTCCTAAGATGGAGGTAATATATATGGAAACAGAGCAGTGTCTGCTTGTGCAGAGCGGCTCGACAGAAGATATGTTTGAAGACCTTGAAGACTTCACTGATTTCTTTGAATAAAAGGAGGGGGCGCTATGAAGAAGACTCTATTGACACTATCTGCCATCCTTCTTTTATCAGCTTGCTCACAGGTTGAAGAAAAGGAACCGGCAAATCCACATCATAACAAGATAACCGCAAAGATAGCAGAGACACCTGCGACAAAGACCCATCTAAGTCAGGATGACGAAGGTCAGGTCAGGAAGGTGTTGTGGTCAAAAGGAGACAGGATCCTTGTCTCAGGTTCCTATGACAAGATCTTCTACACTGAAAACGACGGCACTACATCAGCCACCTTCTACCCGGAAGACGGAATCGACTTTATGGACCTTTCTACCGGCGTGATAGCCGCCTACCCTGCTGATGGCATCTATATGAGCGGACCAGATGCAGAAAAGGAGATATATCTTACCATTCCTAACGTACAGCAGTATGCAGAAGGCACCTTTGCCGACAACACTATGCCGATGGTAAGTGATGTGGCCTATGACCCGGAACTCAGGTTTTCAAATGCCGCAGGCGTGCTCAGGCTGTTCCTTTCGACGGATGCAGTAAATGTAAAGATATCTTCAATACTGATCCAGGCCAATGAAATGATAGCCAGCGACACAGGAGGCGACCTATGTTATATTCCCGCAACACGCGAGTACAATTTTGACCCGGAGTACACCTATGGTACCAACACTGTCAGACTCGACTGCGGTGAAGGTGTACACATAGACAGCGACGGCACTCCTTTCTATATAGTAGTGCCTCACCAGACCTACACAGGCCTGACCATCACAGCAAACACCACAGAGGGCGAAAAGCAGATGTTCACCTTGAAAGAAGGAAAGGAAATCAGCGTAAAGCGCTCAGGCATCTCTACTATTCCACTGAAGATAGATCAGCTGTCAAAGCCTACTGTAAACATCGAGCAGGTCAGCTCTACGTTCCAGAGCATCAGAGTAAAGATCCTGATGGAGAATGTTTCCTCATTCTATTGCGGCATCGCCAAGAAGGAAGCATTTGACAGAGACTTTACATCCGGCAGTCTGGTAAGCGACGCACCGTACACCACCTTGTACACCAACTCATCCAACAAAGTCACTTACGAAGGATCTGCTTTCCGATTCCAGAAGGAACTTGGTGACATACTGGTGGAGCCAGGACAGAAATACGTTATGTGGATCCTCCCGCACAAGGACAACGGAACATACACTGCCGAGGACTTCGTCTATCTTAATATAGAGACACAGAAACTGAAGCCAGGCGGAACAATTGAGGTAAGCTATTCCAACCTTGCAGTAGATATGACAAGCATATCGCTTGATGTCTGCGCCCAAGGTGCAACCATTATGTATGCAGCCCTGCTTAGCGCAGACATAATGTCTCATCTCGACACAGAAGAGGAGCTTATCGAATATGTGATCTATCCTGGTGGACCATCAGTAATTTTTGATGGCAGTTCAGAAACTTTTGTCCGAAAGCAATTGAACCCAGACACCGAAATGACTGTAGTCATACTTCCTGTCAACCTCACAGGAGTCTACGGTAAAGTCTTCACATTGCCGGTACGTACCAAAGCAATACCGTACAGCAGTCTTTCAGTAGAAATCGAAGAGAAAGTCGTGACAGAGAACGGACAGGAATGTATCAAGTGGAACGTCAACGGCGGAGAAGCGTCAGGTTTCAGATACATAATCAGGCCGACTGACAGCTATCTGTGGACAAGCACTCTTCAAGGCTCTGTATTGAGAGCTCAGGAGACAATGTACCTGTCACCGGAACTGTACTACATCGAGAAAACTACAGACAACTACGCCCCTCTCAAGAACCTGTCACGAGGTACAGAGTATATGCTTGTACTCACAGCAGTAGACGGTGAGGGAGCCTCATCCATAGCAGACAGCTGGACGTTTGTATATTAAATCGTCTTATCTTCTAGGAGGGCCGCCCATCGGCATTCCGCCTCGCATTCCACCCGGAGGGCCACCTGCCGGCATTCCGCCTCGCATTCCGCCCGGAGCGCCTCCACGGCCTCTGCTGAAGGTTCCGAAACGATAGGTGAACGACACTATGATATAACGGCCAAGTGTGTTATTACGCACCTCCTGATGATAGTTGGACGCATCAGTCACCATCAGATTCTTTGCCTGCTTGAAGATGTCATAAGCTCTGAGAGCTATGGTTCCCTTCTTGTTAAACACAAGCTGAGTAATCTCCGCATTGAGGATGAACTCCGGCTCCTGTGCTGTCGTATATCCCCTGTACCAGTTATAATTCATATCGCTGATGAGGTTCATTCCGAATGGAAGAGTCCAGTTCATCTCGAATGAGACGTTGTTGTTCCAAGTAGTGTTTACATTGGCAGATTTCATTGTATACCAAGACTTTGAGAGATTCGTACGTCCACCTGCCACGAGCTCAACAAAGTCGTTTCTATAGGTAAGTCGAAGCATCTCAGTCACATTCAATGAACGGATCTTGTTGGTGAGGAATGCGTCAGAGTCTCCCAATGACGGATAATCCTTGTGGAAGAGCACATAGTTGAACTCTGCATTATCTGGATCATAGTACATATCCGAGTCAAGGGTTCCTGTAGCTATGTATGATACAGACTGGTTGTATCTGGCGCTTGTGTTGCTCATTATAGAGAAATTCGATTTGGCGATCGGTGAGTTCACCATAATAGAAGCATTTGCAGAACCTGTACCAGGGCCATTTACCGGTATTGAATACTGAGCTCCCGACTGGTCATACCACTGAGCATTTGTAATCGCATCCTGGACAAAGTTTCCACCCAGCTGTGCATTGACAGAAGTAAAGGTTGCCCTGTTGGTAAACCTGAACGTTCCACGCATATTATGAGTGAAGTAGGACTCCAGGTAAGGGTTACCAAGTGAAACGTTGAGAGGGTCGGTATTGTCAGGCACGGGCATCAACTGAGATGTTGAAGGCTGAGAAGAACGTCCGTCATAATTCACCATCAGCTGCGCATTATCATTGACCATATATCTGATTCTCGCTGAAGGCGACCAGTTCACAACCTTGCTGTCGTAGGTTTCCCCATTCGTCTCGTTGTGAGTGTCGGTCGGATTGACCTGAACTCCAATCTGCGCATTCAGGTCCTCAGTCTGCCAGGTGAAGCTTGCTCCTGCCCTCTGATTTACATAGTTATTGAGGATAGAGCTTGAATATGTCGGATCATAGACTTCGCCTATATGATTATATATCAAAGAGGTTGCATTATCTCCAAAGTTAACATCGCCGCTGTTATATGTATCCTTGCCGGTTCTGTTGCTGTTCCACGCATACTCGTAATTTGCCTCGAGGAAGAGGTTTTCAGCCAGAGGTTCAGTATATACCATTCGTCCGCTCAATGATGAATTGTTTGAGATCTGATCGTATCTCTGATTTACAATCTCATTTTCAAAGACATTGTCTGCATTGAGGTCTGTACGCGTCAGGGACTGGTTCAATCCTGACATCTCATTGTTGCTGAAGCTATAGTTCACCAAAGCGGAGAATGTTCTGCCTTCTTTGCCAAGACGCTGTCTGTAAAGGAGACGTCCGCTTGCTGTCCAGTTGCGGTTATTTCCCACATTGTCGGTAAAACCGCTGTTTGTGAATGTAGTGTCAGCATTCATCGCTGTGCGTGTCGCGAAATCCGAATGCTCCGAGAAAGATCCGGTACCGAAATTGAACTGAGGCTCAAAGAGAAGGGAGGTGTTCTTATTGAATTCGTGGTCGAGTCTCACTCCGATTCTGTGTCCCTGAGAGCCGTTTGTGCTGTAGCCGTTGTTGTCATTCAGCATATGGCTGCCGTTCTCCATAAAGGTTACCTTAGAGCTTGTTTCCTCGACATAGTTAGTAGAACCGTTGTAAAGGTAGTTGCTCGAGAGTTCCATACGGTCATCAAAGAGGTCCCAGGCGCCATTCAAACCGCCCATCCACGAGCTTGTGATGCCGTTTCCGCCACCCATACCGCCGAATCCACCGCCGCCCATACGACGTCCGCCGCCCATCATACCACGCATCATACCGCCTGCAAGGTCGTTGAAACCGCGGTTATTGGTGTTGTTGGCATTGACGATTATGCTGATCTGGCTCTTGCTCTTGAAGTTTCCGAGAATGCCGGCTGTCTGATAACGCCATCCCTCGTCCATAAAAGACTTGTCTTCGGTGTAATAGCCATCTTCAGGAAGGTCGTGGCCACCGCCGCCCATAACGTTACCGAACCATCCGTTCATCATTCCTTTATATACAGACAGGTCAATGATGGTCTCCTGCTGTCCGTCGTCAATGCCTGTGAATCTTGCCTGCTCCGACTTCCTTTCAACCACTTTCACCTTCTCTACGAGCTTTGCAGGGAGGTTCTTTGTCGCAAGCTGAGGGTCATCAAGGAAGAAAGTCTTGCCGTCGATCGTGATCTTCTTGATAGTCTCGCCATTAGCTGTCACGGTTCCGTCTGAAGCCACCTCAACTCCTGGAAGTTTCTTGAGGAGGTCTTCAAGCATATCGTTATCCGATGTCTTGAATGACGACGCATTATACTCTATCGTGTCCTTCTTTACAACGATAGGATTACCTACTGCCGAAACACTTGCCGCATCGAGTACCTTAACATCCTCCGCCATCTTCACTGTGCCCAGGTCGATATTCTTATTGACTACAATCTCCTTTTCATATGTAGTGTATCCCATAAGCTCAGCCTTGAACTTATAGGTTCCTTTCTTTACTTTCACAATCTCTCCCGCACCCTCATCATTGGTGAGAACGTACTTTACTGCTTTTGTCTCGCCCTTTAGTGTAAGCGATGCTGTTGCAAATGAGACAGGCTCTGAAGTCTTCTCATCAACCAACTTGAATTTGACAGTGAAGTTGCCTTGCGCAAAAGAAACCGAGGCGACCAGAAACGCCGCAACAGAAAGAATCGACTTTAAAAATAAAGACACGTGCTTTGTCATAGTGTGTATTTGATGTTAATATATATGCATAAACAAAGGCTGGACACAGGGTCCAACCTTATAACGCATTTTTAGACACATAGTGCCGTAAAAAGTTTAATTGTAGGTGGATTATTTTGGATTTCTACAAATCCTGCTCACTCTCAGGGATTTCGTCGCTGCTCTCCGAGGGATTTGAATATACAAATTATCTTTCTTACATAAGATAGCTTTCAAGCTCTGGTCATATGGGCAAGTCAATGAAACCACATATCGACATCATTGATGAAATCTAAGCCAGCGAAATGAATAAGATGAACTTTATGGATTAACTCCAGGAAAGTTTGCAGATATAAAAAAAGACCGTATCTTTGCAATATCTAATAGAGGAAATGCCGAAAGGCGATTATTGAGAAGATAAGTTAAGGCGTTCAGATCCCTACTGAATGCCTTTTCTTTTTGAAAGACAAAAGATTGACCCTAAAGCCGAGGGACGTACTCAGTAGCCAAAGCTTGTTTTACATCTCAATAATCAAATGGCAATGTTGCCTAAATTTCCACTATTATGAAGACAAGGCTTTCGTTTACAGTGAGGCTTCGTATCGAAGTTGACACTATCAAGTTTGTCAAGGTTAAGGCTCACAAACGCCTTATCAATGGCAAGATTGTGAAAGTTCGTTCACACTATAGATGCATTAGGGAGGCTCTGTAAAGTGACTGAACTTTGACCGCATCAGCGGTGTGCCTCTTCCCCTCGGTGTTCATAGCAGAGGCAATGCCACACAGCATTGCCTCTGTCGTTTATAAAAGATAGCAGTAGAAGATACTTATATGTAAAAAATAAATGCTTACTTTTGCACTATCGTAAATTTGCGACTCTAAATAAAAGAATGGACATTAGAACAGGTATCTGCCCCTATCGGATACCTGTTTTTTATAACTCTTTTTCCAACTTTGACAACTCATCTATCAAAGCTGGACGTCGAGGCACACGGGCTTTCTGTTCATTTATAATCTTACCTACCTCTGTCCTACCACCATAGTTGATTAGTTTACGAAGCATAGATACTCCTTCACAATAAGAATTACGACTTGATGCTCTTTGGAAGAAATTCTTTACACACGCTGTATAAAGTTGGATAAGTTCATCTTTATACAACTCCCACACCTCCTCTGGTGCATCATCAAGTTCATGAATTACCGGAGATTTACGCAAATAATCCCTATACCTATCCCACATCTTTTCCTGAGAATAGATAAACAACATTCTAAAGTACGATCGACTGCTGGCCGCGTCTTTAATCAATGTTTCAACAAAATCATTCCATTCATCTTCCAAGACAATTGACTTCATCTGACCATAGATATTCTCCATTGAATATGCCTCCTCTCCAAATCTACCACCATTGAAGAAGAAATATTGATAAAGTCTTAATGAGCCAGCATAATCGTGTGTCTGAAGATAGACTTTCAACTCCCACTTGTGCCAATCATTTACTAATCCCGCATAGTTAGAATCACAGGTAGCGCCATCTACTGCTAAACGCAGCACCTCCTTATAATCGCCTCTATCCCATGCCATTTGCAAGAGTCGCCTGCGAAAATCTGGATTACTCACATTTTCATACATAAATTTGGACTGTTCCTCTGGCGTACCGCGTTTTGACAAAATTTCAAGTTTATGTCGCTGAGCTACTTGCCTATTATAATTAACGCCCCATTCATCTCCTTTGGCATTAATAACCTTGTCAAGTTCTTGAATTACGCGTTCTTGTTTTTCTTCATCATCAGCCAACTGAATAGCCATTTGAATCCAATCCCACCACCAGTCAAAC
>JAFZED010000007.1 GCA_017560825.1 Bacteroidales bacterium | reverse complement strand
TTTACAGCTCCCTGTGAACCACGGATACGGATAGACGCCTGGTCCATACCTGGCTCACCAGACTCCTGTACAGAAGACACACCTGTAAGTCTTCCGGCAAGAAGCTGTGAGACATTTGTTGAAGGAGCCTTGAGAAGCTCATCTCCCTTCATCGCCGACACTGCTGATGTCATAGAAGATTTCTTCTGGACACCGTAGCCGACTACGATAGTTTCTTCGAGGAAGGTTGCATCTTCCTTCATAGTGACATCAAGCTTCGAGAGGCTTCCGTCACAGGTAAATGACTGGTCGCCCATTCCAAGGCTTGTAAACAGGATGACATCACCGACCTTAAGACCTGTGAGCGAGTAGGTTCCGTCAATGTCGGTCATTGTACCGTTAGTGGTACCTGTCACCATAACAGCCACACCCGGAAGAGGCTGGCCGTCGATGTCGGTCACCTTACCTTTTACTGAAGGCTGAGCATATGCTGCAACTCCAGCAAAAAGGAAAAGGAACACGACAAGCAGATTTCTGTAAATCGCTTTCATTTTTTCTATATAAATTGGTTAGTTGTTAGTTTCCGCATTCTTCATTGCGACTTCGAGCTCATCCCAAAGCTTATGCTTGTTCAGATGAACGATGTCGAAGATCATCACACCGTCAGTGCTCTTAAGCGCCTGAGTGACAGCAGGTCCGAAAGGAGTGAAGTCACCGAGGTACTGCTCCACATAGATGGATCCGATCACAGGAACTACGCCCTTTGTGATCTCTCTTGCGATCTCAGCACCACCCTCGACGCTGTAGCAATAGGTAAGACTGTTGTCCATTCCTGCCTCGCTGCGCTGGCCCACAACTCCTGTAGCCTTGTCGACATCGTCCTTGGTGATGAAGCTATAGTAGAGACCTGTCATATAGATGTCAAGCATTTCTGCATAACCTGTCTTATGATAGTCTTCTGTCGCCCATTCCTTGTACTGAGGCACCTGATATGGGTCATATTCCTGGCTCGCCCAGTTTACTCCAAGCTGCCAGTATGTAGGATACCACGCTCCTGTGTAGTCACCGATGATCAGGTCCGGATTGATCTCCTTGAGGGCCTCGTGTGCCTTCTCGACGAAATCGTGGATGACGGTTGCACGCCACTCGATCCATTCCTTGGCATATTTTCCGAGAACCCAGTTGTCACGGAGCTTTCCGTTCTCATCGTACCAGCTGAGGATGTCCTCAGGGAAGTTCTCCACTGTAACACCCGCATATTCCTCGAACTGCTTCTTCGAGAGTTCGCTGAAGTCCGCTGTGATACCGTCGTAGCGTACGCGGTCAAAGATGAGTCCGTCGACTTCAGGGTACTTGCGTGCAAATTCCTTGAGCACCTCGATCTGATACTCCTGAACCTCAGGATTTGAAGGGTTCATCATACAGTTATAATTCGACTTTATCTCCGAAATAGGAGTAAGCTTGCCGTTATGATAGCAGATTGACTGCCACGCAGCCTTATCCATATATACGATACCACGGTCGAAATAGTTGTGTCCGCCGGCGAACACATTCAGGGAGCCGAAGACTCTCAGGCCCATCTGATGACCGTACTCGATGAAATAACCGAGCATATCATAGTCACGCGATCTCTCGACACCTTCCCAGTCACCCATATATGGAGCGATCTCACTGTCATAAAGGACCTCGCCCATAATTGACTTCACATCGACAACGACGTTGTCAAAACCGAGATCCTTACACTTATGGAGGTAAAATTTGATCGAATCAGGATGAGAAAGGGTTGCGTAGTTGGCCTCACAGTCAAACCACATATAATTATGGTTCTTCTCCTTGTTTCCTGCACAAGAAAGCAGGGTCAGGGCCGCCGCCAGGGTGATCAGTATTCTTTGCATTTGGTCAGATATTAACATATATTTATATTGAGGGGCAAAAATAGTAAAATAATATATATTTCAAGCGATATCACACCAAATAATTAAAATATTTTAATAATTAGGTCAGCATTTTATAAAAATCAACCAAATCCGCGAAAGAAATACATAACATTTAATATAATTGTCAATAATTTCATATATTTGCGTGAATATGGAATAAACTATTAAACAGCATACGAATATGAACGACCGCAGAGACTTTCTGAAGACAATGGCAATCGGAGGCGCTTCAGCCCTGATCGCCCCTTCTCTTTTATCATCCTGCTCTCCGGAGCAGAAGAACACCGCACTTGTCGGATCTTCTGCAGGAGAACTTATTGTCCCCAAGGACAACGGACTGAGAATCACAGGTACATTCCTCGACGAGATATCACACGACATCCCTCACCAGAACTGGGGAGAGAAAGAATGGGATCAGGATTTCGCATATATGAAGGCAATCGGAATCGATACAGTGATCGACATCCGTTGCGGCTACCGCAAATTCATCACCTATCCGTCGCCATATCTCCTGAAGAAGGGCTGCTATATGCCTTCTGTAGACCTTATAGATATGTTCTGTCGCCTAGCACAGAAGCACGGTATGAAGTTCTACCTCGGACTTTATGACTCAGGCGTGTATTGGGACACAAAGGATATGAGCCACGAGATCGAGGACAACAAGTTCGTGATCGACGAGGTGTGGAAGATGTACGGAGAGAAGTATGACAGCTTCGGAGGCTGGTACCTCAGCACAGAAATCAGCCGCGACACTATCGGCGCAGTGGACGCATTCCACGCGATGGGAGCGCAGTGCAAGGAGGTTTCAGGCGGTCTTCCGGTGTTCATCTCACCTTGGATCGACGGCAAGAAGGCAGTGAGCGCAGCGGGTGCGGCCCTGACAAAGGAGGATGCAGTCTCTATCGAGGCTCACGAAAGGGAGTGGAGCCAGATCTTCTCGGGCATTCACGATGTTGTAGATGCAGTGGCATTCCAGGACGGACACATCGACTATGATGAGCTGGACGCATTCTTCAGCGTAAACAAGAAGATGGCCGACAAGTACGGAATGCAGTGCTGGACCAACGCCGAGACCTTCGACCGCGATATGCCGATCAAGTTCCTCCCTATCAAGTTCGACAAGCTCCGCCTCAAGCTGGAGGCTGCAAAGCGTTGCGGATACGACAAGGCCATCACATTCGAGTTCCCTCACTTCCTGAGCCCACAGTCGGTCTACGGAGCTGCCGGTAACTTATATAATAGGTATAAGGAATATTTTAACATTAAATAAGGAGATTGCCGGTCAAGCCGGCAATGACGTCTTATGAAACAGAAAAACACATTAGGATATGTCATATTTATGGCTGTAGTAGCAGCCATCGGAGGCATCTTGTTCGGCTACGACACGGCCGTAATCTCAGGAACGACAGAAATCGTAAAGAATCAGTTCCACCTTACCGACCTTATGGAAGGCTGGTATGTAGGCTGCGCCCTTATAGGCTCAATCTGTGGTGTACTTGCAGCAGGTACCCTCAGCGACTACCTCGGCCGCAAGCTCACAATGCTCATCTCAGCCGCACTCTTCAGCATCTCTGCGATCGGATGTGCTGTCTGCGGAAGTTTTGACGGTCTGGTCGCTTACCGTATCATCGGTGGTGTCGGCATCGGTATCGTATCCATCGTTTCACCTATATATATATCAGAGGTGTCACCTGCCAAGATCCGCGGCACACTCGTTTCGCTGTACCAGCTTGCCGTGACAGTAGGTTTCCTCCTTGCCTATCTGATGAACTGGGTGATCGACTCAAACATCGACCCTTCTCTTGCAGCAAGCCAGGACCTCACCCTTTGGGAGAGAATGATGAACACAGAGGCCTGGAGAGGTATGCTCGGAAGCGAGACTCTTCCTGCCCTCCTGTTCTTCTTCATCATATTCTTCATCCCTGAAAGTCCTAAGTGGCTGATTGTGAACGGAAAGACTGAGAAAGCTTCCAAGATCCTCGCTAAGATCTACAACACAGAAGACGAGATAGCAAACGAGATCCAGGTAACCAATGCTTCGCTCAAGGGTGAGACCAAGGGCAAGTGGTCAGACCTTCTCAAGCCAGGCATCCTCATAGCTGTGATCACCGGTAGCGCCATCGCTATCCTCGGTCAGTTTATGGGAGTGAATGCCGTGCTTTACTACGGTCCTAAGATCTTCTCTGACGCAGGTTTCGACAACCCGATGTTCTCTACAGTACTTGTAGGTGTCGTGAACTGCGTGACCACAGTACTCGCTGTGTTCATCATTGACAGGGTGGGACGCAAGCAGCTTATCTACTGGGGCGTGTCTGGAATGATCCTCTGTCTCCTCGCAATCGGCGTCTACTTCGCTTGGGGAAGCACTCTTGGCCTTGGCAACGGATTTATGCTCACATTCTTCCTTGCCTATGTATTCTGCTGCGCAATCTCGATTTCAGCAATCGTGTTCGTGCTTCTTTCGGAGATGTATCCGAACAGCGTACGTGGTAGAGCTATGTCAATCGCCGGATTTGCACTTTGGATCGGCACTTACCTCATCGGCCAGCTCACTCCTGTACTTCTTGGATGGAGCCAGGCAGGCACATTCTTCATATTTGCAGTGATGTGCGTTCCGTATATGCTTCTTATGTGGAAGGTCATTCCTGAGACCACAGGCAAGACTCTTGAAGAGATCGAGGCATATTGGGAAAATTTCAAGAAATAAACTTCAGACCATAGACTATGACAAACGAATCTTTCCTCAACAATATAGGTGGCAAGAACGCCATTCTCAAGAAACAGATCATCGCCCTTTGTGTAAATGAAGGCGACTACAGCATTGCAGACCTGAGCAAGGAACTGAACACAAGTATACCGACAATCACAAAGCTGGTAGGCGAACTGATTGAGGAAGGGTTCATTGTAGATATGGGTAAGCAGGGAACAAACGGCGGACGACGTCCAAGCATTTACGGCCTGAATCCGTCCGCCGGTTACTTCGTCGGAATCGATGTCAGAAAGGACAGCATAGGAATAGCTGTAACTGACTTCAAGGGACAGATTACAGACGCAGTTTCTGACGTACAGTTCACCCTGCTGAACTCCGAGAGTTCTCTAAGGGAACTTTGCGAAACTGTAAAGGACTATCTTGGCAAATCGAACATTCCCGCTGAGAAGGTAAGAGCCTATGGCATAAACCTCACAGGCCGCGTCAACCACGAAACCGGCTACTGTTTCACCTATTTTATCGGTGAAGACAGGCCTATAGGCGCCTTTATGGAAGACGAGCTCGAAGCTCCGGTGTTCGTGGAAAACGACTCAAGGGCAATGACTTACGGTGAATATATCTGCGGAGTTGCGGGTAATGAAAAGAATATGCTGTTCATCAATGTAAGCTGGGGTCTGGGAATGGGAATGATCGTCGACGGCAAGCTTTCATATGGAAAGTCAGGTTATTCCGGAGAGATCGGTCACTTCCCTTTTATGGACAACAACCAGATCTGCCACTGCGGCAAGACCGGCTGTCTTGAGACCGGTGCCTCAGGATCGGCAATCCATAGGATGTTCATTGAGAAACTCGAGGAAGGAAGGGCTTCAGTACTTGCCGAAGCCTACAGGAATGGGGAAAAGATCAGTCTTCAGGACATTTTGAATGCAGTTGCAGAGGAGGATGTCCTGGCTATCGAGATTGTGGAGAAGACCGGAGCAACTCTTGGAAGAGCGATTGCCGGTCTGATCAACATCTTCAATCCTGAGCTCGTGGTCATAGGTGGAATAGTTTCAAAGGCAAAGGACTACCTGCTGCTGCCAGTCAAGAGCACCATCCAGAAGCACTCCCTGAACCTTGTCAGCAAAGACACTGTCATAAAGTTCTCCAAGCTTGGAGAGAAGGCAGGCCCTATCGGAGCCTGTATGCTCTCGCGAAGCAGACTGCTTGGACTTATATAATAGAAGATATCCCCGGTCAAAAGCCGGGGATAACTGTTATATTTCCGAATTGATGATCTTATCGTAAAGGTTCTGGCAGGCCTCTTCAAGGAGGTCGAGGACGAGGCTGAAGCCCTCCGAGCCGGAATAGTAAGGATCAGGAATATATGAAATCCTGTGAGTCGTCAGGAAGGAAGCCATCCTTCTGATCTTATGGGTCGCCTCAACTGAAGGCGCAAGGTGCATAAGGTCCTCATAGTTCTGGTCATCCATAGCGATAACAAGGTCAAAATCCAAAAAGTCCAGGCTCCTGACCTGACGCGAACTGTGGGTAAGCCCGTATCCCCTGTACAGAGCAGCCGTACGCATACGCCTGTCCGGATGCTCGCCGGCGTGTCCGCCATAGGTTCCAGCCGAATCTATCACGAAATGCTCCTCCATACCGTTTTCCTTGACGATATGTCGGAATATACCTTCCGCCGCAGGAGAACGGCATATGTTTCCCAGACACACGAATAATACCTTATATTTCTTATTGCTGTTCAATTGGTTAGGGGTATTCATATATTTCCGGTTTACAGGCTATTTTACAATTATCCTTTCGATGCGGCGAGGGACTGAGGTGAGGATCTCGTACGGAATGGTGTCGAGGATCTTCGCGAGGTCGGTTACTGTCGGATCGTCGCCGAATATGGTTACGGTGTCGCCGACTTTCGCATCGACTCCTGTAACGTCGAGCATCGTCATATCCATACATATGTTACCGATGGTCGGTACCCTGTGGCCACCCACTGTAAAGTAGCCCTTTCCGCAGCTGAGATGACGGTCGAGGCCGTCCGCATATCCAACAGGAATGGTTGCTATCACCGTGCCTTCAGGGGCGATCTTTCCGTGACGGCCGTATCCGACCGTACCGTCGCCGGGACTTAAGGTCTTGATCTGAAGGATCTTGCACTTGAATGACGCGACTGTACTGAGGTGGTTTCCAGTCAAGGCGCTCACTCCGTATATTCCGATTCCCAGACGTACCATATCGAACTGGTACTGAGGGAATCTTTCGATTCCTGCCGAGTTAAGGATATGATAAAGCGGCTTTTCAGCAAGCACTGAAGTGAGTCTGTCCGCATTCTGTTGGAAAAGCTCGATCTGACCGAGGGTGAATGCGTCATTTGAAGGGTCGTCAGCCGCCGCAAGGTGGGAATATACCGACTTCACCTTCACCTGAGGGCAGTCCCTGAGAAAATCCATCAGTTCTTCAAGTTCCTCTGTCATAAAGCCCAGACGATGCATTCCGGTGTCAAGCTTGATGTGGACAGGAAAGTCCTTAACTCCCCTCTTGTCAAGAATCTCGCAGAGGGCTTTCAATGAGTAGAGGTTAGGTATGCCGGGCTCAAGAGAGTTGTCGATGATTTCGTTGAAGAAGTCTGTTCCGGCTGTGAGTACCATAATCGGGGTCTTGATTCCTGCCTCTCGCAGCTCTACTCCTTCCACAGGATAGGCCACAGCAAGATAATCTGCTCCAGCCTCCTCCATAAGGGAAGCAAACTGGACTGCACCGTGACCATAGGCATTTGCCTTTACCAGCACCAAGAGCTTTGTTGAAGCCTCGAGTCTGGACCTGAAATATTTATAATTATCGAGACAGCCGCTGAGATTTATCTCAAGTCTCGAAAAATCGTCATTCCTAATCATCATCTTTCCTTAAAAAACGCCTGCAAAAATACTAAAAATATGACAGAATTTGCCAACTTTGTGATATCTTCACTTTCGCAATGCGAAAGACCTTTATTTGAGACCGTAGGTCGATAGTAAGTCCTCCTCCCGAGGAGGAGGATTTAGGAGGAGGGTAACGTAAATTAAGAAAGTGCGGTGGGAGCAAGTTTCGCTACGAAACTTGAGGTATTGTACGTTTTTTGCATATTTACGGCCCGTCTGCGTCAGCGGCGATTCCTGCCGCATACAGACAAAATGTCAGTATATTAATAATTAAATTTCACCGATATGAACATCTGGTTTATCATTATCGCTATTTTTGTTGTGAGCCTGATCGTGCAGAACACGCTTCAGAGCCGATTCAACAAGTATTCTAAAGTAGGACTTCCAAATGGAATGTCAGGAGCTGAAGTAGCACAAAAGATGCTGCGCGACCACGGTATCTACGACGTCAAGGTCGTACCTACCCGAGGTATGCTCACCGACCACTTCAACCCGCAGACAAAGACAGTCGCCTTAAGTGAAAGTGTATATGCAAGCAGAAGCATCGCTGCTGCAGCTGTCGCTGCGCACGAGTGCGGACACGCCGTGCAGTATGCCACAGGTTATGCTCCTGTACGTATGCGCTCAGCCCTTGTGCCGGCAGTAAGTTTCGCGTCCAACATTGTGCAGTGGGTCCTTCTGGCAGGAGTCATATTCATCAATGTATTCCCCGGACTCATCTGGCTTGGCATAGGTCTGTTCGCTCTCACTACCCTTTTCAGCTTCGTGACCCTCCCTGTCGAGATCAACGCCAGCAGCAGAGCTATTTCCTGGCTTTCTGCCAGCGGCATAACCGACAGCCGCACCCAGCCTATGGCAATCGACGCACTCAAGTGGGCCGCCTACACCTATGTAGTTGCAGCCTTGAGCTCACTTGCCACCCTTATATATTATATAGGTATAGCACGCCGCGACTAGTTCAGAAAACCAATCCCCAACTATATGAAACTTAGAACACTGATTCTTGGAGCATTCGTAGCAGTGCTCGCAAGCTGCTCACAGTACAAGTATGAGACTGTGGCAAACGACCCTCTGGGTACAAAGATGTACACCCTTGACAACGGACTGAAGGTGTATATGAGTGTAAACAAGGAGACTC
Organism: Bacteroidales bacterium; assembly: GCA_017560825.1. Classification (GTDB taxonomy): domain Bacteria; phylum Bacteroidota; class Bacteroidia; order Bacteroidales; family UBA932; genus Cryptobacteroides. Next base: position 67,023 of record JAFZED010000007.1, on the reverse strand, counting down.
CGCGCATCCAGACCTACATTGCAGTAAAGGTCGGAGGCAAGAACGACCCTTCCGAGACAACCGGACTCGCCCACTACTTCGAGCACCTTATGTTCAAGGGAAGCCAGAAGTTCGGAACAGCTGACTATGCTGCAGAAAAACCGCTTCTGGATGAGATCGAGGCATTGTTCGAGGTGTACCGCAACACAGAGGACGAGGCTGAAAGAGCACGTATATACCAGAAGATAGACTCTGTAAGCTACCTGGCTTCAGAATATTTCATTCCTAATGAATACGACAAGCTTATGTCGGTGATCGGAGCTGAAGGCACAAATGCCTACACTTCGACAGATATGACAGTGTACGTGGAGGACATCCCTTCCAACCAGATCGAGAACTGGGCACGCATCGAAGCTGACCGCTTTATGAACCCTGTGATCAGAGGTTTCCACACTGAGCTTGAGACTGTTTATGAAGAGAAGAATATGTCACTTACAAGAGACTTCCGCAAGGCTCTCGAGGCTATGGACGGAATCCTTTTCTCTGACCACCCATACGGAACTCAGACAGTTCTCGGAACTCAGGAACATCTGAAGAACCCGTCAATCACCAACATCAAGAACTACCACAAGACCTATTATGTCCCTAACAATATGGCGATCTGCCTCAGCGGTGACTTTGACCCTGACAAGATGCTTGCTGTAATCGAGAAGTACTTCGGACAGATGGTTCCGAATGAAGATCTTACTGAGGTGGATTTTGAGACCAAGACAGTGATTGAGACTCCTGTCAGCAAGGATGTATATGGCCTTGACGCAGAAAACGTAATGATCGGATGGAAGTATCCGGGAGCAGGCACTGAGGATGCGATGATAGCTGACGTTGTTGCCTATGTGCTTTCAAACGGCTCAGCAGGTCTGATCGACCTCGACCTCAACCAGCAGCAGAAGGTCCTCGGAGCTGAAGCAATGTCGTACACAAGACCTGACGGAGGTGAGTTCATCATTATGGCAAACCCAAAGAAAGGACAGACACTCGAAGAAGTGAAGGACCTTGTTATGGGTGAGATTGTAAGACTTCGCAACGGAGAGTTTGAAGAAGACCTGATTGCCGGTACCATCAACAACCTCAAGCTCCGTCAGATGAGATCGCTCGAGAGCAATGAAGACAGGGCAGATATGTATGTGCAGTCATTCATCAACGGAACTGACTGGGCTGACGAGGTCGCCCTCTTTGAAAACCTCGGAAAGGTGACCAAGCAGGATGTCGTAGATTGGGCCAACGAATATCTCAAGGACAACAACTATGCTGTGATCTACAAGAGACAGGGAGAGGACAAGACAGTCCAAAAGGTTTCTGCACCTAAGATTACCCCTATCAAGGCCAATCGTGATGCACAGAGCGCATTCCTTGCTGAGATCCAGGCGACAGAAGTTGAGCCTATCGAGCCTGTCTATGTAGATTACGAGAAGAATATGAAGTTCTTTGACGTGAACGGTATGGAAGTCCTCTACGCACAGAACAAGCTCAATGACATCACTAACATCAGCTATGTCTACAACACAGGTATCGAGACAGACCCGGCCCTCAACCTTGCATTCGACTACCTCAGCTATCTCGGCACTCCTACCAGAAGCGCTGAGGAGATCGCACAGGAGATGTACCAGCTTGCTTGCAGCTTCAGACTTACATCAAGCAGCAACCAGACAGCTGTCTCTGTAAGCGGACTTGCTGAGAATATGCCTCAGGCTATGGCCATCGTAGAAGATCTCGCCTACAATGCGATTCCGAATGAGGAGATTCTTGCTAACCTCAAGGCTGATATGCTCAAGTACCGTACAGACGCAAAACTCAACCAGAGTACTTGCTTCAGCGCTCTCCAGGAGTACATCTTCTATGGTCCTGAGTACATCAGGAAGACCACAATGACTGACGAGCAGATCAAGGATATAACATCCGAGGAGCTCCTCTCAAAGATCCGCGAGGTTCTTGGATGCGAGCACGAGATCCGTTATTATGGTCCTGCTACAGTAGCTGAAGCGACTGAGCTTTTGGCTGCAAACCACAAGGTTGCGGAGAATCCTAAGCCACTTGAGAGAACCTACACCACATATCTTCCTGCAACAGAGAATAAGGTGTACCTTGCTCCATACGATGCAAAGCAGATCTACTACTTCCAGTACTCTAACAGAGGAGAGAAGCTCGACCTTGCAGCTGATCCACACATCAACCTGTATAACGAGTACTTCGGAGGCGGAATGAACGCAATCGTATTCCAGGAGATGCGTGAGGCACGCGGTCTCGCTTACTCTTCAAGCGCACGTCTCTATATGCCTGCACACAAGGAAGACACATATATGTACTACGCTTTCATCGCCACTCAGAATGACAAGATGAAGACTGCAATCGAGGCTTTCGACGAGATTATCAACGATATGCCGGAGTCGGAGACAGCTTTCGGAATCGCGAAGGAGTCTCTCATAAGCCGCATCAGAACTGATAGAGTGTCCAACAGCCAGATCATCAGCAGCTACATCAGAAGCCGCGAGCTGGGTCTCACAGAGCCACGCTCAAAGCAGATCTTCGAGGTAGCGCAGACTCTCACACTCGACGATGTGAAGGCAACCCAGCAGGAATGGGTAAAGAACAGGAAATATGTCTACGGCATCCTGGGCGACATCAAGGACCTTGATACAGACTACCTCAAGACTCTCGGTCCTACACAGACCCTCACCCTCGAAGAAATATTCGGATACTAATACAAAAGCAGGTGGCCAAATCAACTTAGCCACCTGCTTTTTATATATACGTTATATTTATTTCTTCTTCGCCGGGGCGAGGATGTAGAGGTCCGCGAGCGGGATGAGGACCATCATATCGAAGAATGCCAGCATTGCTACTGCGCCGAAGGCTCCGAGGGTGAGGGCCATTGTGAGGGCGTAGAGGAATGAGAATGCGTGAAGCAGGATCATTCCGATGGCAGCCACGAGCCAGAGCTTGAGGTTTGTGAGGTGATAAAGCACCATTGCGATGGTAGCGAATGCAAGCGGAATGAAGAACATCAGGTTCTCTCCGAGAGCGAAGAGAAGTACTGCTCCAAGCACAAACATAAGGGCAAGAGTGCCGAAGAGTGTGGTGTAGGCGTGCTTGCTCACTGCATTGTATGAAGCGCTTGTACGCATTGATCCAGCGACTTCACGCACAGCTTTTCTTCTCTTTGAAATGTACACAGCCAAAGTAGAGGCAAAAAGAACAACTGTAGCCAGAATCATTGCCACATTGTCGAACGGCACACCCTGGATAATACCGAAGAGCTTGAACTTCGCACCTGCTATTGCTGAGCACACATATGCCAGGAGAAGACCTGCTGCAAGTATTCCAAGGCCTGAGACAAGCACCTTCAACGAAGCTGCGAACACCTTTGCAGCCTTCATTCTTCCGCGTAATCCCTCATATGCGAGAAGAAGGAGGAACACAAGGAAGATCACACAGCACACCACCTTATACATTCCCTTGCTGAAATTGAAGAGTCCAAGAGCAGGAATAGTAAAGTTAGTAGCGTCTGCTTCAGCTCTGAAATAGTCCTTGTCAGCGTATGCCGGCTCTGTAACGTACTTCATAGCGACAGGAAGGACCTGCGCACCGTAGTGCTGGATCGACTTCTCCCTGATGTTGCCAAAGTTGTCAAGATCTGTGTGATAGTGGTTGATGTCAGCAATAGTCGAGAAGTTGAGGCCAGGAATCTCGTCCTTCACTATTGTGAAGTCAGTGAAATTCGGCATAAAGTTATATACCACTGTGGTCAGAGAGTAAGTATATGGATACTTGGCTGCTTCCGCATAAAGATCCATTACCTTCTCATTGCCCGGGCAGGCCTCAAAAAGGAGGCAAGGTCCCATAGGGCCTCGAGCCTCGATGTTGATCATAAGACCTACCTTGTCAAATGCGTCCCTGTCGTTCTTCCACATAGCCTTCATTCCGACCATTCCGACCTCCTCCGCATCTGTGAAGAGCACCTTCACTCCCTGAGACCAGTTGTCACGGGTCTTCAGGAGATGGTTGATTGTCTCAAGGATCACACCCACTCCATAACCGTCATCTGCAGCACCGTATGACCACACGGTGTCCTTCGGCATTGGCTGAGAGTATCTTGAATCATAATGAGCCACAAACATAAGGTAAGTTGTGTCTTCCGACTCCTTGAGAGGATGGAAGTCTGCCATAATGTTGTGGGCATCAAATGTATATACAACGTGTTTGTTCTCCGGTCCTGTCAGCGAGTCATAGCTGAAAAGCTGTACTGTGTCTGCACCCAGCCCTTCCAGTCTTTCAATGAGATACTCCCTGACTTTCGCCCTTTCCTGAGGGTGGGCTACTGAATGATGTTCTTTTGAAAGGACCTCTATGTCCTTTACAACTCTTGCTGATGAAAAGCCCTCAGCATCAACTGATTTAGGGCTTGGAATCGTCCAAAGTCCGTATGCGAGCAGTCCTGCCAGCACTACGACAGCAGCAAGAATAAATGGTCTTAATTTATTCATATAAATATAGATTTAGTGTTTAATACGTGTCAAACGACCCGGCAAATATACATAAAAAATAAAAAACGCCTTCAATTTGCGATTGAAGGCGCCCTTTATATACTCATATATTAGAGAATATTCTCCTTTTCAATGTCCTTGAAATATCTGTATGTGTTGACCTTGAGTTCACCTACGGCGAGTTCGTCAGTCACGATGATTCCGTGCGGATGGGCCTGAAGGGCAGACAAGGTGCACTTCTGTGAATATGCTCCCTCAATAGCCTCACGAAGGGCATTTGCCTTCTTGTGGCCGAATGCAAGCACGAGCACTTCCTTTGCGTCCATCACTGTACCTACACCAACTGTGAGGGCAGTAGTAGGAACCTTGCTGATGTCACCGTCAAAGAAACGTGAGTTCACCACGATAGTGTCATAGGTAAGGCTCTTTACTCTTGTGCGAGATACAAGTGATGAGTATGGCTCATTGAAAGCAAGGTGTCCGTCCTCTCCTACTCCGCCCATAAAGAGGTCGATACCGCCGGCAGCGACGATCTTTGCCTCATAGGCTGCACACTCGGCTGCAAGATCCTCTGCGTTTCCGTTAAGGATGTTGATGTTTTCCTTCGGAACGTCTACGTGATCGAAGAAGTTTCTTGCCATAAACGAGTGATAGCTCTCAGGATGCTCCTCAGGAAGGCCTACATACTCATCCATATTGAAAGTGATCACGTTCTTGAATGACACCTCACCTGCCTGGTACATTCTGATAAGCTCCTGGTAAGTTGCCACAGGAGTACCTCCTGTAGGAAGTCCGAGAACAAATGGACGGTCTGTCACCGCCGCCTTAGCCTTGATGCGCGATACTATGTATCTTGCGGCCCACACTGAGCCATTGGCTGCATTCTGTTGAATAAGAACTCTCATATATCTAAATGTTAAAATAATTTCACAAACACTTCAATTGCCTGATACTCGGCCATTCCCAACTTGTCGTAGAGATTTGCTGTGTTCTGGGTCCTCTCCTCTGCTCTCTGCCAGAATTCGCGTGGATCCTCACCAGGGAACGGCACGATGTCCTTCTGGGAAAGGTGGCGGTAGATGGCGTGACGCTTCTTGATCACCTCATCCGGGCTGAGCGGAACTGCCATATCCACCTTACCGAGCTCCCACTCCATCCAGGCACCTCTGTACAGCCACACGTGGCACGACTCAAGCCATTCTGCCTTGCCCTTGAGCTGGTTGATAGCCTCAAGAACCGCCTCAGTACATACACGATGTGTGCCGTGAGGGTCAGCAAGGTCACCTGCAAGATAGATCTGGTGAGGCTTCACCTGCTCGAGAAGTTCTATGATGATGTCGATGTCCTTCTGAGTCCTCTCACCCTTCTTGATTCCGCCTGTCTCATAGAACGGAAGATTGAGGAAGTGGCAGTTTGTCTTGTCGTTAAGTCCGAATGAACGCACTGCACTCTTTGCCTCTGCACGGCGGATTGCACCCTTGAGATTCAGGAGTGCTCTTGGCTCTGGCTGACCAGGCTTCTTAGAAGCTATGATCTCCTTCACCTCGTCGAATCTGTCTCCGAATCCGAGTTCGTTTGCCGCATCCATATGCTGGAGGACAACGTCATCGTGAACCGCAACGTTTCCTGATGTCTCATAAGCGACGTGTACATCGTGTCCCTGCTCTACAAGACGGATGAATGTTCCGCCCATAGAGATCACGTCATCGTCAGGATGTGGAGAGAAGATGATGACTTTCTTAGGGAACGGTGTCGAAGCCACCGGTCTTGTAGAGTCATCTGCATTAGGCTTGCCACCAGGCCATCCTGAAATGGTGTGCTGAAGGTCATTGAAGACCTTTATGTTTATCTGATCGTATGAATCCTTCTGTTCGAGAAGTTCACCGAGGCCATTTGCAAGGTAGTCACCCTGAGTAAGCTTGAGGATAGGCTTATCTACCTTTTCGCAAAGCCATACGACTGCCTTTCTGATGAACTTAGGAGTCCATTCGCAAGGTCCTACCAGCCAAGGAGCCACATTTCTTGTAAGCATACTTGCTGAGTTTTCATCAGCATAGAAAGTGATGTCCTCGTGCTTCTGAAGCCAAGATGCAGGACACTGGGCATTTGCCTCGTCCTCAACGATCCTCTTCACTATCTGAGCCTTGTCCTCACCCCAGCCGATGAGAGCGATCTTCTTTGCGCTCAACATAGTGGAGATACCCATTGCTATCGCTGTGCGAGGGGTCTCGTCTACGTTTCCTCCGAAGTTCTTTGCCTGTCTCTTTCTTGAAGTGTAAGAAAGAAGGACTGTCCTTGTGCGGCTCTTCTCTGAAGCTCCTTCCTCGTTGAATCCTACCTCTCCGTGAGATCCGATGCCCATCACAAGGAAGTCAAGGCCTGTCGCCGTTCTGTCAAATTCAGCACAGTACTCAGTGACTGCTGTAGTCTCTACCACGTTTTCAAAAGACGGAATGTGGACATTTGCCATATCTACATCGACTTTCTCAAGGAACTCCGAGTAAAGACGACGGTTACGGCTCTGTGATTTTGCTGGAGCCGGATAGTACTCATCGATGCTGAAGACCTCGACATTTGCGAAGGATACTTTTCCCTCTTCGTATCTCTTTACAAGTTCCTGATATAAGGCTACAGGAGAGGAGCCGGTACTGAGACCGAGTTTGAAAATGCCCTCACTGGAGTTGATGCGACCTACGATCTCATCAGCAAGCTCAGCGCTTGCAATTTCCTCATCCTCATAAATGTTGGTAGGGATTCTTTCATAGCTATGAAGGATTCCGCTTGGCAGGCCTGCTTCGATCAGTCCGCCGTCCTTTGGCAAAGAAAATTTCTTCATTGTTTTTAAATATTTTTACAAACTACAAATATATAAATAAATATTATCCAAATCAATGCAGGAAGAAAATAATGCAGGCTTCAAGTGAAGTTTATTTCACTTGAAGCCTGCATATTCGGTTAATCCTCTGATTGACTGATTACTCCGCCATCAGTTTCTTGTACTTGAATCTCTTTGGCTCTTCATTGCCGAGACGACGCTTCTTGTTCTCCTCGTACTCTGAGTATGTACCCTCAAAGAAGTAAACCTGTGAGTCACCCTCGAACGCAAGGATGTGTGTAGCAATTCTGTCAAGGAACCATCTGTCGTGTGAGATGACAACGGCACATCCGGCGAAGTTCTCAAGACCTTCCTCGAGAGCACGGATTGTGTTTACATCCACGTCATTGGTAGGCTCGTCGAGAAGAAGCACGTTACCCTCGTCCTTGAGTGTCAGGGCAAGGTGGAGACGGTTTCTCTCACCACCGGAAAGGATTCCGCAAAGCTTCTCCTGATCCGCACCCGAGAAATTGAAGCGTGACACGTATGCACGTGCATTCACTTCCCTCTTGCCGAGCTTCACAAACTCCGAATTCTCTGCAATGGTCTCATACACAGACTTTTCTGGATCGATACTTCTGTGCTGCTGATCGACATAGGCCAGCTTCACAGTCTCACCGATGGTGATCTCACCTGTCTGAGGAGTCTCAAGACCCATAATGAGGCGGAAGAGAGTTGTCTTACCGGCACCATTCGGACCGATCACACCCACGATACCTGCTGGCGGAAGGACAAAGTTGAGGTCTTCATAAAGAAGCTTGTCGCCATAGCCCATAGAGACATTCTTGAACTCGATGACCTTGTTACCGAGTCTTGGTCCGTTAGGGATAAAGATCTCGAGGTTTGCCTCTTTCTCACGTCCGTCGTCAGATGCGAGCTTCTCATATGCACCCAGACGGGCCTTAGACTTGGCGTGACGTGCCTTAGGAGCCATACGCACCCACTCGAGCTCTCTCTCGAGAGCCTTGCGGCGCTTGCTCTCCTGCTTTTCCTCCTGTGCAAGGCGGTTGCTCTTCTGGTCAAGCCAAGAAGAATAGTTGCCCTTCCAAGGAATGCCCTCTCCTCTGTCAAGTTCGAGGATCCATCCTGCCACATTGTCAAGGAAGTAACGGTCGTGGGTAACTGCGATTACAGTACCCTTATACTGCTGGAGATGTGCCTCGAGCCACTGGATACTCTCTGTGTCGAGGTGGTTGGTAGGCTCGTCAAGAAGGAGCACATCCGGCTGTCTGAGAAGAAGACGGCAAAGAGCGACTCTACGGCGCTCACCACCACTGAGGTTTTCAACAAGCGCGTCTGACGGAGGACACTGGAGGGCATCCATCGCCCTTTCGAGCTTAGAGTCGATCTCCCAGCCACCGCAGTGCTCGATCTTCTCTGTCAACTCACCCTGGCGCTCGATGAGAGCAGCCATTTCGTCATCTGACATAGGCTCGCAGAACTTCATATTGACTTCCTCGTACTCCCTGAGGATGTCCATAACCTCCTGAACACCTTCCTGAACCACTTCAAGGACAGTCTTGTTCGGATCCATCTGAGGCTCCTGCTCAAGGTAACCTACAGAATAGCCAGGTGCCCATACCACTTCGCCCTGATAGCCGGTCTCGATGCCTGCAATGATCTTCATCAAAGTAGACTTACCGGATCCGTTCAATCCGACGATACCGATTTTAGCACCATAAAAGAATGAAAGATAGATGTCCTTGAGGATCACCCTGTTGTTGTGAGGCAGGATCTTGCCAACACCGTTCATCGAAAAAATAATCTTCTCGTCTGCCATATCTGAATTGTTTATTTTCAATTTTCCGCAAAGATAATCTTCCGGCTCCGATTCCACAACTTATTTTTTGTTCTTTATCTTCCTGGTCTTCTCTTTTCGGCACCACTCGCTCGGATTCTCACCCATAAAAAGTCTGAAGGCCATATTATACGATACTATGGAATTGAATCCGCTCATAGTGGCAAGTTCATATATTTTCAGATCAGGATTCTCGCGGAAGCACTGCATCGAGTAGATTACACGATAATAGTTCACGAACTGACAGAAATTCCTTCCTGTAAATTGGCTTATCGCCCGTGAGATATAAAGTTTATTTGTGTATAGCGAACGCACCACATCATTGATAGTCAACTTATTATCAAGGAAGGGCTTTTCATTTTCGAAGTACGCTACTACACGTTCGTATATGTCCTTATATATATCCTCAATCCTTGAAACATCGATTGCTGATTCGACGCTCGTCACCTTCATCGATTCGACGATACGCCTCTCCTGCTGCTGCCACAGCACAAAAGCGGCATCCAGATATATCCTCAGCGACAGGGACGCGAGCGACAGGGCAGCAACTATCAGGAATATATATGAGTGCAGGCCTTCGAATGTGCCGGCGATGGCGGAAGCGAGAAGATATAAGGAGTAGCTCAGCAGTATCAGAAGAGGATATAAGGCATCCACACTCAACAGGACATTAGTCCATATTGTCCCGGACTTCATCACCTCCTTTATCGAACTCATTCTCTTCCAGATTCCTGCTAAGAACTGCACCGTAATGACTGCAAGAGCCAGAACCTGGACAAAAAGGGATACATAAAGGTGGGGCGGAGGCAGGAGCCTGGCCAGCCCGGCCATATAGTACAATGCCTGTAACAGTTCAATGATAATAACAACGCAGACTAGCCAAGATATCTTCTTATAATGCCACAGAGACGACGTAAGGAGAATAAAACAGGTTGCGGGAAGCATAAGGTCTGCTGTAAGGCGGACAGTAGTTATTCCGGGAGAACACATATCAACGATAATCACAAAGGCGCCAGCCACCAGTATCCACGGGCTCAACCTGTTTCTTCGGTCTGTCATAGCAGCGAACTTGACATTCCTTACAAATTGAATGACTGCCAGAAAAGCAGTCATAACCAAAAGCAAAATTCCAAACAAATATTTCATATCATCAAAATCATTGGTACAACAAAAATACGTAATGTCGCCATCTCAGCCTCAGCTGGAATGGCGACATTCGTCACATTTTTCTTTTTTTTAAAACTTTTTCTTTTTTTTTAACGAATTAGTTCTTTCCTTTGACTTTGATGGTGTCAAATCCCTGGCCATAAACTCCCATTACACTGGAAACCGAAAGGAATGCCTCAGGATCGATAGTCTTGACATACTTTAGAAGAAGGTTCAAGTCCGCCTTTCTTGTCACTACCATCACCACTTCCTTCTCCTCTTTTGAGTACCAACCCTTGGCAGGAATCACTGTCACTCCCCTCTTCATATCAAAAGCGATCGCATCTGCCATCTCCGTAACCTTCTTGGTAAAGATGAACACCTGCACCGACTGCTTTGTACCTGAAAGATACAGGTCAATAGAGTAGCCGCAGACTGTCACCTGAGCAAGACCGTACACTACGATGGCAAGCTTCTCTGTGAAAGGAAGAAGTTCACCTGCATCTGTGTAAGACGGGAAGAGAAGTGATGAAAGAATGATACCTATATCTATAATAAGGATGACCCTGCCCGGAGATGCCGCATAGAACTTGCACCACACAAGGGCGATGATGTCAGTTCCACCCGTGCTGCCTCCCTGCGACATTGAAAGTCCGATACCGAAGCCGGCCATAACTCCACCAAGCACAGTACAGATCAGTTTTCCGTTGGAAGTGAGCTCGTGAACAAACTCCACAGGAACAATCTTAGGCATCAGACCCAGAAGTAACGATGTCATAAAGATCGCATATATGGTCTTGCTTCCGAATCCTGTTCCCAGAATCTTTGTTCCTATAATCAGGAGGAGGATGTTGAGCAAGAAGTAGGTCACGCTCATCGGAATCTTTGTCGCATACATAACTATCGATGCAAAACCGGACACTCCTCCACCAACGAGGTTGTTCGGAAGAAGGAAGAGAGTCCAACCGAGCGCATACATCGCAAGTCCGAATGTTATCAGAGCGTACTCCTTAGCCGTAGTGGCCAAAGAAGTCTTCAATAATCCCTTTGCCATTTCAATTATTTATCTTTTTTAATCTTTTTCAATCCGTCCTTGACATCTTCGAATCCTTCACCGTACACGCTCATCGCCGAAGATACAGAAATGAAAGCCTTCTTATCGATGGATTTGACTCCACTGACAATCTCTTGCATCTGATTCTTCCTTGCCACAATCATCAGCACCTTGCTTTCCTTCTGAGAGTACCAGCCCACAGATTCGAGCGCTGTGACACCTCTGCGCATATCGTTGATGATGTAATCCGCGACCTCCTTATATTTTTCTGAGAACACAAGGATCTGCACAGTCGACTTGTCTCCAAGAAGAACGAAGTCAATGCCGAAAGAGAACGCAACCATCATCAGATAAGCATATATCATATCCACAAGACCTTTCTCCGGCACAAGCAGAAGAGTAGAGATGATGAATATATCGAGACAAAGGTAAACCCTGCCCACAGAAATCGGCCAGAACTTATTGATAATCATTGCTATGATATCAAGGCCACCAGTACTTCCTCCTCGCAGAAGGACAATTCCGATACCTACCGATTCCATCACCGAACCCACAAGCACAACAAGAAGTTTCTCATCCATAAGAACCTCAAGTGCCGGAAATTTAGGGAGCACTTCGAACAGAATGGACGTGAATGCAATCACATAGATGGTCTTGAATCCGAATCCCTTGCCCAGGACAAGGAATCCGAGAAGAAGGAGGATTACATTCAACGCCGGGTAGGTCCATCCCACAGGTATTCCTGTGCCATACTGGAGAATGGTACAGAGACCTGTCAGACCACCGCTGGCGAGTCCGTTCGGAATAAGGAAGGATGTCCAGGCCATCACAAAGATGACTGAACCGACTGTCATCAGGAAATAATCCCAGACGGTAGCCAATATCTTCTCAAGCTTCATATTTATTTTACGACTATATTGACGATCTTTCCAGGCACAACGATCACTTTCACGATGTTGCCGCCGGCTACATATTTCGAGGTAAGCTCAAGACCTCTTACGTGTGCATCAACTTCCTCGCGAGGCATATCGAGAGGGAGTTCGACAGTAAATCTTGTCTTACCGTTGAATGAAACCGCATATGTGCAGGTGTTTTCAATTGTATATGCCTCGATGTACTCAGGGAAGGCAGCATAGGTGATGCTTTCCTTGTGACCGAGAGCCTCCCAAAGTTCCTCTGCGATGTGCGGAGCAAACGGTGAAAGGAGGATGATCAGCGGCTCGAGGATTTCACGCTTTGTACACTTGAGGTCGTTGAGTTCGTTCACTGCAATCATAAACGCACTGACAGCTGTGTTGAATGAGAACGCCTCGATGTCTGTGCGCACCTTACCGATGAGTTTGTGGAGAGACTTGAGTTCCTCCGGCGTAGCCTTCTCATCTGTCACGATGAAGCCGTCACGGTCATAGAACATTCTCCACACCTTCTTGAGGAAACGGTTCACTCCATCGATACCCTTTGTGTCCCAAGGCTTAGACTGCTCGAGCGGGCCGAGGAACATTTCGTAAAGTCTCAGAGTGTCAGCGCCGTAAGTGTCGCAGATCATATCCGGATTCACCACGTTGAACATAGACTTTGACATCTTCTCGATTGCCCATCCGCAGATGTACTCGCCATCCTCGAGGATGAACTCAGCAGTTGCATACTCAGGCATCCAGTTGCGGAAAGCCTCAAGGTCGAGACGGTCATTATACACGATGTTCACATCCACGTGAATCTCAGTTGTCTCGTACTGGTCCTTCAGTCCTGCAGAAACAAAGGTGTTTGTGTTGATGATTCTGTAAACGAAGTTCGAGCGTCCCTGGATCATACCCTGGTTGATGAGCTTCTTGAAAGGCTCGTTCTTGCAGATGTATCCGAGATCATAGAGGAACTTGTTCCAGAAACGGGAGTAGATAAGGTGACCTGTAGCGTGCTCAGTACCACCGATATAAAGGTCTACATCCTGCCAGTACTCGTCAGCCTCTCTGCTTACAAGAGCCTCGTTGTTGTGAGGGTCCATATATCTGAGATAGTAGGCGCTGCTGCCTGCAAAGCCCGGCATTGTGCTCTTCTCGATAGGATAGCCGTCCACTGTCCAGCCCTCAGCACGTCCAAGAGGTGGCTCTCCTGTCTCTGTAGGGAGGAACTTGTCTACCTCCGGAAGTTCGAGTGGAAGTGACTCGAAAGGCATAGGTGTGGCGATGCCATCCTTGAAATACATAGGGAACGGTTCTCCCCAATACCTCTGACGCGAGAAGATCGCATCACGAAGACGGTAGTTTATCTTTCTGCGGCCGATTCCGTGCTTCTCAACATAGTCGATAGCTGCAGGAATCGCCTCTTTTACATCCATTCCATTTAGGAAACCTGAGTTGCACATCTTTCCTTCCTTTGCGTCAAAGCTTGCCTCGCTTACGTCGCATCCCTCGATAAGAGGAATGACAGGAAGGTCGAAGTGTCTTGCAAAAGCGTAGTCTCTGCTGTCGTGTGCAGGCACAGCCATAATTGCACCTGTACCATAGCCGGCAAGAACATACTCAGAGATCCACACAGGCACCTTGTCACCTGTGAGAGGATTTACTGCATATGAACCTGAGAAGACACCGGTAACCTTCTTGCCCTGTGTCATTCTCTCGCGCTCTGTCTTCTTCTTTGCCATTGCGAGGTACTCCTCGACAGCCTCTTTCTGCTCAGGAGTTGTGAGTTTCTCCACCCACTCGCTCTCTGGAGCAAGTACCATAAAGGTAACGCCGAAGACTGTGTCAGCCCTGGTGGTGAAGATAGTCATATCGTACTCCTGCTCTCCATTCGAAACCTTGAAGACCATCTCTGCACCCTGGCTCTTGCCTATCCAGTTGCGCTGCATATCCTTCAGTGAGTCAGTCCATTCGAGAGTTTCGAGATCATCAAGAAGTCTTCCTGCATATGCAGACACGCGCAGCTGCCACTGTGTCATCTTCTTCTGCTCCACAGGATGTCCGCCACGTACAGAGTAGCCTTCCTTCACCTCGTCGTTTGCGAGCACTGTACCCAAAGCCGGGCACCAGTTTACCGAAGTCTCACCCTGATAAGCGATCCTGTACTGCATAAGCACATCAGCTCTCTCCTTCTCAGAGTAGCCTGCCCACTCTTCTGCTGTAAACGGCTTCACGTCACCGCAGGCTGCATCGACAGCGGCGCTTCCGCCCTGTGCGAAAGCCGCTTCGAGATCAGCAATCGGACGCGCCTTCTGCTGTGCATTGTCATACCAGCTGTCGAACATCTTAAGGAATGCCCACTGAGTCCACTTGTAGTACTCAGGATCACAGGTGCGCACCTCACGTGACCAGTCATAAGAGAATCCGATACGGTCCATCTGGTTGCGGTAACGCGCAATGTTCTTCTCTGTAGTCACTGCAGGGTGCTGTCCGGTCTGGATCGCATACTGCTCTGCCGGAAGGCCGAACGCATCATAGCCCATCGGATGAAGGACATTGAATCCGCACAGACGCTTGTAACGGCTGTAGATGTCGCTCGCGATGTATCCGAGCGGGTGTCCCACGTGAAGACCCGCTCCGGAAGGATACGGGAACATATCAAGGACATAATATTTGGGCTTTGAATTGTCGATCTCAGCCTTGAATGTCTGATTGGCAGCCCAGAATGACTGCCATTTGCTTTCGATTTCCTTAAAATTGTATTCCATAGGTATATAAAATATCTTGTAAAGATAATATTAATTCTTTAATGCCTTGACGATTTGGAGCCTTTCTTTTCAAGTCGGAATTCGACAGGGAGGCTCAGGGTTGTACGCACCTTCTCTCCCCTCACCCTTCCAGGCTTCCACTTAGGGGACGCGCTTATGACTTTAACTGCCTCTGCATCAAGTTCTTCCGACACGCCTTTTATGACTCTGACATCAGAAACCTTTCCATCCTTCTCGATGACAAATTCTACCACCACACGTCCCTGCACGCCGTCACGGACAGCCTTCTCCGGGTACCTCAGGTACTGATAGACCCACTTCTCAAGGAACTGGGACGGCTCGGACGTACCGAGGAAGGTCGGTCTCTGGTCACATTCATAATACGAAACCACATCCTCACCCGAGCGCTTGCTTACCGGCAGGTCAGAAGCGAGGAAAAGCATCTTTTCATTCGCATTTGCAAGGGCCTCAGTAAAGTTGTAGATATATTCCAGTTCCCTTTCCATATTTTCAAAATCTATGATGGACTGGGTGTCCCTGTCTGTGTTGTGTTCAGGATAACGGCCTGTGGTAAACATCACCGAAGGTATCTCCTTGTCATAGAAAGCCCTGTGGTCGGAAGGATATGGTTCAACAGCAACCACTTCAGGAACAATAGGTTGAAGGTTACCCGAAAGCGTTCCGATGAGAGCATTCATATCCGAATTTGACGATGTGTAGGCATAAAAGCCGTTATAGGCTGTGCCAAGCATATCCAGGTTTATCATTCCGTCGATGGAATCCGCGCCCTTGAAAGAACGGTTCAGGAAGTACCACGATCCGGCAAAAGTCTCCGTCGAAGCGCCGAAAGCGACGAAAATGACAGAACGTCGGAAGAGGATTGAGTTGGTCTGGACCATTCTTGCAAGCTCCAGGAGCATTGCAAGTCCTGAAGCATTACCGTTTGCTCCGCAGTACACCCTCTCGACCGGCTTGCCGTCAATCATCGTGACAGATGTACCGATATTATCAAGTCTGGCGCCGACCACGATGTAGTGGTCGCGAAGATTTTTGTCATATCCCTGGACATAGGCGATGACGTTTCTTGAGGTGATAGTGTCTCCTGACTCGGTCTTGATACCGAACACCTCGCCATCTGCAGGCGAAAGCAAGTCGAGACCGTACTCCTTGAACTTTGCAGCAACGTACTCAGCCGCGTACTTTTCGCCCTCGGAACCCGGCTTTCTACCCTCAAGATGATTGGCAGAAAGTTCTCTCACGTGAGATTTCACAGCTGCAACTGTCTCGCTGTCATAGAGTTCCTCATACGAGGCACCTTCACGGAACTGCGCGCCAGCAGTCAGTGACACAATGAGTGCAATGCACAATAAAAACAACTTCTTCAATTTCATAAACTACTCCATTACAAGCACCCACGCATCCTTTGGAAAGAACGTTTCATTCTTCAACGCATCATATGATGAGGCTACCTCAGCAATGTTGTCAGACGGGCATAGTCCCACTGCAATCATTCCCCTTCTGCATTCGAGAAGAGCAACCTTATAACCTTTGGCAGAGGCTTCATCAGCAAGCTTCTGAGCATTCTTTCCATCTTTGAACGCACCTGCTACCACGTGATATTTTAACGGAAGTGACTCAGCTACAAGGCCTCCAAGCCTCTCAGGGCCAGACAGCACTACGCCGGCTGAAACCAAAGCCTGCATTGCGGCAAGGGAATCAGCAACCCTCTTCTCCTCCTGAAGTCTCATTGAGTCAAGCTTGGCCTGAAGAGCGGCCTCCTCAGCCTTGATTATCTCCAGCCTCTTGTTCTCTATGTCCTTGCTTGTAGGCCTTCCGGCCAGCACTCTCATAAAATCACAGCTTGTAACTGTCATCATAAGAACAGCAAGAAGAAGTGTCACATTATGTCTCATACCATCAAAGATTTTCACGTTGGGTTTCATTTTGCGTTCAAAATTGCGTATTCGTGCAAATTTAACGATTTAATACTCTGAGACAAAATAATTCTTGATATATTTGCAAGAGATCCCCGATCAAGTCGGGGATGACTTGAGAAACTAAATAACACTGATATTGGCCATTTTTTCTTCACATATATTTAAGCTCACAGCCGCTTCAATAATCACTTTCTGCACACTCGGGGGCACAAACCTCGATGCACAGGAAATAATTATGCCGGAAAGATGGTCAAAGTCAATATTCGAGGTCGAACCTTTGTTTGCATCCGACACCCTGACCATCCTTGTGGCAGGTGATATGATGATGCACGCCAACCAGATCCAAAATGCCCACAGAGGCGGTCAGGATTACGATTTCAGTTCCTATTTTCACCTTATACAAGAGGATATAGAAAAGGCCGACATCGCAATTGCGAATATGGAGTTCACCCTGGCTGGAGAGCCACACACAGGCTACCCGTGCTTCTCCGCGCCGGACAGCTACGCAAAGTACCTGGCCGACTGTGGCTTCGACATATTTCTAACCGCCAACAACCACATCTTCGACAAGGGCGGCAAGGGTGCGGAAAGGACGTTGGATATATATAGAAATATGAAAGACATCCGTTTCACCGGCCTTGCGTCCGGTGAGGAGGAAAGGGAGGAGACCAATCCGCTTTTCGTACTGAAAAAGGGCATAAGAACTGCCTTGATAAACTTCACTTACGGAACAAATATGGGAAGCGGAACCCATTGGCCTAAAGTCAATTATATGGCAAACAGGGACTTCTTGAGAGAAGCGTTTGCAAAGGCATATAACGAAGACGCAGACCTTACCATAGCCTTGCCTCATTGGGGAGACGAATACGTCCTGAAACACAATGAGACCCAGGAAGAAATGGCCGTATGGCTGTCGGAAAACGGGGCGGATTTCATAATCGGAAGTCACCCGCACGTCATTCAGGACGCACAGATTACAGGCTCAGCGAATGTGGCATATTCATTGGGAAATGCAGTCTCGAATATGAGCGCAAGAAACACCCAGCTCGGTCTGCTGGCCAAGATTTCAGTAGTCCGGCTGCACAACGGGGACTTGAAGTTCCTGCCTATCGACTTCACCTACATCTGGTGTTCAAGACCAGGTGGATACAATAGGTCATACACAGTGATCCCAGTGAAGAAATTCATAGGTAAAAAGGACAGGTGGCTCGGATCATACGACTATGACAAAATGATTGACACCTACAGACACGTAAAAGAAAAAACAGGAATAAAAGACTGATAATGAGCAAGAAGACAATTGTACTTGAATCCATTGACCCCATTGAGATCTATGGGGCAGCCAACAAGAATCTGGAGGCCTTGTGCACCTATTTTCCTAATCTGAAAGTGGTGGCAAGAGGCAACGAAATCATCCTTGAAGGCACAGAAGAAGACACACTTTCATTTGAGAAGAAACTTCATATGCTGATCGAAAGAAGACAGCACAAGATGAACGTGACTCCATACGATGTGGAAGACCTGTTCGACGGCGAATCATCTCCGGACAGGTTCAAGCTTACAGGCGAATCCACAATCGTCTACGGCAATGACGGCAAGCCGATCAAGGCCCGCAACCGCACCCAGCAGGAGATGGTGAAGTCGTATTTTGAAAACGATCTTCTTTTTGCAGTAGGCCCAGCCGGAACAGGTAAGACCTACATAGCCATAGCACTGGCAGTCAGAGCATTGAAAAACAGAGAGATAAAGAGGATCATCCTGACAAGACCTGCTGTAGAGGCAGGTGAAAGGCTCGGATTCCTGCCAGGCGACCTCAAGGACAAGCTTGACCCGTATCTCCAGCCTCTGTACGATGCCCTCGGGGATATGATTCCAGGCAAGAGGCTCCAGGAATTTATGGCTGAAGGAACCATTCAGATTGCCCCACTTGCATATATGAGAGGCCGCACCCTGGACAGAGCCTGCGTGATTCTCGACGAGGCGCAGAACACCAACCTCGGCCAGCTGAAGATGTTCCTCACCCGTATGGGCTGCGATGCCAAATTCATCGTCACAGGAGACGCCAGCCAGATCGACCTTCCTAACAAAAGGGACTCGGGACTCCTGAAAGGAATAGAGCTGACAAAAAACATAAAGGGCGTCAAGACAATATTCTTCAAGAACGAAGACATAGTCCGACACCCTCTTGTAGCCAAGATAGTCAAAGCATTTGAAAAAGAAGAGCAGGCCTGACGGTCTGCTCTTCCTATATATTAATATGTATAACGATTAGCGTGAAGCTACGATGTCGTTGTACTTCTTATAACCTTCCTCGAACTCGGGACCGTTAGAGATGAAACGGTAGTAGATGTTCTTGAGGTACTCTGCGATGCTCACCTTGAGTGACTCGTCCTTTGTAAGGTTGAATGCGCTCTCGAATGGATTGAGGGCGTTCTTGAGAGCCTCCTCGAACTGCTTGTTGAGCTCCATCCACTTCTTGTCATCAAGCTCGTTTGAAGCCTTCTCCTGAAGCTCGATAGCAAGCTCATAGTACATTACGCCTGCTCCGATGAAGCCATACTCATACTCAGGGTTGATCTGAGCACACATCATATACTTCTCTACAGCCTTGTCAATCTGCTTGAGCTCCTTGTAGATGTTACCCTCAACATAGTAGAGAGAAGCATTGTTAGGCTCGTTCTTCTTAGCCTCATCGATGAGAGAGAAGAGACGGTCTGTGTTCTCGCCGCTTGAGATGTAGTAGTTGATAAGACCGATAAGGATGCTCTGGCTCTGTGGGAACTTAACGAAACCTTCCTCAAGAGTAGCTGCGCCCTTCTTTGCGTCACCAAGCTTAGTGTAGATGTCACCGAGTTTTGCGTATACCTCGCCACCCTCATAGTAGTAACCGATAGCAAGGCACTTCTCGAAGATACCCTTAGCTCTTTCATTGTTACCTACTGCCCAAGCAGTGTAACCAGCATTGTAAAGAGCTGTAGTGTCGTTCTTTGCAAGCGGCTCGATTGCTGAAGCATCTGCAGCAGCCTCGAAGAGCTCCGATGCCTTAGCGAGGTCACCGAATGTGTAAGCATTCATAGCCTCATCCATATACTTTCTTGCAACGATCTCAAGACCACCTGTGATGTCCTTGATCTTTGACTTCTTCACGTCTACCTCATAAGCCTTCTTGTAAGCATCGATAGCCTTTGCAAGAGCGTTCTCTACAACTGGCTTAGTAACGTCGATAAGAACAAGCTGTCCGCCACCGTTGAAGTAGAAATCCTTGTCAGCGTAAGTCTCCTTTACAAGAGCCTCGCCACCAAGCTCTACATTCTCAACTGCGAGCGGCTGCTGGCCACCCATAAGGAGCTGGAGCTCCTGCTTTGATGCGCCTACCCAAGCTGAACCTGCAGGTGCGTTGTACGCATCCATATAAGATGATGCGAGCTTTACCCAAGTTGCTACCTTAGCAGCCTTCTTTGGATTCTCAGCTGCAGCTTCTGCAGCGGCTACTGCCTTCTTTGCTGCATCTGGTGACTTTGTCTGTGCATCAGCTACCTGTACTGAAAGGAGTACTGCCAATGCGATCAAAATTCTTTTCATAATAATTTGGTATTAAGTTATTTAGTTATTTGTCTGTTCTGTTGACTCGGGAGCCTGCTCCTGTGCCGGCTGCTGGAGATTCTGCTCTTCCTCTGACTTGTTTACTGCAGAGATAGCTGCAATCGAGTCTCCCTCCCTGATGTTGATGAGGCGTACGCCCTGAGTAGCACGGCCTGCAACCTTGATGTCTGCGACTGCCATTCTGATGGTGATGCCAGAGCGGTTGATGATCATAAGATCGTTCTCGTCAGTCACATTCTTCATTGCCACAAGAGCACCTGTCTTCTCTGTGATATTCAATGTCTTGACGCCCTTTCCGCCTCTGTTTGTCTTGCGATACTCGTCGAACTCCGAACGCTTTCCATAACCATTTTCACTGACTACGAGGAGGCTGTGTGCAGACGCATCCTCAGCATTCGGATCATATGCTATCATTCCGATAACCTCGTCATCATCTTCAATAGTTATGCCACGCACACCTGATGCAGTTCTTCCGAGTGCTCTTGCATCCGCTTCATCGAAGCGGCAGCAGCGTCCCTTGCGTCCTGCAAGAAGGATCTCGCAATTGCCGTTTGTGAGAACAGCATCGAGGAGTTCGTCTCCGTCACGTACAGTAACTGCGATGACACCGTTTGCCCTTGGTCTTGAGTAAGCCTCGAGGGATGTCTTCTTGATGATACCCTTCTTGGTTCCGAGAACTATATATGTATTGTTCACATATTCCTCGTCCTTGAGGTTGCGGACATTCAGGTAAGTCTTGATCTTGTCATCCGGCTCGATGTTGATGATGTTCTGGATGGCACGTCCCTTTGAGGCACGTGATCCCTCCGGAATTTCATAGACCTTAAGCCAGTAGCACTTTCCGTTCTGGGTGAACAGGAGCATTGTGCTGTGCATATTCGCGACATAGATGTGCTCGATGAAGTCCTCGTCGCGTGTCGCGCTTCCCTTCATTCCCACACCACCTCTGTTCTGGAGACGGTACTCGGTAAGTGAAGTTCTCTTGATATATCCAAGATGCGAGATTGTGATCACTACATCTTCGTCAGCATAGAAGTCCTCAGGATTGAATTCGTCTGAAGAGAGGGCAATCTCGGTACGTCTTTCGTCGCCGTACTTCTCCTTCATCTCCATAGTCTCATCCTTGATGATGCCCATCTGGAGGTTCTCGTCTGCGAGAACGTCCTGGCAGTACTGGATGAACTTCATAAGCTCGTCGTACTCACTCTGGAGCTTTTCTCTTTCCAGACCTGTGAGCTGACGGAGTCTCATCTCGACAATTGCCGTTGCCTGTACTTCCGAGAATCCGAATGTCGCCATCAACTCTGTCTTGGCATCCTCGACACTCTTTGATGCGCGGATGATTCTGATGATCTCGTCGATGACGTCGAGCGCCTTGAGGAGACCTTCGAGGATGTGGGCCCTCTTCTGAGCCTTTTCAAGATCGAATCTTGTCCTTCTGAGGATAACCTCGTGACGATGACGTACGAAGTACTTGATGAGCTGCTTCAGGTTCAGTGTGCGAGGTCTTCCGTTTACGAGGGCCACGTTGTTCACAGAGAAGCTTGACTGAAGCGGGCTGTACTTGTAGAGCATATTGAGGACCACATTCGCATTCGCATCCTTCTTGAGTCGGATGACGATGCGCACGCCCTTCATTGTGGTCTCGTCGTTGATATATGCAATTCCTTCAATCTTCTTGGTCTCGACAAGTTCTGCAATCTTTTCGATCATCTCGCGCTTGTTCACCATATACGGGATCTCTGTCACGACGATGGTCTCACGACCCGAATCGCTCACCTCGATCTCAGTCTTCGAGCGGATGACGATACGGCCTCTACCTGTCTCAAACGCATCCTTTATGCCCTGACGGCCCTGAATGATACCTCCTGTAGGGAAGTCAGGACCCTTGACATAATGCATAAGTTCCTCGATGGTGATCTCCGGATTGTCTATATACGCACATATAGCGTCGCAGCACTCTGTAAGGTTGTGAGGAGCCATATTGGTCGCCATACCCACAGCGATACCTGACGAACCGTTCAAAAGAAGGAGCGGGAGCTTTGTAGGAAGCACTGTAGGCTCCTGAAGAGAGTCGTCGAAGTTGTTCTGGAAATCCACTGTGTCCTTTTCAAGGTCTGCAAGCACTTCATCAGAGAGCTTCGAAAGTTTTGCCTCGGTGTAACGCATTGCCGCTACCGGGTCGCCGTCCATCGAACCGAAGTTACCCTGTCCGAAGACAAGCGGGTACCTCAAGCTCCAGTCCTGGGCCATTCTGGCCATTGCATCGTAAACGCTTGAGTCTCCGTGCGGGTGGTACTTACCGAGTACCTCACCGACGATACGGGCAGACTTCTTTGTCTGGCTTGTATGACGAAGTCCGAGTCCATCCATTCCGAACAACACCCTTCTGTGCACAGGCTTGAAACCGTCACGCACATCAGGAAGAGCTCGCGACACGATTACAGACATAGAGTAGTCGATGTACGCACTCCTCATCTGCTGGTCGATGTTCACCTGCTCAATCCTTCCGGTCTTTACTTCATTTTCCATATTTCTGTTCTAAGTCTTAATCTTAATTTACATCTTGGCAAAGTTACGAAAATTTTAGTAATTTTGTGCAATCAAAGTCGAATTTCTAACAACCAGACACGATTTTTATCCTATGGACATCAGCATATCAGATGAACTGAACTCAATCATAAATTTTTCCAGAGAAGAAGCGATGAGGACAGGCAGCTACGGAATCGCTCCCGACCACCTTTTTCTCGGCATCATCCGTCATAGGGAGAACACGGCGGCAGACGCGCTCAGAGGCCTCGCCACAGACCTGGACGAAATGAAGCAGTTCATTGACAATCACATATTTACAAACGAGCACATCCCCTACTCAGAGATCGACAACGTGAGCTTCTCCAGAGGTGCCCAGAACGTGCTCAGCTTCACTCTGCTTGAGGCTGCAAAGGTGCACAGCAGGCAAGCTTCGTCGCAACATCTGCTGCTCGCCCTCACAAGGGCTGGCGGGTCCTATGGAAGCACATATCTGAAGGACACAGGCCTGGAGTACGGCAACATATTCAGGTACCTCGACAGATGTGATATGCTGGACAGGGGAACGCAGGAGGAAGAGACACCGGAAAAGGAGAACGAAGAGACTCCGCGCATAAGGATAAGGGCTGTAGCTGCCGACGAAAATACCAAGGAGGAACCGGCACAGCCGCCTCTTGAAGAGTTCGGCTACGACATCACTCAGGCAGCCCGCGAAGGAAAGCTTGACCCGCTGGTCGGACGCGAGGACGAGATCCAGAGAGTGATCCAGATCCTGGGCAGGAGAAGGAAGAACAACCCTATGCTTGTGGGCGACCCGGGAGTCGGAAAGTCAGCCATCGTAGAGGGAATCGCGATAAAGATAGCAACAGGTCAGATCCCGTCGGCACTCGCAGACAAGAGATTGATTTCCTTGGATTTAGGCTCCATTGTAGCTGGCACCAAGTACCGCGGAGACTTCGAAAAGAGGCTCAAGACTATCATCAAGGCTGCAGCTGATGACCCTAATGTGATACTGTTCATCGACGAGTTCCACACCATAGTCGGAGCAGGAGGAGCATCCGGAAGTCTCGACGCGGCCAATATGCTCAAGCCAGCGCTTGCAAGAGGAGAGATCCAGTGCATCGGAGCGACCACTATGGACGAGTTCAGGAAGATCGTGGAGAAGGACGGAGCCCTTGACAGAAGGTTCCAGAAAATCACTGTGGAACACACAGACATAGCGCACTCCATCTCTATCCTTGACCGTCTGAAGACCAATTACGAAAAGCACCACAATGTCATCTACACGGACGAAGCTATAGAAGCGTGCGTGAAGATGTCAGACAGATACATAACAGACCGTTGTCTTCCGGACAAGGCCATCGATGCGATGGACGAGACAGGTTCTATGGTAAGACTGAAGAACCCGAAGGGCACAGGCCGCGTGACAGCTGAAGATGTGGCTGAAATCATATCCAAGATGACAGGCATCCCTTCAGGAAGAATCGCGGAAGGCGAAGGAAGCAAGCTTCTGAAAATGAAGGATATGCTCAGCCGCAGAATCATAGGCCAGGAGGAGGCGGTCGACAAGGTCGTACGTGCCATCAGACGCAACAGGGCCGGCATCAAGGACCCGAACAAACCTATCGGAACCTTCCTGTTCTTCGGTCCCACAGGAGTAGGAAAGACGCAGCTGGCCAAGTCGCTCGCCGAGTACCTTTTCGACTCGGAAGAGAATATGATACGCCTGGATATGAGCGAATATATGGAGAAGTTCAATGTGTCCCGACTCATCGGAGCGCCTCCGGGATATGTCGGATTCGAGGAAGGCGGACAGCTCAGCGAAAGGGTAAGGAGGAAACCTTACTGCGTCGTGCTTCTTGACGAGGTAGAAAAAGCACATCCGGACGTGTTCAACCTGCTTCTTCAGGTTCTTGATGAAGGACGACTTACCGACAGCACAGGCAGGACAGTCAGCTTCAGGAACACAATAGTCATAATGACATCAAATGTCGGCAGCCGCGAGCTTGAGGAGTATGGTAACGGAATGGGCTTCAGCACTTCAGGCCAGAATGTCCGCAACAACAGGAAGACCGTCCTGGAGAAGGCAGTGAAGAAAGCATTCCCACCGGAATTCATCAATCGTGTCGACGAGCAGGTGTTCTTCAATCCTCTGACCAAGGATGACCTGGCGAAGATCATCGACATCGAGCTCAAGGGTCTGAAGAAACGCGTCAAGGAAGCCGGATTCGAACTCACAGTCACAGCAACAGCCAAGAGGTTCGTTGCAGAGGCGGGCTATGATCCGAGCTACGGAGCAAGACCGCTCAAGAGGGCTGTTCAGAGATACATCGAAGATCCTGTTTCTGAGCACATTATCGCCGAGAGGATGCTTTCAGGTAAAAAGGCATCCGAACACACTAAGATCAGCGTCAGCCTGTCTGAAGACAAGGAATCTACCAAGGTTCAGTGGCGCTAGACAAGGCTGATGTCCATAAGTTCAAGATCCATTTCGTTGATCATATCGACCAATGTTCTGTAAGAAGCTTCTGATGAGATCATTGAGCCTATGAAAGCGAGGGTGTTTTCTGTATTCATAACCGTGTCTTTTAAAGTGTTCTGTTGTTTTGTTGATGCAAAGGTACACCCGCATTGTGCCAAGATAAAGCACAAGCAACACAAAGCCGCAAAAAAATGAAAGCTTTCACTATATTTGTAGGTGCATCGACATTAAACGGATTTATATGGAACAGAACGAAAGATATACCGACAAACTGGCCAAATATATAATTATGGCTGCAGGCGCAGCAATAATTGCCGGCCTGTGCTGGTACTTCAGGAACGTACTTATATATGTACTGATAGCTGTTGTGGTGTCACTCATCGGCAAGCCGGTGATGGGCCTTCTGAAAAAATTGAAAATCAAAGGAAGAAAGGCCCCTGACTGGATGCTGGCGGCACTAACGCTGCTGGTCACTATGACCATCATCATCAGCGTCGTGACTATGCTCTTCCCTATCGTGAGCGGAATCCTCAAGGGCATCTCCATAAGCACTCTGGAAAGTTCGGCAGGCAGCATAGCAGTACCTCTTGCAAATCTGAATGAATTTCTCAGAAACACCTTCCCTCAGCTTGGAGAAGACTTCCGTCTGGAAGTAGTTGCGGTAAAAGAGCTCCAGAATATATTCAACGTATCCACCATATCTTCCGTAATCGGCTCAGCGACTTCGTTCCTTACGAGCTTTGGAGTAGGCCTCTTTTCGGTTGTCTTCATATCCTTTTTCTTCATCAAGGATGACGGCCTGTTCACAAGCATCGTCTGCGCCTTGGTGCCGGACAAACACGAAAAGACCACAGAAAAGGCCATCTCTGACATCGGATACCTGCTTTCACGCTACTTTATCGGTGTGATGATCGAGGTCACCGGAGTGGCACTCGTCAACTTCATCGGACTTATGTTCATTGCAAGGCTCGGCTTCAATGCTGCAATCGGTATAGCCTTCCTTACAGGCATCCTGAACATAATCCCTTATGTGGGTCCTCTTATGGGAGGTGCATTGGGAACAGTACTGGGACTTGTAATCAAATACACAAGCGTCACCCCTATAGGACTTGACGTCAACTTCTGGCTGTTCACAGCCATCCTCATAGCCATCTTCTGCTTCACACAGCTGATCGACAACTTCTTCTATCAGCCTGTGATATATTCGACAAGCATCAAGGCCAAGCCTCTCGAGATCTTCATTGTCCTGCTCATAGTAGGACACATCGGCGGACCTCTCGCTATGATCGTTGCTATCCCTTGCTACACTGTAGTCCGCGTGATAGCATTCCGGTTCTTCGGCCACATCAAGGCGATCCAGAGACTGATACCATCTGAAAAGCTCATTACAGGAGAAAAATAACCATAGAATATATGTTTAAGAAATTACTGATCATCACAGCCAGCCTGCTGGCTATGTCAGCTTTCACCAATGCGGAAGCTCAGACACAGGTCATTTCGCCTGACGGCACCTACATTTATGCAGAGAGAGACACCTGCAATCTGTTCCTTGATGTATATAACCCTGCAAAAGGCAGCGAGACAAGCATCGGAGGGATCAGAAAACCTACCATAATCTTTATGTTCGGCGGAGGATTCTTGAGAGGAACCCGCGACGACGCCAGCTACCACAAGTGGTTCAAACAGATGACAGACGACGGCTACGGAATCATCTCAATAGATTACAGACTCGGACTCAAGGGCTCGAATAAAGTGGGCATAGCGCAGGTCAACGTACTTGACAAGGCCATCCATATGGCAGTAGAAGACCTCTTCAGTGCCACCAACTTCATCATCGAGAACGCAGAGCAGCTGAACGTGGACCCTAAGAACCTGGTGATCAGCGGATCGTCTGCCGGCGCAATCTCGGTAATGCAGGCTGAATATGAAATCAGCAACCGTACAGTCTGGGCGTCTGTACTGCCTCAGGGATTCAACTATGCCGGAGTGATGTCATTCTCGGGCGCTATCCTTTCAAGGGAAGGAAAAGTAGACTACAAGAACAGACCTGCACCGACACTTATGCTTCACGGAACAAGCGACAGCCTGGTTCCTTACGAGCAGATCAAAGTGTTCAACCTCGGCTTCTTCGGAGGCGGCAAGCTTGTGAAAAGGTTCCAGAAATTCGGATTCAACTACAATATGTTCCATTTCATAGACTACGGCCACGAAGTTGCTGGATCGATGGGAACAACCATCAACATCCAGAAGGACTTCCTCGAAAAGAACGTAATGCAGAAGAAGGAAAGGATAATCGAAGCGTGGATCTCCGACCCCGACGTCTACAAAGGAGGAGGACCACAGTCCAGAAAGGATATGTACGGAAAATAAAAATATGAAAGGCTGGCCCGTGTGGCCAGCCTTTTAATGTCTATTCTGCAAGTTTGTCAAGGACAAGCTCTACCAGCTTTCTTACCTGCGGTTTGTAGTCCGGGTTACTGGCCTTGTGATGTCTGTGGGCTATGATGCAGCACACTGTACCGGCATTGTGTCCCAGATGGGCAGCGATACCAGCAATTGCGGATCCTTCCATCTCGAAGTTTGTAACTCGCTCGTCACCGAAGCGGAATGATTCGAAGGTGTCAAGCATATCCGGCATTGCAAGTGGCATACGGAGCACTCGTCCCTGAGGGCCGTAGAAGCCGGAAGCGGCGATGGTCATACCCTTGTAAGTACAGTCACGGAAAAGGTCTGACATCTTCTTGCCGGCTCTGACAAAATAAGGGTCAGGAAGATGCTTGTTCCAGCCTGTATGTTTCTTGAATGCCTCCTCTATGTCGAGAAGGGAAATGCTGTCACGGTCTGCATACCAGTTCATAAGGCCGTCACAACCTACAGAAATGTGCGAGAATACAAACGACCCCAGAGGAATGTCAGGCTGTATCGCTCCTGAAGTACCGATACGGATTATGTTCAGCGTGCGATGCTCAGGCTTCACTTCACGAGTTTCAAAGTCTATGTTTGCGAGTGCGTCAAGCTCGTTCATCACGATGTCAATGTTGTCGGTTCCGATTCCGGTCGAGAGAGCCGTCATTCTCACACCTTTATATTTGCCTGTCACTGAAACAAATTCACGTGAAGCGTGACGGAACTCCTTCTCTTCAAAATATTCCGCGATCATATCCACTCTGCCGGGGTCTCCGACAAGGATGACATTATCTGCGAGTTCTTCCGGGCGGAGGTGAAGGTGGAACACCGAGCCGTCGCCGTTGATTATAAGTTCAGATTCTGCTATTCTCATATCTTTCGATTTATTAATATGTATCGTTATTAAAGTGCAACAATCGTTCAAATATAGTTTTTTCCTCTTAATTTTCCTATTTTTGCAGACTTATCTTAACAAAACGTCACAATTATGTGGAAAAGAATACAGACACTCTACCTGTTGATTTCGACCGGCCTCATCGTTTCGATGTTGTTCAGCCGTTTTGCCTCCATCATAGGTCCGGGAGGTGAGGAAGCAATCATCCGCTATCACGAAAAGATGCCGTATCTTGTACTGCTGCTTATGCTTACGACTTCCCACATCGCAGCCACAGCAAGTTTCAAGACACGTTTCCTCCAGGCCAGAGTAAGCATCATCGCCGCCCTGCTGGCAATCGGTTTCCAGATCTGGCTTGGCACAGACTATTTAATTCATAAAGGCGAGATGACATTTTCCATCACCATCCTCTTCCCTCTGCTGGCTGCATTCCTTGATGTACTCGCAGCACGTAGTGCAATGACAGACGAGATGATGGTTGCTGTCCAGAAAAGAATCAAAAAAACCAAATAACCGATAAGATGGAACAGACTAAAAAGTACAAGTACTGGCAGTGGAGGACCCTCATAGTCCTTATGATTGCGTACATATTGTATTACTTCCTCCGCAAGAACTTCAGCGCCGCACTTCCGGCAATGCAGGAGGAACTCGGAATCACCAAGCTTCAGCTTGGTATATTCATTACCCTCAACGGAATAATCTACGGCCTGTCGAGGTTCGTAAACGGCTTCATCGCAGACCGCTGCAGCCGCAGGAAGCTCCTAGCGGGCGGACTCATCCTTTCAGCCGCAGTAAACTTCGCCATCGCATTCAGTCCGAAGCTTGACGGAGTGTTCAACCTTCTCGACGCAGAAGGAAAGGCGACAATGGGACTCATCTACCTTATCGGATCCCTCTGGGTTGTAAACGGATATATCCACGGAATGGGTTATCCTCCTTGCGCCAGCCTTATGGCACACTGGTTCAGACCATCAGAGCTTGCCACCAAGCAGTCTATCTGGAACGCCTCACATTCCATCGGAGCAGGTGTGGTGATCGCCCTCTGCGGATGGATTCTTTCACGTTTCGGAATGTCAGCCTGGAACCTCTGCTTCGCTATTCCGGCAGCAATCGCTTTCGTAGGAGCAATAGTGGTATTCTTCACTCTAAGAGACACGCCGTCTTCGGTAGGACTCCCGGAAGTGGAGGAACTTGACCACAAGGACGGCTGTGCAGCTTCAAGCGCAGAAGTTCAGCTTAAAGGCGAGCAGTACAACCACTTCCTCAAGAGACTCGTCTTCAAGAACCCTATCATCTGGATTCTCGCCCTCTCGAACTTCTGTATATATGTAATCAGATTCACCATCCTCGAATGGGGAACCTCGTTCCTTACACAGTTCAAGGGATTCGACATTGCCATATCTGCCAACATCGTAGCTTCATCCGAACTCATCGGAGGAGTGCTCGGAACCCTCGTGGCAGGCTGGTTCACAGACAAGTTTATGCAGAACAAGGCTCACAGGACCTGCCTTCTCTGCACAATAGGAGCGACTCTCTGCTTCTTCCTCTTCTGGAAGACCCCACAGAATGCACACTGGATCATCAGCGCAGTACTTATCTGCCTCTCAGCATTCTTCGTATATGGTCCTCAGGCTCTTCTCGGAGTAGCAGCCTCTCAGCAGGCTACCAAGAGAGCCTGCGCAACAGCAAACGGCATCCTTGGCATATTCGGTTACGCAGCCAGCACAATCGCCGGTATCGGTTTCGGTTACCTCGCAGACAACTTCGGCTGGAACTCCGTATTCCTCGTAGCTGTGATGTTCGGAATCCTCGGCTGCCTTGTCATTGCCACATTGTGGAAGGCACCGGCTGACGGCTACAGCAAGGCCGCAGAAGTAATGGAGGAGATCAAGACGATTTAACACCTGAAGATATATAGACAAGAATGGCGGGCACTCGAAAGTGTCCGCCATTCTTCTTGTAAGGCAAGTTCAAATTATGCGTTGAGAGTGTAATACTCGCAAGTCTTTGAACCCTTAGTCTCTACCTCTACACTAACTTTACCCTCGCGTGCGAGCCAGCCAAGTGCTGTGAAGAACTCTGCGCTTGCAAGACCTGTCTCCTTCTTGAGCTTAGCCTCTGTAAGCTTGCCGTTTGCGTTGAGGGCATTCCATACGATGCCTGCGTTTGCACCAATGTTGTTGATCTCCATAATAATTAATCAGTTTAAATTTAGTTTAAAATTGTAACTCTTTTGGGCATCACTGCCGCATACACTATTCTAACTAGTTGATTTTTCGGGTGCAAAGATAGTTAAAAATTATTATTTCGCAAATTACATCAATATCCCAGCATCTTATCCTGTACCACAGCTCCGTCTCTGATCACTATATATCTGTAAGAAGGCTCCGCCTCACCAAGCTGATAGCCCGCAGAGGTGGCTGTCTTCATCGGTATCCCCATATACTCCCCTTCCGAACTGTCGTGGAGATGACCGGCATACACAGCATCGACACCCTTTTCGAGGAACATATCGAAATATTTCTTTCTCTTTGACTTCTGGATCTGGAAGTAACCGTCCTCTTCTTCTATATCCTTGAGGAAGAACGGATGGTGGCAGAATATCAATTTCACTGCACCTTCGTCCGCCTGGTCGAGCACCGACTTCATCCATTCGAACTGCTCTTCCTCCCGCGGGTCGTCATATTTTATAAGGTTGGAATTTATTCCGACCGCACAAACCTTCTTGTTCTCATATACGAACCTGTCGGCTCCGTAACGGCTTGTGAAAGGTGTGGAATCGACCTTACCTTCGGATATGAAGACATCGTGGTTGCCTGGAATATGGAGGGTTGAGATTGCCGGATCTATGCCCGAGACGGCCTCATTGAAGGCATCCCACTGCTCCTCATCTGCAGGAAGATTCACCTGGTCGCCGGTGAAGACCACCGCATCCGGCTTCTTATCATTGACTGCTGCCACAGCCTTCTGGAGCAAACCGACCTCATAGCTGAGGTCATTGATGTACTCTGCTCCCGGAGCCTGTCCTTTGACAGCTGCATCAAAACCAAGCTGTGCATCTGCTATCTGGATGATTACAAAAGACTCGTTCTTGCAAGAAACAACGGCTGCAAGAACGAAAAGGACAAAAAATATTCTTTTCATATGTGTGCTATTTCTGAGAAACACCTTTCCAAGAGGTCGGAACAGGTGCCTCGATGGTCATTTCCTCCTTCTTTACCGGATGAACAAAGGTTATTCTACGCGCGTGGAGTGAGATTCCTCCGTCAGGATTGGAGCGCGGCGCACCGTACTTGAGGTCGCCCTTGATCGGACAGCCAAGATTTGAGAGCTGGCAGCGGATCTGGTGGTGGCGTCCTGTCAGGAGCTCCACTTCGACCAGCCAGTACCTGTCAGTCCTGCCGATCTGCCTGTAATTGAGCTTGGCAAGCTTTGCGTCCTTGCGTGCTGCTCCCGGGCGGCATATATATGATTTGTTCTGCTTCTCGTTGCGCCACATCATATCCTCCAAATGTCCTTCTGCCGGCTGAGGTTCAGCGCACACAAGGGCCCAGTAGTACTTGTGGACGTCTGAGTCACGGAACATTGCATTCAGGCGTTCGAGGGCCTTTGAAGTCTTGGCAAGGACCACTATGCCGCTGACAGGACGGTCCAGACGATGAGGCAGGCCCATAAAGACCTGTCCGGGCTTGGCATCACGCTGAGCAATGAAAGCCTTGTAGGTCTCGGTAAGCGGTTCGTCCGAGGTCTTGTCTCCCTGGACAATCTCTCCCACCTTCTTGTTCACTATAAGAAGATGATTGTCTTCGAAAAGTATTCTGGAGGCGAGGTCATTGAACTCGCCAGCTGTAAGTTCACGATAAATCATATGACAAAAATAGTAATTATGTCATTACGGAGGGAGGGTTGGCAGATAAAAACTGACATTTTGGCATATATTTTTATTGTAAGGCCATTGGCACAGCTTTCGATATAATGTCGGCGTCGCTGCAGCACAGCGCTGCGGCGTCATCCCGAGCGAAGGCGAGGAGAAACAGTACGACTGTCATCCCGAGCGAAGCCGAGGGATATATAACAGAAATATAAATTATATAAAAGATAACAATTATGGGAAAAATCATTGGAATTGACCTTGGAACCACCAACTCCTGCGTAGCAGTGATGGAAGGTAACGAGCCTACAGTAATCATCAACAACGAGGGCCAGAGAACTACCCCTTCAGTAGTTGCATTCACCGACGGCGGTGAGAGAAAGATCGGTAACCCTGCAAAGCGTCAGGCTATCACCAACCCTCACAAGACCATCTTCTCTATCAAGAGATTTATGGGTGAGAAGTACAGCCAGGTAACAGGCGACATCGAGCGTGTGCCTTACAAGGTTGTAAAGGGTGAGAACGACACTCCACGCGTAGACATCGACGGACGTCTCTATTCACCACAGGAGATTTCTGCAATGATTCTCCAGAAGATGAAGAAGACTGCAGAGGAGTACCTCGGACAGGAGGTTACAGAGGCTGTCATCACAGTTCCTGCATACTTCTCAGACTCACAGCGTCAGGCTACAAAAGAGGCTGGTCAGATCGCAGGTCTCGAAGTAAAGCGTATCATCAACGAGCCTACTGCTGCAGCTCTTGCATACGGTCTTGACAAGCAGAACAAGGATATGAAGATCGCTGTGTACGACCTCGGTGGAGGTACATTCGATATCTCTATTATGGACCTCGGAGACGGCGTGTTCGAAGTTCTTTCAACAAATGGTGACACTCACCTCGGTGGTGACGACTTTGACCAGGTGATCATCGACTGGCTCGCAGCTGAGTTCGCAGCTGAGAACGGCGGTATCGACCTCAAGAAGGACCCTATGGCCCTCCAGAGACTCAAGGAGGCTGCTGAGAAGGCTAAGATCGAGCTTTCAAGCCAGACTTCGACAGAGATCAACCTCCCTTACATTATGCCTGTTGACGGTATGCCTAAGCACCTTGTGAAGACTCTTACAAGAGCTAAGTTCGAGATGCTTGCCGACCACCTCATTCAGAGAACAATCGAGCCTTGCCGCAAGGCACTCCAGGATGCAGGCCTCAGCGCATCACAGATCAGCGAGGTTCTCCTCGTAGGTGGTTCGACACGTATCCCTGCAATCCAGGCAGTAGTAGAGAAGTTCTTCGGAAAGGCTCCTAACAAGAGCGTGAACCCTGATGAGGTTGTGGCTATGGGTGCAGCTATCCAGGGTGGTGTGCTTGCAGGTGACGTGAAGGACGTGCTTCTTCTCGACGTTACTCCGCTCTCACTCGGTATCGAGACTCTCGGCGGCGTGATGACAAAGCTCATCGAGGCTAACACTACAATCCCTACCAAGAAGTCACAGGTGTTCTCTACAGCTGCTGACAACCAGCCTGCAGTGGACGTACACGTTCTCCAGGGAGAGCGTCCGATGGCTAAGGACAACAAGCTCATCGGCAACTTCATCCTCGACGGTATCGCACCTGCACCAAGAGGTGTACCTCAGATCGAGGTGACATTCGACATCGACGCAAACGGTATCCTCAATGTTTCTGCAAAGGACAAGGCTACAGGCAAGGAGCAGAACATCCGCATCGAGGCTTCTTCAGGACTTTCTGACGCAGAGATCCAGAGAATGAGAGACGAGGCTAAGGCAAATGAGGCTGCTGACAAGGCTGAGAAGGAGCGTATCGACAAGATCAACAACGCTGACGCAATGTGCTTCCAGACAGAGAAGAACCTCAAGGAGTACGGCGACAAGATCCCTGCAGAGAAGAAGTCTGCAATCGAGAACGCTCTGAACTCACTCAAGGACGCTGTGAAGGCTCAGAACCTCGCGGACATAGACAAGTACAACTCAGAGCTCGAGGCAGCTTGGCACGCAGCTTCTGAGGATATGGCAAAGGCTGCACAGGCAGGTCCTCAGCCAGGAGCACAGCAGGGCCCATTCGGCGGCCAGGCAGGTCCACAGACTGACGACCAGGGCGTAGACGAGCAGTAATCTGATAGCCAACGAGTTACAAAAAATGCCTGCTGTGCAAACACAGCAGGCATTTTTTATAACCAGCTTTAGGACAGGGGGTTAGATTTCAGAGTCGTATGGGATAGAGTCGACGCGGACGAAGTGCTGGATGAAGTTCGGATCGTCGACTGCTATCCAGGTCATTTCTGTCGCTGTGAGGTCCTTGACCATATAACTGTGCTGCCAGAGGCCCTCGTCGTTGTCGTACTTTCCGTTGATGACGGCACCGTTCATCGGATCTGTCGTGATGTTGAATTCTCCGGTGACATAGTGAGGGATGTCGCTGAAGCTGTCCATTGTCTGCCACATCTGGTAAGTCTGGTCATTGCGGACAAACTTGATGTACATCTTGGTTCCTTCCGCAAGAGCACTGCCGTTCCAGGAATCAAGCTGCCAGTTGCCTGAAATCGTGTTTGAGTTCACATCGAGGTACTCGATGACCTCTACCGGCTCCTCTGTGCAAGAGACTGCCATCAGGGCTGCCGGAAACAGGATGCAGAGCAAAATTCTTCTAACTATTGTATTCATATCTTTATATATTTCTTTATTCTACCTTAATCTTTATCGATGACTGGCTTGGCGGAAGTCCCATATCCTTGAGCACCAACAGGTACTCCTTCCTTTTTTTCCCGTCTGCCGCAGGATCATAAGTGATGACGATCTGGCCTTCTTCCCCCTTCCCTACCGTCTCAGGCTCGCTTCTGAACTGCAGGCAGCTCGGAAGAAGCATATCCTCGCAGCGCAGGGTGAGCGGAGCGTCGCTTACGTTCATATATACAAGCGTCTGGACCGATCTGGCCCTGGCACTTACCTTGACCTCGTTGCTTCTGAGTCTGATCTTTCCCATATCCACAGGAAACTGACCTGACTTGTCGGCGCCCGAGGAGACCTTGACAGAAAGTCGAAGGGTAGCTGACGGCTGTATATTTTCGTCCGTATATATGAATATCTTCCTTTCGAAGCTTCCCGGATGGCCCTTCGGGTCATATACCACCTTTACGGTGGCATATTCCCCCGGTGCTACGACCTTCCTGTCGCACGTCGCCTGGACGCAGGAACAGGTGGAGACTATACGGCTTACGGTCAAAGAACTTTGGGAAAGGTTCCGGAAAGTGTAGGTAAAGCTTTCCGGAGCGTCATCTTCAGTCATAGGCTCTGCTGCTATGTGCAGCCTGTCAAACTCGAGTGCATTGCTGTTTGGGGCAAGCTTCGGATTGGACACGCTATCAAGTTTCTCTCTGCTGATGATACGGACCTGGGCCTGGGCTGCAGGCGCGCAGACCAGCAGAAAGCACAGCAATGATATGAGCCTTATCCTGTTCATTAAAGCCAGCCTGCGTTGTCAGCCTTGTTTCTTACTGTAATGACAAATGACTGAGCCTCGCCGTTGCTTGACTTGACTGTAGCAGAAGTCTGTCCTTCTGCTAGTCCCTTGAAGACAAGTCTTCCCGCAGCATCCTTGCTGCACGAAGCGATTGCCGCATTATCGACTGTCACTGTGTAGTCAAGACCGTCACCTTTCTTGAAGTACATTGAAGGGATCAAGGTGCTCTGGCCGCCTACAGCGAGGAACACGTTAGGGAATGTCATTTCTGAACCTGCGCCATCGATTGCACAAAGGAGTTCGTATGCATTGATCTGTCCTGCACCCATCTTTCCCTTGTAGTCATTGAGGTTGAAGGTCTGAGGCTGGTTCTGCTGAAGGTCTGCCACGAACTTGTAATACAGCTTAGGAGTGTCATAGTTCCACTTGTCCTCGAGAGGTGTACAAGTCGAATAGACAAGTTCCTTGAACTCGTCAACCTTGAAATGTTTGCGCTGCTGAGCTGCATATGAAAGGCCAAGGGCAACTACTCCCGACACGTGTGGACAGGCCATAGAGGTTCCTTCCATATAGGCATAACCTGTTTCACTCACGTGGTATGGCACAGTTGAAAGGATGCATCCGAGGAGTCCCATATCATAGCCTTCGCCGTACTCATAATAGTAGTCCTGGTCTCCTCCCGGTGCAGAGATAGAAGTACCTCCGCCATAGTTGCTGTAGACAGCCGGAGTGAAGTCTCCTGCTGTTCCGGCAACAGAAAGGAAATCCGGATAGGCTCCAGGATAACCTGCCAGAGGTGCCATCTCGTTTCCACCTGCAAATACTGCAATACCACCGTCGATGACTCCGTCAGGAGATCCGGCAGTGTGGGTAAAGTAGTCGAGAGCAAGCTTCTCGAGAACATTCATTGCCTCCCACTCCTCATCTGTAGCATACATAGGGCTTCCCCAATCCATCGGGTTTGCAGCTCCTGAAGTATAGCCCCAGCTGCACTGAAGGATGACAGCGCCGTTATCTGCTGCATACTTGATGGCTCTTACCTCATCAAGGAGGGTTCCGGCATAGGCTCCGGAGAAGATCTGGCAGGACATAACCTTTACGCCTGGCTGTGAGCCATTTCCTCCGGCAATCGAGCTGATACCGATGCCGTTGTTGTTTGTTGCTGCGATGACACCGGCAACGTGGCTGCCGTGTCCTGTGTCATAGATGTCATCTGTAAGGATGTTGCCGATGTTGTTCACGAAGTTGAATCCGTGGTAGTCACCTGCATATCCGTTTCCATCGTTGTCCTCGTGCGATCCTTTGATCTCGTTCTCGTTCACCCACACATTGGCCTGAAGGTCAGGGTGTGTCACATCGATTCCCTCATCGAGAACCGCCACGATGATTGACGGATGTCCTGTCGACTTCTCCCAAGCCTTTTCCACCTGCACATCAGCACCCTTTACGAATTTTGTAGGGCCGAGATCTCCGTTGTTGATAAGGTTCCACTGAAGAGGAAGGTTCTCATCATCGAACTTTCCTGTGTAGCCTGACTTGGTAGTAAGTTTCTTGAGCATTTCCGGAGTCAGAGGCTTTGCCTTCTCCCACGAAGCTCTCTTGAGGGTGTAGTTGGTCTGTACGCCTGTCACCTCTCCTAACTTAGAGAGCTTAGAAGCGACTTCCTCTACTGTGTAGTCCTCACTGAAACGTACCACGTACCACTGGTGAAGTCCTGCCTCACGGGTTTTTGCTTCAGTAGCATAATTGTATGGGAAGACCCTCTCGAGCTCGTAGCCACCTACGAGTTCAAGTACCTGGTCGACATTCAGGACTCCGCTTCTGTCAGAAGCGCTCTTGGTAAGGCCTGTCTTCTCCAGGACATCAGCCACAGTGCTGTCGAAACGCACAAGGAGCTCGCCCTGGACAGTGCCCTCGGACACCTGCGGAGCCTGTTCCTGCTGTATGCCTGCAAGAGGTTCCTCCACCGAGCAGCCCACCAGAGCGGCGCTCAGGAGTGCAGCTGCGATATATCTGTAATCAAATAATTTCATATAGTCCTATTCCTCCGTAAAATTTTTAGGGTTATAGACCTTGTTCACGTAATGGTCATAATAGTAGTCCATACTTGCTGGCTCATTAGAGAATCCTGCGGACTGTCCGTCTACAGTCTTTCCTTCCTGCATAAAGACCAGAGAGAAAGGAACCCACAGGTCAAGTTTCGGATGGTAAAGCAACCAGTCCGGAATCCTTCCAGTAAGTCTGTTGAGGTTGATTGCAAACAGGTTGGTGTTAGGAAGAACCTTAGGAAGTCCGATCAGGATGTCAGGGAGGGTGTCACAAGCGTGTACCTCTTCTGCAGTCCATTTCTCAGGGTAGTCTTCCATATCCGGAATCTCACCGTGAAGGTAGTTCACTGAGAGACGGATAGTGTCAAGCTGCTTCCACTCCAGGATTCTTCTTGGGAACGTTCTCTTGCCTTCAGCATCAGCAGGTGTCTCGTCTACCAGACCGCCATAATTCTCGTAAATGGTGTTCTTGAGGTCGTAAATGGTTCTCCTTGTGTTGGTATTGAGATAAAGCGAACGGAGATTAGGGAAGTTCTCCGGCGTAATGATCTCTGGAATCTTCTGGAAGTTGTTGGCACTGAGGTCGAGCATCTCCAGGTTCGACAGGTTCTTGAAGCTATCCGGAATGGTGTTCAGACCATAGGCGCCTATGGTAAGCCTCTTAAGATTAGTCAAGGTAGTGATGTACTCACCCGGATCAAGGTCCTTGAGGAATGAGTTTGAGTTACCGAAGAAGTAAAGTTCCTCGGCAGCAGTAAGATACTGCACCTCATAAGGAAGCTCCTCCTTAGTGTCGAACAAGGCAAAGCTTGCAGAACGTACACGTCCTTTATTCGGACCTGACTTCCACACTGTAACGCCTTCCCAGTGCTCCATTCTCTCTGAAACCTCATACTCCTCCCAAGAGTTGATGTTTCTTCTGATTGCGATCAACGCGAGCGAGTCACCCTGTACTGTGTTTGCAGGGATTGTAACTGAAGCCTTCTGATGAACTTCAAGGATGTCGCTTCTTGTCATCACGACCTCCTCAACAGGCTTGAACGAAACAAGGGCATCTCTTGAAATGTCACGGGTGTTGACCTTCCACTCAAAGTGTACTACAGAGTTTCTTGGTCTTGCACCTCTGTCAAGGTCAAGATCTGACTTCTTGTACTTGAGCCAGTTCTGAGCCTCTTCAGGCACAACCACCTCAAAGTCTACATTGGTATTCACCACGACATCGAAAGAACGCTTGTCATACTCTGCATACTCTGCGATCTCGACCTTGGTGTCCTTGAGCTCGATCGAGTAGTCAAAACCTTTCTGGGTAATGGTAAATTCCTTATAATCAGATGTATTCAGATTGTTGATACGCACTACACCTGTACGGGATGTAACAGCAAGTGCCGAGTCAATGATGACCTCGCACTCTACCGAGCCCCTTCCGTTTGACGGAGAGACTGTGATCCACGGCTCCTGGACCATTGCTGTCCAGTTGTCAGCAGAAGACACGTTGATGAGTCTCTTACCTCCGGCAGGGCCGATCTCTATATTGTCAGAATCCACTCCGAACTGGACCTGAGGATCCTGAGGTACGCACGCCATTGTCACGAAAACGGCAGCGAAAAAGAGGTATATATATTTCTTCATATCTGTCATTTTCGATTAACGGAATAATATGTCACAATTTCTGATTTCCTGTGTCTGGTCATATATAAGAGTATATAATCCCGATGAAATGGCACTGCAGATGTCTGTCGCATCGAAGATTATGTTAGGGTTGTCGCTGATGTCGAGCACATATATAAGGTAAGATATTGTGTCGTCGATCTTACCGAGATTGTTTGAACCCATATACAAGGCACGCATACCTGTGTGGTTGTAGATACCTGTAGGCCACTCCGAAAGACATCTTTCACCGTTTGCATTACGCTGTCCACGGACTGAAAGCACTGTAAGATAGAAGCTGTCAAGCGGCTCCCAAGGGAAGGAAGCGAAACAGTTATATGACACATCCACTCCATACAGATATGGAAGGTTGCCTGCGTGCATCTCGCGAGGGAACTTCTCAAGTTTGTTGTATGAAAGGTCAAGAGACATCAGTGAAGGTGAATTCTCATAGACGAACGAGCCTTCAGGAATCTCATTGATACTGCAACCACGGAGGCTGACATAACCCACTGTTGAATTGGTCTCAGCAAGGCACTTAGGGTACTTGGTAAGATACGGGTTGTTGTTCAATGTAAGCGTCGACACCTTGATACCGTTATATGTTCCGTCCTCAGCTCCTTCGAATCCGTCGATGTCATTATAAGAGAAATCGACAGAAGCCATTGTATATATAGACTTGGCACTGAAGATATTAGGGAACTTCTTGATCTTATTGAGTTTGACTGAGAAAGTCTCCACGTCCTCAATACCGCAGAAGTAACCCTCCTCATCCTTAGGAAGGGTTGTAAGCTGGTTATCATCCAGGAAGCACTGCACAAGGTTCACGCTCTGGCCAAGAGCCTCCTCGAAGTACTCGATCTTGTTGCTCGAAAGGTCGAGCAGACCAAGTTTCACGAGGTTCTTGAAAGAAGCTGGGACCACAGCCAGGTTGTTCTGGTTTACATAGAGCATCTGGATAAGGCCCTTCGAAGGTCCCTGTGCAAGGGCGTCAAGACCCTCGTAAAGATCTTCTGCAGTCCACTGCCTGTTGTTTGAGATCAGAAGCGAAACAAGGTTCGGCATCTTTGAGAGTATCATAGGGAACTCCTTGAGTTCAGGACAGTTGTACACTTCGACGTCTGTGAGGGCAGGAAGAGTAGCCAATGACTCCGGAAGCTTGGTGATAAGGCAGTTGGCCACATAGAACATCTCGAGGTTCTTGAGGTTGCCGATGGACTCAGGGATAGAAGTAAGACCGTGTGTAATCTTTCCGAAGTTCATATCCTTAAGTTCCGGACGCTCCTTCATCGCACCTGTTCCCTTTTCGATGATTTCATCCTCACTGTACTGGAGATGCATAGCGATCTCAGGAATCATAATGTTATTCTCCATA
Source organism: Bacteroidales bacterium (assembly GCA_017560825.1). Classification (GTDB taxonomy): domain Bacteria; phylum Bacteroidota; class Bacteroidia; order Bacteroidales; family UBA932; genus Cryptobacteroides. Next base: position 25,696 of record JAFZED010000007.1, on the reverse strand, counting down.
AGAGCGCGGGCGATAGGCTCTGACATCTGTGTATGAGGGTGAATTTGAGAAAGGTAAGCCTTATGTCTTTCCATACGGCTCATTCCAGACTCACGGTCACGCAGAGGGTCATATATATTATGGGTATCATTATGTGTACCCATATACAGTTCCACAAGCTCTGTGAGGTCGCCGAGTCTTTCCGAGCAGTCTCCCTTTGCACCAAAGTTGCTGATGTCGAGGAGGGCCACACGACCATTGCTGTGGAGCTTCACGCCAGGCTGGTCTCCCCAGAGATCGACATCTCTGTTGAAGTTCCAGTTGGTACCTGAAGGATAGTTTTCACCTATATAATACCAGTTCTCACCATCGAGAGACTCCCAGATGGCCTTGAGCGCATAGTAATCCTGGATGTAGGCATCTGCCTCGTAAAGCTTTACAGGAACATCAGTCTCAGTAATGCGGTTGTCGAACACCTCGAACTGGTTTGAAGCCACATTAGAGCAGGTCTCGAGAAGCTTTCCGTTCTCATCGTATGATGTGTAAGATATTACCTCATACACACCTGCCTTGAGGCTGAGAAGGGTGTCACATACACTTGACGATGTCTGGTAGCCAAAATCCTCGTCATTGTCTTCAGTGAAATGAACAGAGAAATCAGCAGGGAGCTCTTCGAAAAGCGTCTTTGCTCCTGTGCTTGTGTTTCTGACCTCGATGTCGATCTCGGAGATCTCATCGAAGGTGTACTCTCTTGTTGCTGCCTTGGTCACGATGTCCTTGACAAGGCTGAATCTCACCTTTCCTCTTGGAGTGACATTTACAAGGATGTCGTGAGAGGTAAGACCTCCCTCAACGACAGCAAAGTTTGCTCCGGAAGGTGTTGCCTCATAGAGTTCCTGGTCAAGCTTGTCATAGAGAGTGAACTTCATAAGTCTGTACTCTCCTGCAAGAAGCTTGAGCTTGTCACTCCTCATACCGTATTCTGCAGCTTCATCCGAAGATGCGGATACGACGAGAGTCTGGGAAATTCGGCTTTCGCCATATTCCAGGGTGACTGTCACCTTGGAAACCTGGCTGAGATAATCAAGCTCTTCTACAATGGCTTTGGTGGCCTCATATGAAGCCTCCTTGTAGAGCTTGAACTGAACATATCCGTAATCCTTCTCCCTGTAATCCATCTCTTCCTCTACAGCACAGCAGCTTACAGCCAGAAGAGAAAGGCAGGCAAGGACGGACAGGATATTGAATCTTAATGATTTCATATATATAAATTACTTTTCTTTATCTTATTCTGCACTCAAATCAAGGGTACATACCAGGATGAGGGTCAACTTGTCAGTTGTATTGAATCTCTCGCGCGAGAACATAATCGTACCTGTGTTCACGAGCGATTCCGGCTTGTCCGGATTCAGCGACATATATATATCCACGCCTCCATCAACGAATGAGAACGATCCTCCGGTCTCGTCGTAAGAAGCGCCGTTCACCTGGAAAAGGTCTCTGTACATATATGGATTCACTGAGTAGAATACTGTACCCTGCGGGAGGGAAATCCTCATCGGGAAGTTCTCCATTCTGTAAGTGAGGTGGTAGATAGGAGCATTGTACTCCTTGTAAGCATCGTAATACTTGCCCTCTGTCACCTCCTCGAGAGTTGCTCCGACCATCTCTGCATACATTGCAGACTCGCCGATGAACTCTATGCGGAATTCGTCACCGATAACAGGAGTGTAGTCAGGGTCGAAAGTACACTTGAGTACTCCGAGTGTGTTGCCGTCAACATCATAGAATGCTACATAGCCGTCTGTCTTGGTCTCCACATTCATAGACACGCGTACAGCACGCTTGTTCTCTGTAGACTCAACAGTGAGCCAGAAGTCCTCTGCAGACTGCTCTGCCCTCTTGTCGTTGAACACCTTATAAGAATGATAAGGCTGCTTGAGTGAAAGCCATCCTTCGTCAAGTGACCAGGCAACAGAGTAGATGATATGATAAGCGAAGTCTGTCTGGCCGAACCAGTTGAGGACAGGTCCGGTTGCGATGTTTTCAAAGAAGAAGCCTACGCTCTCACGGTCAACTTTAGTTGAAAGAGGAGTGACATACTCATTCGAAAGCGCATCCTGTGAGATAACCACAGTGTTTGCAGCATACTCTTCCTTGAGGTCTGAACCAGAGAAGAGGTCTGCTACTGTACCTGTGAATGTCGCTGGGAGTCCGATGACGAGTGCTTCACGGTACTCTCCTTCATTTACATCTACGGTGTACTCTACACTTCTTGTCTGAAGCACATCTCCGGCCGGATCCCAATCAGCTATCTTGACGTGAACCCAATCAGACTCCACTGCAGAATAACCGTTCTCAGTCTTGTCTACAGCTACAACACTTACACCATCAGGTCCGTAGATGGAACCGTATGCAGGCGCAGCTTCATAACCCAATTCCACACGGTACTCACCTTCTCCATTGAAGTTGAGTGAAGCCATTGTTCCGAGGGTAAACTCAAATCTGTCCCTGCAGGCAGGAATAGTTATAGGAAGTTCCTTCACTACAGTCTCACCTGCCTTGAAAAGAATCTTTCCTTCACCTCCGTCGAGAGGGTACTTAGATGGAACTCCGAGGATCTCGAATGTTGTAAGTCCAAGTGTAGACTCAGGGACGTTAGCTTCAGCCCACTCAGGTGTAGCTATGGTCCAGGCGAAGTTTGCGTCCACCTTGATCTGCATTCTGAATCCGCTTGTTCCCTCAGGCCAGAGAAGATCGATAGACTCAGCTTCCTGCTCTGAATAGACATATCCTCCGTCTTCACCTCCGAAAACGAACTCGTCACCATTTACCTCAGCGGTGAAGACAGCAATTGTCCTTTCCTTAGGCTGGCGTGAGAACTTGGCGATGACCTTTGTCTCGCCACCCATAGTCAGAGTGATCTCGCAGGCCCTTGCAGAATCGAACTCCTCCACCTCAGAGACCTTTACCTTGACCTCTACAGGAGTCTCTGACGCCTTGCCTGAGATGAAGTCAGTCTCGAATGACCCGTCGAGGATTGAATACCATTTGATGCTTTCCTCAGGGATACGCACTGTCCAGTCCATATTAGGAACGAAAGACAGTGTCAAAGTCTCGCCCGGAAGGACATTATTATTTTCTACAACTGAAGGGAACTCTGGTGTCACTTCCACAACAGGTTCCTTAGGCTCACAGGCTGCTGCCAAAGCAAGAGCCATCACAGCTGCTCCAAGATATTTCACTATATTCTTCATAGTCTTTATATATTCTTATTAATTATCAATGGTTATATGTCCTCGGGAGATTAAAGGCCTTCTTCCCTTTTAAGGCGGTCAGCCTCTTCATCGCTCACCCATTCCATTACATTGTAGAAATGTCCTACAGTACCGTAGATGTCACCAAGGTCCTTGACTGACACCTCGCACCACAAGAAAAGATACTTGCCACACGAATAGAAATACGAGTCATTCAGTGAGCTGTTCTTTACATAAAGATTGTTGTCACCGTAGACAGTTCCGAAGAATGAGCCCTCATCGCTCATCACCTGGTCCTGCGCCATTGTAACGACCCTGTCAAGTGGATCTTCAGGATGGAAAGTCATAGTCACGTCATAGCCGTCAGCCATCCAGTTGCGGCAGATGATGGTATTCTCCATCGTAGGGTGCGGCTCAGTGTAGATGAGTCTCTGATAAGACTGAGTAGCCGAGTACTGGTACAGGAACATCGAGGTGAACATACACCAGCCTGAGAAATCATTGATGTCAAAAGGACACACCTTCACAAGCTCTACTTTTGTGCGCTGACCGTAAAGCGGCATCTCAAGATTCTGGTTCATAACAAGCTGGAGGCAGACTACGAGCGAATCCTCAGCCTCTATGCTGTCATATATACCCTTAAGGCGTACATCTGCGCGGTTCTCACCGGCCTTGATTGTGACAGTGTTGGACTCAAGTCTGTAGTGGAGTGTCTCGATGGCATTGCTCTCCTTGTCGATGATCTCGACTCCGAAGGTCCTGTCATAGTCCTTTATGACTGTAGACACAACCGGGATGCTGATGAAATCCACATCCTTCTGTACCGGATAGGCAGCAAGCGTGTCGGCAAACATAACATATTCCGCATCGGAATAAGTCACGTACTTCTCCTCGCACGAGCATAGCGCAGCTGCAGCGAAGAGAGTGATTGTAAGATATTTGATTATATGCTTCATCTTCTGTCTTTTTTACTTGTTGCTTTCATTTCCGGTGATCTCCGAACCCGGAGCCTCGATCTCGTGCTTAGGGATAGGCCATACGAAGAGCGGATCACCCGCCTCAACCTTCATTGTGCTTCCTTCAGCGAGTGAATTGGCCTGTGGAGTACGCTCAAAGCCCATATTCCAACGCTTAAGGTCGTGCAGACGGAATCCTTCCATATACAGTTCCCTCACTCTCTCGTCTGAGATAGTCTGGAGCCAGTTGTTTTCATTCACCGAGATGGCACCTCCGGAAGTATATCTTGAGCGCCTGAGTGTCGAAAGGTCATCAGAAGCCTTTACGAAATCTCCTTTTCTGCAATTGGCCTCGGCACGGATCAGATACTGCTCCGCAAGACGCAGAGGCTTAGGCATATTTGTATGGTAGACATAGACTGCCACAAGATCCTGGTTGCCATAGTACTTCACAAGGAGAGGCCACTGGAGCTGATGCGAGTAACCTGTCTGAAGGTTTGCGAAATACGCATTGTAACGGGCATCTCCAGATCCATAAAGGTTAAGCACCCACTGAGCCGGCACATAGTCCGGATAATAATAGGTGTAGTCGTTTGTAAAGTTGAGGAATACCGAACCTGTAGGGTAACCGTATGAAGTCTGTGTGTAACCGATCTTCCAGATCACCTCGAACGACGAGTCGTAGTTCCAGAGATAGTCCAGATAGGTCATTCCACCTGAATACATACTTGTAGTTGCGAGTTCGAATCCGCCGTACTCATTGTCGATAACCTTCGATGACTGAGCCACAGCCTCTTCCCAATCCTGCATATACAGGGCCACTCTTGCATTGATCGCGTGAGAAGCCGCCTTTGTGAAGAATGCAGAGTTGTAATAGTCGTTCTCATCCTCAAGAAGTTCCTGAGCCTTTGCAAGGTCAGAAAGAATGAATTCATAAGACTCCTTGAGCGAAGCACGTTTCACGGGCTCCTTCTCGAAGTACTTCGAGCGGATCACGATACCCTGCTCATTCTCTGCGGTAGCCGGATCATAAGCCTTGCAGAAGCACTTTACGAGCTCTGAATAGGCAAGGGCTCTTGCGCAATACACCTCTCCGGTGTAATAGTCCAGGTACTTGATCTGAGTGTCATCAGTAAGAGTCGAACGCACTTTCTCTACCTGGTCAAGGAAGAAGTTACACTTTCCGATAACCGAATAAAGAGAAGCATAGATGGACTCGATCTCTGAATTTGTTGAATATATCTTCCAAAGCCAGTGGTTTCCCAAGGTGTTTGAATAACCGTCGATGGCATAGACAAGATCTGACTGGATGTCAGGGCAGAGGGTAAGGTAGCCGCTGTAAAGGGCACCGCTCATAAACGAACTGTAGATGCCGGTAAGCGTCTGCTCTGCGTCGTTGAATGTCTTCATCGCATCTTCCTCAAGGATGTAGTCGCCCGGAAGTTTCTCAAGGCAGGCATTGAGGTTGAATGCGACAAGAAGCATTGCAACTGATTTTGCGATTATATTGAATGTTTTCTTCATAATCATAACAATTTAGAACTTGATGTCCACACCGAATGTAAACTGACGGGACATAGGGTACTGTGCTGCATAGACATTTGCAACTCCCTCTGGATCAAGACCTGAGAAGTTAGTGAATGTCAGGAGGTTCTGACCCTGGAGATAAACTCTTACTCCTCTGAGGAAGCCTGCCTTCGAAAGAATTCCCAAAGGAACATTGTACGCAAGCATAAGGTTCTTCAGACGGAGGAATGACGCGTCTTCAAGGAGACGGCTGTCAAACTCTGTGTAGTGACCGTGAGCCGGGATGTCAGTGATGTCACCTGGCTGCTTCCAGCGGTTGAGGAGTCTTCTTGACTGGTTATATGTCGAGAAACGTCCGTTCGACTCGTCGAAGTAACGGTCGTTGTTGACCATCCATCTGTCGCCTACCCAGCTGAACTGCGCGCTCAGGCTAAGACCCTTCCACGCGAGAGTAGTACCGAAACCACCCTGCCAAGGAGCGTGGTAGCCCTTTCCTACGAGTACCTTGTCCTCATCGCGGATCTCGTTAGTGATGTTTCCGTCCTTGTCGTACCAGAGAGGCTCACCATTTGCCGGATTCACACCAGCATAGCGGTTGATGTAGAACTCTCCGAGTTCGTGTCCAACAACAAGCTTAGTGTTTGTGTTGGAAAGCTCATACTCAGTGACATCACCGTAAAGTTCAGTGATCCTGTTGTGATTGTAGCTGATGTTTGTATTGAGCTGCCAGAGGAAGTCATTGACTGCCACTACTGTTCCTGTAAGGTTCAGCTCGACACCGCGGTTGACCATCGCACCGACATTCGACCACTTGTAGCCGTAACCGTTAGACTCTGCATATGACATAGGAACTGACATAAGCATATCTGTTGTCTTCTTGTTGTAGAGCTCGAGGTCTGCATTGAGCCTGTTCCAGAAGCCGAAATGGAAACCGAGGTTTGTTGTCCAGCAGCTCTCCCAAGTAAGTTCCTCGTTACCCGGCTGCATTGGAGCCACTCCCGCGTCACCTACATAGTCCGCACCACCACCGATCAAGGCAAGGTGCTCATAGTTAGGGATCTCCGAGTTACCTGCTGTACCTGTGCTGAATGACACCTGGGCATTTGTAAGCCACTGCTTGCTGTTGCGAAGGAAGTCCTCGTTACGCATATTCCACATAAATCCCACGTGACCGAACAGACCCCAGCGGTTGTTACGTCCGAAACGTGACGATGCGTCTGTACGGATAGCGGCCTCAGCGTAGTATTTCGACATATAGTTGTACTCACCTCTCGCGAAGACAGATATACGCGAAAAGTCCGAAGCCGAAGTGCTGCTCCACGAAGTCGCGCGTGTTCCTGTCGAGATGTCAGTGAGAAGGTCGTTGGTCTGACCCTCTGTGCTTACGCTGAATGCCTCTGAATGATAGTTCTGGCCTTCCTGACCGAGAAGGAGGATAATATCGTGGGTGTTTGCTATATTCTTTGTGTAGGTGAGGGTGTTTGTCACCTGAAGGTCGAGTCTGTCTGAGCTGTTTCTTGCAGCATAACCTTCTCCCTGATTAGGCAGGTAGCTTGGGAACGACTGAGCCAATGCAGTAGTGTGAGCAAAGTCTGCAGCGAACTGAGACTTGAATACAAGACCCTCAAGGATGTTGAACTCAGCGAACACTGTTGTGAACGCCTTGTACTTCTTGTACACCACAGGATTATTCTCCAGCCACTCAAGCGGGTTCTGTCCCTGACCCTTCCACTGGCCGTCATTGATAGAGGCAAGAGTGCCGTCTGCGTTATACGGATTCCAGTAAGGAAGCATAAACCTTGCAGCTGAGATAGGAGTGACGAGAGCATACTCACCGCTGTCCGCCTGCTGGATGTTCTGGATATTGAACATTGTATTTGATCCCATCTTGAACCAGTCAGCAAGTCTGTGCTCCACATTGAAACGCATAGAATAGCGCTCAAAGACAGAGCCCGGCGCGATACCGTCCTGATCAAAGTAGCCTCCTGAGAAATAGTAGTTTGTGGTAGCATTCGCTCCTGCTACAGACACCTCGTGGCTCTGAAGCATAGCCGCATCGTTGAACACGACATCAAGCCAGTTCACATCGATCTTCGAAAGATAGTCGTAGTTCTGACCTGCTGTCATACCGATCTCCTTCTCGTACTGGATACGTTCCTGAGTGTTCATCAGATCCCAGTTTCCGTGAGCGATCGAAGACCATCCCATCTGCATACGGTAATCGATATGCGGACGGTCTGTGTTACGTCCTCGCTTGGTTGTGATCACGATCACACCGTTAGAGGCACGTGCTCCGTAGATCGAAGTCGACGCTGCATCCTTGAGTACGGACATACTCTCGATGTCGGCAGGGTTGATTGTGTTGAAGTCGGATGCAGAGATTGCAACACCGTCAAGAATGTAGAGCGGCGCTGTTCCCGAATTGATCGAGTTGGTTCCGCGGATGACCATTGTTGTCGCGGCGCTCGGTTCTCCTGTGTTTGACATTACCGAAAGACCTGCCACCTGTCCCTGAAGGGCCTGGTCGAATGCAGCAGTAGGAGTACTCTCCAGTTTCTCTGACTTCACAGTAGACACCGAACCGGCAACTGTACCCTTCTTTCTGACTCCATATGCAATGACTACAGTCTCATCCAACTGAAGGGACTCGGCTTTCATCACCACGTTATGTGTGATCTGTGACTGGCCTTCCGGAACGACGAATCTCACTTCGTCAAATCCGATGCTTGAATAAAGCAGCTCTGTTCCCGGAGCCACTTCAATGACATAATCACCGTCCAATGATGTTATCACACCATTACCTTGACCAGCCATCACGGCAACTCCAATCATAGGCAGACCGTCATCAGCAGAAGTCACTATTCCACTGACAGTCACCAGGTTCTGTGCCAACAGCGAAAGGCTGCAGACAGAAGAAAGGACAATTGCCAGAATAAATTTCTTAAAGTTATTCATCTAAAAATTCCTGTAATTAAAAACAAACCGACAAATATACAAAATATTCCTATACGCACAACCTCAACCTATGACTTAAATTCATTTATTTTCAATGAAATATATTATGCGGAAAGGGCCGGACACAATGGCCCGGCCCAAACACATTTGATTACGGAAAAGGCGACGGGACCTCACGGCCGCGCCGCCTATCACTAAATCCTCAACTAAAATGAAACTTGATTTTTCTTTATTACCACAATTCGTATTCTGTGATATTCTTTATTCCCGGAAGGCCATAGTAGGCTTCTACTATGTCACCTCTGAGATAGACTTTTCTGCCAAGAAGAGAAGGGTGATCAACCAGATTCAAGGCATCGCGAAGTTCACCGGAAGGCAGCTGGACGGACATACAGGAATTCCTGTCGGAAGCGGTCGAGCGTGGACCGATAAGCAGGTTTGTGCGAGAATTGAAAGGCTTTTTGAAGCTTGCAGAAGAAGACGAGAGATCGCCTCCGACTATATAGCCGCTGACCCACACGCTTTCGCTTCCGACAGAATTCCTGGCATCCGTAACTGTAAGAGCAGCAGAGACATCCGCACCTCCAGGATTCTCTCCTCCGATAATGTATTCTCCTTTAAGCCAAGTTCTTGCCGTGTCCACTTGAATGGACATAGAACCGGCAGCAGATTCAGTTCCTCCCGTACTTCCAGACACTCCGACCTTCAGTTCGAGTACTTCTTTTGCATTCAAGGTACGGGTCATCAGCACCTGATCCTTGACTCCTTGATTGAGCACAAGAGAGACATCACCCGGCTTGAAATACGCGACCCTCTTTTCAGAATAGCCATAGACTATTCTTCCGGTCGACGACTTGAGGATGAGCACTCCGTCAGGATAGGTGAACAGAAATCCCGGGTCCACCACAAGGCGTATTCCGGCATTTGTCTGGGAGCAGACAAGGCGGGCATTTATTGAACCTCCTGACGGCACGACAACGCATTGCTCATCACCGAACTGAGGTCTGGAAAAGGCTGGCTTTTCAAATTCCTCCGAGATCACGGAGACAGTGTAGCTGCCGGACGGCAGACTCAATGACTCAGGACAAGCGCCATATGATCCTTCATATACGGATTTCCCGTCAGAGTCCTTTACATTAAGAATGAAATCACTTGTGTCCGGGATGTTGAACCCGGAACGGGTAAGAGCCTCCTGGTCCCTGGCAAAGGAGATACGGAGTTCCCCCAACCCTCCCGCCTCTGCAGGACCTAACAGATTGCACGCGGGCAACAGGACACCCAGGACGGCCAGACACACAATTGCAGCAGTCTTTGAGCCGCACAATGTAACAGATCTTTTCATTTTCATTCTCCTCAATCTTTAGCGTTCGGCGACATTGCGAACTGCCGCAAATGTAGATGAGAAGAATGAAACGGTGTTTAAAAAAGAGAAAAACCGACATTTTCTCTTTTTTAATGTCGATTTTTCTTTTTTTTAAACGTTATGTCAAATATTTTTATAAAGGCCGAAATGTAAATTTCTAGTAGTTCTCCTTCATAGGCTCGAAGTAAGCCTGTGGGAAGAGGCAGGCAGGACAGGTCTTCGGAGCAGCCTCAGCCTCAACGATGTAGCCACAGTTGCGGCACTGCCACCAGATCTTGCCGTCGCGCTTGAAGAAGTCACCGTCCGAGAGGCGGCTGAGAAGCTTGAGGTAACGGCGCTCGTGCTCTGCCTCCACCTTTGCGATGTTCTTGTAAGCGGCAGCGATTGCAGGGAAGCCTTCCTCTGAAGCAACTTCAGCAAACTCCTTGTAAAGTACATCCCACTCCTCATTCTCTCCCATAGCTGCAGCAAGAAGATTCTCAGAAGTTGTGCCGACCTTACCTGCAGGGTAAGTTGCTGTGATCTCAAGATCGCCACCCTCGAGGAAGTTGAAGAAACGCTTTGCGTGCTCTCTCTCCTGCTCAGCTGTCTCCATAAACACAGCTGCTATCTGCTCATAACCCTCTTTTCTTGCAACTTCTGCGAAGAATGTATACCTGCTTCTTGCCTGGCTCTCTCCTGCGAATGACTTAAGGAGGTTCTGCTCTGTTCTTGTTCCTTTTACGCTTTTCATATCTGTTCAGTATTTAAAAATTCCACTTAATTTAATCTCATTACTCTGCTGGTGTCCATTTGCATCTTACCGGAGAGATGATCGCACCCTCTTTCTTGAGCTCTGCGAACACCTTGTCCACAACCTTTCTGTCAAGTCCTGACAATGTTGCAACTTCTCCTGCTGCAATCGGCTTTCCAGCCTCTTTCATAGTCTTTAATACAAGTTCCTTTTCCATATCTTTTGTGTTTTATTTTCATTTACTTCTGCAAAGGTAATACAATTTTTATAATTTGGAATAGTTCTAAATAAAAAATTTCAAACTTTTTTCGCGCGATAATCTGAAACTTCACGACAATACCACGTATATAATTGATTATCAATACACACAAAAACAGGCGACACGATAAAAAAAATCGTGCCGCCTGAATAAAAATATATCCACATATACTTACATTCTCTCTGGAAGAGCGATTCCGAGGATAGACATCGCCTTGCGGAGAACCTTTGCGATTGTCTCCACGAGAACGAGGCGATACTGAAGAAGCGCCTGGTTCTCCTCGCGGAGGATAGGAGTGTCGTGATAGTACTGGTTGAACTCCTTTGCAAGTTCATAAGCAAAGTTTGCAATCACTGCAGGCGAATGTGCTGCACCTGCCTCCGCCACCTTAGCCGGGAAGGTGTTGAGGATCTTGATGATACGCACCTCCTTAGGAGTAAGCTCAGACTCAGGCTTCACTGCATCAGCGTTGTGCGGTACGCCCTTCTCATCAGCCTTGCGGAGGATTGACTTGATACGGGCGTGGGTGTACTGGATGAACGGACCTGTGTTTCCGTTGAAGTCGATAGACTCCTTAGGATCGAAGAGCATTGTCTTGCGAGGATCCACCTTGAGGATAAAGTACTTCAAGGCACCGAGGCTGATCATCTTGAAGAGGGCATCCTGCTCCTCAGCAGAGAAGTCATTGATCTTTCCAAGCTCAAGTGAAGTCTCCTTTGCAGTGTTGTACATAGCAGCAACGAGGTCGTCTGCGTCAACTACAGTTCCCTCACGCGATTTCATCTTACCCTCAGGAAGCTCGACCATACCGTATGAAAGGTGATAGATGCTCTCAGCCCAGTCAAATCCGAGCTTGCCAAGGATGAGCTTGAGCACCTGGAAGTGGTAGTTCTGCTCGTTTCCTACTACATATATATGCTCGTCAAGACTGTATTCAGCAAAACGCTGCTCTGCAGTTCCGAGGTCCTGTGTCATATATACAGATGTTCCGTCTCCACGGAGAAGGAGCTTTCTGTCGAGTCCGTCAGCTGTGAGGTCGCACCATACAGAACCATCTTCCTGTGTTTCGAAGATACCGTCTACAAGACCCTTCTGGACGAGTGCCTTTCCGAAGAGGTAGGTCTGGGACTCGTAATAGGTTCTGTCGAAATCAATTCCGAGATCCCCATATGTCTTGTCGAAGCCCTCGTAAACCCAGCCGTTCATTGTCTTCCAGAGCTCTACTACTTCAGCATCGCCATTCTCCCACTTGAAGAGCATTTCCTGAGCAGCCTTGAGCGAAGGTGCATTCTTCTCTGCTTCCTCCTTTGACATTCCGCCGGCAACAAGCTCATCTACTTCCTTCTTATACAGATTGTTGAATGCCACATAATAGTCTCCTACCAGGTGGTCACCCTTCTTGCCGGAAGACTGAGGAGTCTCGCCGTTACCAAGTACCTGCCAAGCGTACATAGACTTGCAGATGTGGATACCACGGTCATTCACGAGGTTCACCTTCATCACATTGTGGCCGCAAGTCTTGAGAAGCTGGGCCACAGACCATCCGAGGAGATTGTTACGGATGTGTCCCAGATGGAGAGGCTTGTTTGTATTAGGTGAAGAATACTCCACCATAATGGTCCTGCCTGTAGAAGGGAGCTGACCGAAATCCTCTGCAGCCGCAATCTCAGCGAAAACATTATTCCAGTACACCTCTGAGAATGAGATGTTAAGGAAGCCCTTCACTGTGTTGTAAGCCGCAACCTCCGGAACATTGGCCTTGAGCCACTCTCCTATTGCGTTTCCTGTGTTCTCAGGAGTTGTCTTTGACATCTTCAGGAGCGGGAACACCACCAATGTGTAGTCACCCTCGAATTCCTTTCGTGTCACCTGTACCTGAAGCTGGGCTGCAGGCACTTCAACGCCGTAAAGCGCCTGAATTGCTTCAGACGCTTTGGCTATAATGAAATTTTCTGGAGTCATTATCCTAAATAGCTTTTCAAAAGTTTGCTTCTTGAATTGTTCTTGAGTTTACGGATTGCCTTTTCCTTGATCTGGCGCACACGCTCTCTTGTAAGGCCGAAACGCTCACCGATCTCCTCGAGGGTCATCTCCTGACATCCGATGCCGAAGAATGACTTGATGATCTCTCTTTCACGGGTTGCAAGAGTAGAAAGCGCTCTTTCAATCTCCTTGTTGAGAGACTCGTTCACGAGACCGCGGTCTGCGCTTGGAGAGTCGTTGTTCACGAGCACGTCCAAGAGGCTGTTGTCCTCTCCTTCCACGAAAGGAGCATCAACCGACACGTGGCGTCCTGAAACTCGAAGGGTGTCTGCAATCTTATCCTTTGGCACATCGATCATCTCTGAAAGCTCCTCGCTTGACGGCATACGCTCGTTCTCCTGCTCGAACTTTGAGAGAGCCTTGTTTATCTTGTTGAGCGATCCAACCTGGTTGAGAGGGAGTCGTACGATTCTTGACTGCTCTGCAAGAGCCTGAAGAATCGACTGACGGATCCACCACACAGCGTAAGAGATGAACTTGAAACCTCTTGTCTCATCAAACTTCTCAGCAGCCTTGATAAGTCCGAGGTTGCCCTCATTGATAAGGTCCGGAAGGCTGAGTCCCTGATTCTGGTACTGTTTCGCAACAGAGACCACGAATCGGAGGTTTGCTCTTGTAAGTTTCTCAAGGGCAGCCTGATCGCCCTTACGTATCCTCTGGGCGAGCTCCACCTCCTCCTCTACCGTGATAAGTTCTTCCCTACCGATCTCCTGGAGATACTTATCCAGTGACGCACTCTCACGATTGGTAATCGATTTTGTAATTTTTAGCTGTCTCATTCCTTTATATTAAGTTAATTTCTTCTTCTACACTCCGAAGCCGAAATAACCTGTTCTGCCTGACGGTGTAATACCCTGGATGAACACTGCCCTCTTCGACTTCTTCACTATGTCTATCACATCCTGAGGGGTCTTGACCGGCTGATCATTCACATACTGAATGATGAATCCTTCTGTCGCACCTGCCTCCATAATCTTACCAGGTCCAAGCTCCACGATCTCGACTCCGTGCTTGATGCCGAACTTGCTGAGTGTCTCCTCCGAAGCTTCCTTGATGGAAGCGCCGTAGAAAGCGACAGAACCGTCATCCGACAAAGTTCCGGTCTCCTGCGAGGTACCCTTGAATGTAACTTCAAATACCTGCTCCTTGCCGTCCCTTATCACTGTAACCTTTGCCTTGTCTCCAGGGGAGAATCTGCTGACAGCTTCAAGGACTGAAGCGGAATTTGTAATCCTGGTGGAATCAATGGCGATCAGCACATCTCCGGCCTTTATACCGGCCTCATCTGCAGCACCGCTCTTTGAAACCTCGTTAATATATACGCCGTTTCTTGAAGAAAGTTTCAAATCCTCAGCAATTTTATCATCAATCGGCTGCATTACAATGCCAAGGACAGCTCTCTTGACGCTTCCGAAGTCCATAAGGTCATAGGCAATCTTCCTGACGATGTTGGAAGGGACAGCGAAAGAATAGCCGGTGTACGAACCGGTCTTCGATATGATGGCAGTGTTGATACCTACAAGATTTCCTGCCTTGTCCACAAGGGCACCACCGCTGTTACCCGGATTCACTGCAGCATCGGTCTGAATGAACGACTCGATCTTGAACTCGCCGGTGTAGTTAGGCATAGAACGTCCCTTTGCACTCACGATTCCCGCTGTAATTGTAGAACGGAGGTCATATGGAGAACCGATAGCGATCACCCATTCACCGAGACGAAGCTTATCCGAATCACCGAACGGAATGATCGGAAGTCCCTGAGCCTCAATCTTCAAGAGAGCGATGTCGGTCGCCGGATCAGTACCGATCAAGGTCGCCGGATAAGTCTGGTTCGTATTGAGGGTAACCTCTATCTTGGTCGCGCCGTCGATCACGTGATTATTTGTAACTATATATCCGTCTTCGCGGATGATTACGCCGGAGCCGCTGCCGACCCTCTCCCTCTGCTGAGGTGCGCCACCCTCCGGAAAGCCGAAGAAGAAATCGAATATCGAGCTTGGCGCCTGCTGCACAGCAGGTGCAGAAGATGTCACCTTCACATACACGACTGCATCCACTGCCGATTCAGCGGCATATGTAAAATCAGGCCAGTTGTCCTGCGACAGATTGACAGTCCTGAAATGAGCTCCCTCATTCTGTTCAATCACAGTCACCTGACCATTTGACATTCCCTTCACCACAGCATAGCTCGTCAGCCCTCCTGCCAATGCAGCGAGAGCCACAATCAATAAACCTTTTTTCATATTATCTACGATATTATTTGAATTTTAATCTGTTAATAGCCGGATTTCACTGACACAAAGTCATATTTAAAAACCAAGCGGGTAAATTTTCAAAAAATATGCCAACGAGTCGGAAATATTTTCTATATTTGTTCACTTATTATGCGGTGGTGTATACTGCCGAAAAACACGAAAATAATAATTAAACACAAAACATATGAAACTTATAATTTCCAGCTCAGAGTTGCTCAAAGGAGTAATGTCAGTAGCAAAGGCTATTCCGGCAAAGTCACCGCTTCCGATTCTTGAGAACTTCCTCTTCGACCTGAAGGGAAATCTCCTGGAGATCACCGCTTCAGACTCGGAACTTACCCTCAAGACAAAGATCGAGGTTGAAAGCACCGAGGAAGAAGGAAGAATCGCAGTTCCGGCAAAACATATGATGGACCTCCTCAAGGAGCTTCCTGACCAGCCGCTGACAATCAACACATCAAGCGACAGCTCGTTCGTATGCAGCTGGGCAAGCGGAGAATCCACACTCCCTTACTTCCCTGCAGAAGACTACCCAGCAATCACAGGTACAGACGAGACAGCAGTGACAGTACAGTTCCCTGCACAGAGCCTCGTAGACGGTATTTCAAGCACAATCTATGCAACCGCTGACGACGAGATCCGTCCTGCAATGAACGGTATCTTCTTCGACATCGACCTGAATTCTACAACTCTCGTAGCTTCCGACTCACACAAGCTCATCTGCTACACCACAGCAGACGTAAAGGCTTCAGAGAAGGCATCATTCATTCTCCATAAGAAACCTGCAGCCATCCTCAAGGCCATCATCGGCAAGGATGCTGAAACAGTAGAGGTTTCATTTGACTCAAAGAATGCAGTGTTCCAGTTCGGAGGTACAATGGTCATCTGCCGACTCGTAGTGGGCAAGTACCCTAAGTACCGCGATGTCATCCCGCAGAACAACTCAAACATCCTCAGAATAAACAGAGCACAGCTTCTCAACACCGTACGTCGTGTGTCAGTCTGCTCAAACAAGGCTTCAAACCACGTGAAGTTCGACCTCAAGAGCGGCAGCCTTATGATCTCTGCACAGGACCTCGGATTCTCAATTGCAGCACACGAGCAGATCCAGTGTCAGTATGACGGAGACGAGCTTTCTATCGGATTCAAGTCACCGTTCATCATCGAGATCCTCTCGAATATGAACTGCGGAGAGCTCGTGATGAAGTTCCTCGACAGCAAGAGAGCGGCACTCATCGTTCCGGCTGAAGACGAAGAAGAGAGCGGAAAGATCTGTGGTATCATAATGCCGATAATGATTTCATAATATGGATCTGAATCTTGAAAGGCCGTTGGTGTTCTTTGACATCGAGAGCACCGGCCTGAACATCGCATCTGACTCGATAATCGAGTTGTCATTCGTAAAGATCCACCCGGGCGCACGACAGGAAGTCAAGACCTGGAGGGTGAAGCCTTGGGACTATGAGAGACAGTGCCAGAGACCTATAAACCCGTCAGCGCAGGCCGTTCACGGCATCTCGGCAGAGGATCTTGCGGACTGCCCTACTTTCTATCAGATCGTAGATGAAGTCATCGGATACCTCACCGACAGCGACCTGGCCGGCTTCAACTCGGCGAAGTTCGATCTTCCGATGCTTGCAGAGGAGATCGAGCGCGTGCGCAAGTTCACCGGCAAGGACATCCAGATCAACCTTCACGAGATGAAGATGGTCGACGTGCAGAACATATTCCATATGATGGAGCCACGCACACTCAAGGCAGCATATATGTTCTACTGCGGCAAGGACCTGGAGAATGCACACGCAGCTGAAGCCGACACTCTTGCCACATACGAGGTGCTCAAGGGCCAGCTTGACAAGTACGAAGGCGACCCAAGAATAGAGAACAACGTGGACAAGCTCGCAAAGATGTCGACAAAGCAGAAGACAGTCGACTATGCCGGAAGACTTATTCTCGGAGACAATGACGAGCCTGTGATCAGCTTCGGAAAGCACAAGGGCAAGACAGCACGCGAGGTGTACTTCAGCGAGCCATCTTACTTCGCCTGGATCGACAACGGCGACTTCACCCTGGACACCAAACGCCAGTTCGCGCGTCTGAAGGCTCAGTACGAAGAGGAGAAGAAGGCAGCAGCCCCTAAAAGAACGACATCAGTGCCAAGAACAAAGGGCTACACGCCGTTCGAAGGCCTCGGCGGCCTGTTCGCACAGGATAACGATTAATATATATGAATATATCAATACAGCCATACGGCAGCAGCCGCTGCTACTGCCGGCCTGACACTACTTGGGAGAGAGAGAGCAAGGACTTCTACTCTCCCGAGTCTGTGAATAGCCTGCACTGGACACCTGTTGTCTATGTCAGAATCAGCAAGGCAGGCAAATGCATAAGCGGAAAGTTCGTTTCACGCTACTACGACGGAGTCGGATTCGGAACACTATTATATATAGGTGACTTCCTTCCTGACCTTGCCTCAGCTTCCTGCGCAGACCACACCTCCATACTTCCTTCACCTGTAGGCGGACAGGAACTGCTGGAGACTGCCGACAAGTCCTGTGAGTTCTTCAGAAATGGAGAAAGAATATTCAGCCACACGACAGAGGGGCTGAAAGAAAAGGTAGAAGAAGCTATCTGCAAGGCCTCAAAGCTTACAACACTCAGGATCGGAGACTTTGTTGCGGTAGAGCTTGCACCTGCAGCACAGATATGCGACAGCAGCGAGGAAGAGACAAGGATAAAGGCCGTCTTCGAAGAAAACGACCTTTTCGATTTCAAGCTAATCTTCTAATCTGAAATAATAATTCAGGTTTCCGCTGCCGTCATAATGAAAGACCTGTATCAGATCCTCAAGAATGAGGTCAGGTCTCACGGCTCCGGATTCCCAGAAATCGTTACCACCCTCGGGCGTTGTCCTGAGGGTGTTATTATATATAGGTAAATCATTTGCCAAAGGACCGAAGGAAGGAAAGAGCTGATGGACAGAGGCAAGTTGCGAACGGGTCCTGCAATGTCCTGGATTTAACCATATGTCTGCTTTCTGCGAAATCCCGTAGGCATCTTCAAGCGACACCACCCTTGACTTTGAAGCTCCGGCCTGAGCCCCCAGGACTTCCCCGGCTGCATCGCGCACGAGCTGCGACATATAATTCTCCGCTCCAGGGATGTACCAGGCATCCGCATAGGGGATGTTGAGAAGGACCTTCACCCGGTCAGTAGCTTCTACTGATTCCGCAAGAGTCTCATACCTGTCCCTGACATAACAGAAGACCGAATCAGCCTGTTCCTGACGGCCTGTCAGCGCACCGAAAAGGCGGACATATTCAGCCCTTGCAAGAGGATGATTCTCGAGGTGGTCGTGAAGTACCAGCACTGGGACTCCCAGGGAACGCAATTTTGTAATATATTGAGGCTCAGCACCTGACACAACATAGGCAACAAGAAGATCCGGCTTGATTTCCAGTATTTTCTCATAGTCCAGGGCAGCTTCATAGCCGATGTCCGGGACTCCCTCATACGGGAGTTTCGCCAGATAGCCCGCACCGGAGACCGCCGCGACCAGACTGTCGGCACCGATGGCAGAAAGGCAGGCGACATTTGTTGACGACATACATATTATCCGCCTCAAAGGCTGACGGACAAGCACAGTGTCGGAACTTCCGTCAAACGGGGATATGGCAACGACTGCCGAGTCGGCAAGGATATCGAAATATGAGGCATATTCGCACGAGGGCGAGGCCTTCGGCCTGCCGTCGCTTGCGGCGCAGGCGGCCAGAATGGCCGCAGCGGCGATATATACATATATATTTATATTCTTCATCTGACATATCCCGTTAAAAGACTCGCAAATATAGATATATTTACGTTACCCTTGGCATTGATTTGGCGAAGGCGGGTTGAATGAAATGACGAATATTATTATTTTTGCAAAAAACCGATTATGAAGACTTTAGAAAGAATAGCGATCGTTGCCTTGAGTGCAGCGATAATGATCACTTCCTGCGGAAATGCAGGAGCACGTAACGCGGGAGACTCCTCACAGGGCAAGAAGACAAAAGCCGTCGTGGAACTCAACAGCGACGACTTCAACAAGCTGGTCTACGATATGAATGTGGAAGGAGTGGAATACCTCGGAACTCTGCCCGCAATCGTTGACTTCACAGCAACCTGGTGCGGCCCTTGTCAGAGAATAGCACCTGTTCTTGACGAACTTGCAGCAGAGTATGACGGACAGATAGTCATCTACAAAGTGGACATAGACAAGGAAAGAGAACTTGCCAAGGCATTCAACATCAGCTCAATCCCTGCAGTCCTATACATTCCTCTCGACGGCGAGCCAGTCATCACGATCGGCTCCCGCGGCAAGGAAAAATTCAAGAAGGAGATCGAAACTATCCTCCTCACACCGGAAGAATAAGGATATTAATTCCTCGACTGACGCAACAGTTATTTTCTGATCATTGAAAATCCTGTTGCGTTTTCTTCTGCTTTCTGGAGGATTGAATCCGGATAGCCGCAAAGCCTTAGAAGCGAGATCGCGTTACGGGTGTAGACCACTCCCGGCAGCAAGGTGTACGAAAACCTTATCTGCTCCGAATCCACAGTTTCGCTGAAATGATAGGTGTCCAGAGAGTCTTCAAACTCTTGGGCCAGTTCAATATCGTGGGTAGAAACGACTGCCACTGTGTTTTCCAAAGAAGACAGGTACCTTATCACGGCATCTGCTATGGATATTCTCTCCACCGTGTTCGTTCCTTTGAAGATTTCATCAATGAACACAAAGTTTGTATAGGAATCCTTCGAGTCTGCGCACCTGTCGATGATGGACTTTATCCTCATAACCTCTGACATATAATAGCTCTTTCCCTCATCAAGACTGTCAGAGACGGTCAGGACTGAATGTAGTCTACATTCTGACAATGATAACCCTGCGGAAAAACTCATATTCATTGCATACGAAGACACTATGTTCACTGCAAGCATCCTGAGGAAGGATGACTTGCCGGACATATTTGATCCGGTGATTATCACAGACTTACCTATCTGTATGCTGTTAGGGACACAGTCCTTTATGAGAGGATGATATATATCTTCAGCCTTCAGGATTTTCTGCTGCGGCACAAATGTCGGAGACGACCACGCAAACCCGCAGGAATCCATCCAGCTTCTGAAAGAGGCTATCGAATAGAGGGCATCCCAACCACCTACATATTCAAAAAGAGTCCTTGAATCCCTGCTCACATCCTCCATTTTTCTGAGGATGAAGTATGTAGTGACCGGCTCCACACAGCACACGATCTTGACCAGTTCCACCAGAACATAAAATATTGACATCAAGTCAGATTCCAGGATTCCGTTCAGGCTGAATATTCTCAGTTTACCAGACAATTTTGTCAGATTTCTGGCTGAGTTCCTTACATCCTTGAGCTCGTTATGACTGTCGATTTCAGAAAGTCTGACTGCGGCCTGCCTTATCTTGGAGAGCTGGATAAGCGGACGGATGTATATTTCCACATAAGATTTATTGATATAGTGGAGAGACGCATTCAATATAAGCGCAGCGATTGAGAAATATATTGCAGCTGCCGGAGGAAGGAATGCGATTATAAGGACCAGAGCGGCACATTCAAGCAAAGGAATCAACCACGAGAACTTATGCCAAGTTCCCACACCCACAGACATATTCAACAGAGAGCTTACAGAAACCCCTTTCTTGTCGTTCACAGCACCCAAAGCAGCCTCAACCTTCGACCTGAACCCCTCATCCTGCATCATCAGAGATATATCGCTTTCATCTTCGGTGAGCCTCCGGCTTCGCTTCATCTGGCGGAACCTGTCATATAACATAAGCTCCCCTACCGGTGTCAGACAACGGTTTGCATAGCCGAAAAGCCCGTCAACATCGACATCCCTGCATATATCATCACCCAAAGGGATGTCATCGCCCTTATACAGACGATAGCATCCCCTTATATATTCTATATCCGAAGGATTATCCTTCAGAAGACCGAATCCCGACTTGAAGGCACTTTTCATTTTACAGACTCACAGCTGGCAGCAGTTACTTCTTTCTCTTGAGAAGCAGTCTGTCTGTCAGAGTCATAGCTACCGAGAAGACAGCACCCATCAGAAGCAGTTCCCCAAAACCATACTTTTCACCCATACCGAAAAGAAGAACAGAGAGCCAGCCGAAAAAGACATATAAGACAAGGTTTACGAGAAACTGCACCAGAAATTCTTTGGCTTTTTTCATAATGTGAGGTTTTTATAGTTCTCTACAAATATAGGAAATTTATTTCACACCCTGACTCACGGCCTTGCAGTATTTATGCGAAATCGGGAGTCCCTGTTATTGCAGCGACGCAGGTTTTGGAGCCGAAAAACGTGCGTCGCTGCACTGGAGAATTGTAAATGAACAGACCAACATAGACGGATAACTTTGGATTCAGACTAGTACTTTTTACGACAATACTCGTCTTAATGTTGAGTCAGCCTCGAACTCATCAATGACCGACAGCCCGAACATTGATTTAATTGTCAATTACATATACACAAAATGAAACGATTTTATCTCTTTATTATGGCCATTGTTGGCCTTGCTCTCACATCCTGTGAGATGTTTGATACTGAAACAAAGTATTATGTAAAATATGAGGTTGAAGCTGTTGAAGGAACGGATATTTCCGAGTATCATCAGATATTGGTTGTTACTGCGTGGGATAAAAACGATGTGACCGAGTTTTTCGTAAAAGATTATTGGTGCGAGGAGTTCGGACCATTTTATACTGGAGAGGATACCTACATAATAGTTGATTCTCCAAATTTGGACACATTCCTTGTCAGAGTATATGTAAAGGAAGGTAAATACGGTGACTGGCAACTTGTCAGCGAGGCTTGGAATCAGGAATCGGTGCAGCTTCCATAGTTATCTACCGGCATAAGCCGGTTACTGATGGCACAGTATATGCACTTAATACAGCCTTTAACCTTTTAGAAGATGACTAAACTCCCCAAGCCACTGGCATACGTGGCTGTAATTCTTTTTGTGTGCCTGTCTGCCGGCAATGTTTCCGCACAAGAGATCCGTCTGAAGGATTCAGAACATATCCAGACCAAGGATTGGGAACATCTGTTTACAATACCTGAACATCCCGGACTTTCAAAGCATATTGACTCTGAAACAGAGGATGCCATCCTTGCTGAAATGAACCGCCGCCAGAAGGAGGTCGGAGATACAATGAGGACTGGGGATGTGTTTTATGTGTGGCTTCCATTCTTCAATTACATAAGGCACGAGGATCCTCATATGACTGTAATCCCCTACCTTCCTCACGACATAGACTGGGAGGCTCCTGAGAAGGAAAGGAAAAAGCAATGGAAGAAGTCGACCAAAAACATATACAAATACGGGAAGGTTCTCCCTGTTCGAGCGATATGCATTGGTGATTCCGTCATCGTGGATAAGACTCTTTCTCCTGAACTTCAGCCGGGAGACCTGATACTCTCAATCAACGGATACCCGATGTCCGAAATGTTAAAATACGACTATCAGGAAAGGCATAAATTCCTCGGCACCTTTCTGGCACATTACTATATGAAGATGTTTTGCGATGAGTATGTGATGGAGATCATCAGAGAGGGGCGGGCGATGACGGTCACTGTTGCAGGACAGCCTGAAATGAATGATGTAGAGTTCAAGTTCACAAAACAGAACAGTATGGACAATAACATCCGCAGATATCCAGAATCATCTGCCGGATATGTCAAAATTCCAAGTTTCTTCCCTGATAACTCCCGACTGATCAGAATCCTGCGGAAAAGTATCCTGGATTTCAAGAAAGAGGGTATGACCAACATTATTCTTGATCTCAGAGACAATCCTGGTGGTTACGGAAGTGACTTTGACAAGCTGCTTTCCATTATCATAAACAAGCCGTCGATAGATTATCAGAAGGGTCAGAAACTGATGGTCAGCAAGGCGACGCTTAATGATTACGACTTCCTGACAGAAGACATTATAGGTCAGGTAATTGACATCCCCGACAGCCTGATCATAAAGACCCTGCCGTTGGATAACGGACTTTTCATAGATGGCGTGAAATACTATGTGATGATGGATGAAGGTACTGCATCGACCGCAGCTTCATTCTGTAACATCCTCCAGTACAATGATGCAGCCCAGCTTGTCGGAGAACCATTGATGCACAATGCTCTGAAATATGGCGAATGCCTTGACTCAAAGATGTTCTGGCATCCTCTGAGAAAAGAGGTCAAGGTCTTCAAGGCCTGGCTTGGAGTTTCAGGCATCTCGACAACAGAATATGATGAGCATACAAAAGCCGTCGACGGCTATCTCACGCCAGACATCCCGATTCCATATGTGGCTGAGGAATATATGACAGGCAGGGATGCCGTACTGGACAAATTATTGGGAATGATTAAATAACTGAACATATGAAACGAGTTCTGACACTACTGGCCGTAATATTCACTTTATGTACGGCATCATCAAACGCCGCAGCTCAAACTAGCGGACGTAATCAATCTGTCTATGTATATTGCATAGTTGATTTTCACAACACAAAAATCTTAAATGAATGGAAAGTAAAAATGTCTGTCGATTTCGGGCAGTCAAACTATACGAAACGCGAATATGTAGTGGACGAGAACGGCTATGACCGTATCTTCAACTCCGAGATTGCAGGACTGAACTGGCTTGGCATTCAGGGATGGGAATTTGTATCGTACCCGACACTCAACGAAGGAGATTCCGTATCAGAGTATTATATGCGTCTGAATGTCACAGGAATGACACAGGAAGAAATCAATGAGACGCTATCTGTCTTTTATAACCCGAAAAAGTCAGACACCACTATCGTACAGAACAGAGACGGACTGTTTTAATGAGGCTTGTCCACAGAAAGGCCGGTTTTTATGGACAAGAGGTGAAAAAACAGAGGTTTGTCCACAGAAAGGCCGGTTTTTATGGACAAGCGGACCGGGCAAGAAGCTGGACAAGGGAAAGAGCGGGATTCGACTGACTGCATAAACGAAAAAACCTCAATAGAAATGCTTCTACTGAGGTTTTTTGTGGTGCCACCGGCTTGCAAACTTGATACTTTCTGCAACTATTTTCCGTATCAAGTTCGATTCCTACACCTATTTTGATACTCGCTGCAACTAAAAACAGTTGCAGGAAGTTACACAATCGTGATACATATAGTTATACAAGATCACTGCAATGGGGCCCCTATAAATCTCACTTGATCTAATTCTATAGTTGACACTCCTAGTTCAGATCTCATTGCATTAACTATTTTAGTCTGATAACTGATATGTTCGTGATTCAAAGTAGGCTTTCCTGCATTCGCATTATTTATAATTGTGTTATAATATTCATTAATTATAGTGGATAATTCGGGCCCTGCAAACAACAATAGCCTATTTGTTGACTTCTGTAATAATAAAAAATTATCCCTATTACTTTCATTAATCATTTGCTGGAGAACATCCAGATAGAAGGAATACTCCGTTCTCCTTATCTGTTCAATTTGTTCTATACGAGCAATCTGATACTCTTTCTTTTTGCCTAAATAAGAAAAAAGGCACGGAACTAACGCTCCTAAACAAGCTGCAGCAGCTGCAATAATTGAAGTTAAGATTGTAGTGTTCATATTTTAGATTACTTTTCTTTATGCTGCAAATAGAACAGTTGCTTCTGGGTCTCTATCTCTGCGCGAAGCTCTTCTTCTGAAGGTAGGTATAATTTATATTTAGAAGCAAACAGCTGATCATTTCCATGCATTATTGAATATCTGGCAATGTCATCATCCGTATCAGCACAGAGAATAATGCCAATTGTCGGGTTATCGTGCTCAGTACGTTTAAGTTCATCATACATTCTGATATACATATCCATCTGTCCTACATCCTGATGTGTCACCTTTGATGTCTTGCAATCAATCAGCACAAAAGCTTTTAAGATATAGTTATAGAAGACCAAGTCAATATAGTAATCCTGCTTCTCGGTATGTATATGCTGCTGCCTTGCAACAAAGGCATAGCCCTTACCAAGCTCCATCATGAATTTCTGAAGATGTGTAATGATAGCTCCTTCAAGACACGACTCCGTAAAGTCTGTATTCTGAGCAAGGCCTAGAAATTCTGCTACCACAGGATTCTTAACAAACTCATACTTATCAGTATCCTGCATCGGTGCAGTAATCTCCAACATCTCCTTCTCTACAAGATCTTTGCGTTGAGATTGAAGCAGCCTATAATAATATTGGGACGAAATATTTCTTTGAAGAGTGCGTACACTCCAAGTCTGGCTTATTGCCTCCTGCATATACCAGGTCCGAGCAGATGAATC
>JAFZED010000067.1 GCA_017560825.1 Bacteroidales bacterium | reverse complement strand
GCCCGCTCCCGTTCCTTTATGAGGGACTTTCCATCACAACCCAGTGTGAATCAGGCTATAGGGCAAGTGTGAATCCGCGCCTGCACATAGAGTTTGCGCTTATGAAACTGAGCTTCATCTGCAATAAGGAGGCTGTTTCGGCACCGGCTGCCGTTGCTCCTGTTGCCGCTCCTGTCGTTGCTGCGCCAACTGTGGCATCGGCTCCTGTTGCTGCTCCTGCAGCACAGCCAGTTCCGGCTCCTCAGCCGGCACCTGCACCAGTGGCCCAGCCAGCTCCAACTCCAGCACCAGCTCCAGCACCAGCTCCAGCATCGGCGGTTCAGCCAGTTGCTGCGGCACCGGCTGCGGAGGAGCAGCCGCGTGAGCGCCGTCAGCGCTCCTCACGCGGTGCCGCCGCAGCGCTTACAATGAAGGCAGTTATGGATGACAAGCCTGCAGTTGAGACTGTTGTGGAGACTGCGAATGTGCCTCTGCCTTCTGATGAGGCATTGAAGGCAAAGTGGCCGGAACTTGCGCAGATGTATGCTGCCAAGCAGCCTCGTCTGGCAAGTATGTTGTCTTCTTCCGCTCTTACCATCACTTCTGACGGAGAGTACAAGACTGTGGTGTTCAGAGTCGTGAATGAGGCTCAGAAGGACTGGGTGGAGTCAAAGCTCCTGCACGACCTCGAAGGAAACTACAGAAGACTGACAGGCTCGATGAAGATATATCTCCGTGTTGAGATCACACCAGAGGAGGCTGTTCAGGAAAAGGTCGCCTATATGCCGAGCGACCAGGCAAAGGAACTTATGGCAAAGAATGATGAGGTGAAGAGTCTTGTACAGGACTTGGGACTTGATATAAAATAAACTTTTCGTATGAAACTGCGTTGCGAAAACCTTGTTAAGAAGTACGGACCGAGAACGGTCGTAAAGGGTGTCTCGATGGAAGTCGAGCAGGGTGAGATTGTAGGATTCCTCGGACCGAACGGAGCTGGAAAGACAACAAGCTTCTATATGATTACAGGCCTCGTGGTGCCTAATGCCGGCAAGATCTATCTTGACGATGAGGACATCACCAAACTGCCTATGTTCAAGCGTTCACAGAAAGGTGTGGGCTACCTGGCGCAGGAGGCCTCTGTCTTCAGGCATATGACTGTCGAGGACAACATTATGTCTGTTATGGAGATGTCCAAGCAGTTTACCAAGGAAGAACGCAAACAGCGTCTGGAGGACCTTCTGGACGAGTTCAACCTCCATAAGGTACGCAAGAGTACAGGCATCCAGCTCTCGGGTGGTGAGCGCCGCCGTTGCGAGATCGCCAGAGCACTGGCCATCGACCCTAAGTTCATCCTTCTTGACGAGCCTTTTGCCGGTGTGGACCCTATTGCGGTTGAGGACATCCAGTATATCATTGCAAAGCTCAAGTACAAGAATATCGGCGTCATCATCACTGACCACAATGTGGGTGAGACACTGGCGATTATCGACCGTGCCTACCTTCTCTATGAAGGATCCATTCTTCAAAGCGGTACGCCTGAGGCTTTGGCAGCGGATGACGAAGTGCGCACCAAGTATCTTGGATCGAACTTCGTACTCAAGCGTTCGGCAGCCTTCCTTCGCGCAGAAGCCGGTGGCCCTCAGCGTATAAACACAGCAAAAGAGCATCTGGATCAGGAAAATCTTCCATCCTCAGATGCTCAGTCGGATTCTTTATAAAGGCAGTATCAGATTTCTCCTTTACCTCCTCAATCAGTCATAAGACTTTAGTCTTCGTTACTATGGATACGAAGATAGCTCATCTGTTATACAGCGACACAGTCATTTAACCTGATTTCCTTGCGTCGCTGCAAGAAAACGAATCAAAGTGCTATCTATGCCCGCGACGCAAGTTTTGGGCGCAATTTCCTTGCGTCGGCGTGTCACTCTCGCACAAAGTGTCGCCTTCCAGTCCGCGACGCAAGTTTTTTGCGCGATTTCCCTGCGTCGCTGCAAGAAAACAGGCAAATTCAGACGAATGTATCAGCGACGCAAGCTTTTCAGCTCAGAACCTTGCGTCGCTGCATTTTTGATAGCTTTGCGTAGAGCACTGTGACGTTTTTGCCGCCAAATATGACACAGTGGTTGCCAAAATGACGTTAAAATGTGCTTTTAGGCTACCACTGTGTCGATTATAGATATATAAATGATACAGTGGTATGCGAAATATCACCGTGCTCTGCTAAATATAGGCACAGTCGTGAGTCCTTTATAGTCTTTGTCCGAAACGCTTTGAATCGACGGCCCTGCTTTCGGCCGTCGATGGTGCGCTATAAGGCTAAGTGGCGGCCGGGTCCGCATTATGCCATTAACCTAATACCTGTAGTACACGGAAACAGCGTGTTTATGTACCACCACTCTCAAAAACACATCAATATTTGACCATTGGGCCACCGGTAGTACACGAAAATGGGCTTTCTGTGTATAACGCTATATTTAGGACCAGTCGCAAAATTGACAGGCATTGCACCCATATTCCTGATACACAGCAGCTTATGCTAGATGCCTGCTGTCAGGATGCAGCAGGCATCTAGCATAAGCGCTTGAATATTAGCTTGTTGCAGTTTCGGGCGTTGAGAAAGGAGCAGGCTGTAGGGGCGAACGAGTGAATAGGGCGAATCAGATGAACAGGGTGAACGGCTTCCTCCGCAATTCCTGCCATACTCCCAATATAACCATAAAAGAAAAGAGGATGACTGCGCAGTGTTCTGTCACACTTTGACGTCATCCTCCTTATTATCAACCTGCAGATTTCAAAAATGAGGTGCTTTCGCACTTGCGAAAGTCAAGTTCTTTGTAATCAGCTTTTTATTCCACTTCGGGCCAGATGTAGACTTTGTCGGAACGGCGGAGTCTGCTTTCTTCTATTGCCTTGCAGGCAGCCTCGTTGCAGCCGTCTCCGCAGAGGCTGAGGGCTTCTTCGCGTGCTCCCGGAACCACCTTGCTCCAGTCGACAGGAATCGAACAGTAGGTTCCCTTAGCAGCTTCTTCAACTGGTTTGAGATCCACTCTGATCTCAGGGACAGTGTACTCTACGCAGCCTGATGTAGGTCCGATGATGAGGATCTTGTCTCCAACCTTGAGTGAGTATGACTCTACGAGGATCTCAGCGACTCCAAGCTTTCCGAACCAGTTGGTGATCTTTCCGCAGTACGCCTTCTTGCGTGTAGCTGTGCTTCCGTAAACGTCGCACCACTCGCCAAGACGTGCTCCCTGATAGTATCCGTCCCAGAATCCTCTGTTGAACACTTCCATAAGTTCGTCCTTCATCTTGGTTCCGAGCTCAGGAGTATAGGTTCCGTCGCAGACAGCGTCGGCTGCGCGGCGGTAGCACGAAGCCACTCTCTTGACATATTCTGCGGAACGGGCTCTTCCTTCGATCTTGAAGACTGTCACGCCCGCATCGATGATCTTGTCCATAAACTCGATGGTACAGAGGTCCTTAGGCGACATTATGTACTTGTTGTCGATCTCCAGTTCCATTCCTGTCTCCCTGTCCTGCACCTTG
>JAFZED010000066.1 GCA_017560825.1 Bacteroidales bacterium | reverse complement strand
TTGTCAAGCTCGTTGTAAAACCGGGCAAAACGGCCCTAAATCGTAAGAGCTGAGCAATAATCGGGGACATTCTTTGCTCAGCTCGTTTGTTAGCAATGGATATATTAATCTAGATCACCACGTGGTCTGCTCCTTAAGATAACGTATGTGAGCTAATCTATATATAGGTGTAAACTGGCACGTCTTTCCCCAAAGACAGAGATATAACGATGGTGAGACAACACCGACAAATGGT
This sequence comes from Bacteroidales bacterium, assembly GCA_017560825.1. Taxonomy (GTDB): domain Bacteria; phylum Bacteroidota; class Bacteroidia; order Bacteroidales; family UBA932; genus Cryptobacteroides. The sequence goes on along the minus strand of JAFZED010000066.1, from coordinate 11,084 downwards.
TTCTGTAGCAAAATTGTCGAGAAAATGCGTCAGACGTAACGTAGGTGGAGGATATCTGGAGTGAAGTTATAGGGGGAAATGCAACAGATACAATGTTTGTGGAGGGTATCAGAGGTGAAGGCGTGGTCGGCGAATATGAGGGCCGACCACTTGCTGGTCTTTGGGCGCACCATCGCCGGCCGAAAGCGGGGCCGGCGATTCAAAGCAGCCGGCGCGAACGAAACCCAAAGGGTTCGCGCTGGCTGCTTTGTGCGAGGGCTGAGTTGTGCGCGGCGGCTGGGATCTGGAGCGAAGACTGGGCTTTGTGCGAGGCTATAGTGGCTAGCAGCCTCCGGTGCAGCGACGCAAGGTTTTGAGGAGAAAAGCTTGCGTCGGGAAGAGGAAAGAGGATCATTTTGCTAGAGCCTTGTAGTGACGCAAGGTTTTGGAGCGAAAAACTTGCTTCAGGAAGGGAAAAGCGGCACTTTATGCGAGAACTGTGCAGCGACGCAAGGTTTTGGAGGGAAAAGCTTGCGTCGGGAAGAGGAAAGAGGATCATTTTGCTAGAGTCTTGCAGCGACGCAAGGTTTGGGGGTGGAAAACTTGCGTCAGGAAGGATGGTGGGGAAAGATTTCTCGTCAGGCTCGAAATGACAGAGGGGTGGTTAGAGACGAGAGGTCCCCGGGCGGGGCTGGGATGACTGTGATGGGGATCCGCGTATTGCGGATGAGTCCTAAAACAAGTCATCCCCGGGCGGGGCCGGGGATGACTGTGATGGGGGTTCCGGATAAGGAACCGCATAAGGACCTGCATAGGAACCATATAAGGACCTGCCATAGAAACCTGCATTGGATAGATGCAGATGGGGGCTTGGCTACATTTTCGGGAGGGTGGCGAGGATGTGGGACATTCCGCGGGTGAGGTGGAGGTCCTGCTCGATGGTGTCCTGGCCGTATTTTCTTATGTAGGTTCGGTAGCCGGGCTGGCCTTTGGTGAATTCGAAGATGCGGGCGCCGCTTGGGCCTATGTTATTGTACTCGTTGTCGCAGCCGCTGAAGCGTCCGTACAGGTAGAACATATTTCCGTGTTTGAGGACGAAGTCGTTGTCGTGGTCGTGGCCGCAGATGATGGAATGGACGTCGCCTTTTTCAAGGAAGTTGGCTACCAGGCCGGAGTTGTATCTTGACGGGCAAGGCTCTTCGCAGAAGACTCCTACCATATCACGGTGGGTGTCGCGGACTGCGTCGCAGAACTCTCTTACCGGGATGTGGAAGAAGGCCAATGAGGAAACCGGTTTGCCGGAGTTGGCTGCAGTGATGGTTTCGCTGTGGCACCTGTACCACTCGATCTGGTTGTGACGGATGTAGTCGTAGCCCTTTTCACCGAGGCATTCCAGGTAGGCTCCTGAGTCGAAGAGATAGAAGACCTGCTCCACGCCGTTCTCTGACGAGAGGGTGATGACATCGTTCGAGCACCCGTAGATGTCCGGGCGCATAGGGGTGTTGATGTTGCCCTTGATGGAGCGGATCACCTCAAATATTTCTTCTCTCTTCATTGCAAAGTCGCTCTCGTGGTTACCGAGGGCTACTGCGAACGGCACTCCCCTGTCCACGAGCGGCTGGAAGATCTCTCTTGCCGCAGCGTCTGCCGGGTTGCCGTAGACTATGTCGCCTGTGTGGATCACAAGGTCCGGCTTTTCGATGTCCAGCATCTGGATCACGTTCTTCAGGGCTCTTTCCGATTTCGGATTGCCTGCAATGTAGTGGGTGTCGGTGAACTGGAGCACCTTGAACTTGCCGTCTGGACGGAACTGGAACTTCTGAACCGGCTTATCGGCATATCTCGCCACGCCAGCACCCGCAGACGCCGAGCCAGAAACAGAGCCAGTACCAGCAGACGCCGAGCCAGCACCCGAACCAGCAACAGAAGAAGCCGCAGCCTCCAGGCCAGGTACGGCAATGGCTGCACCCGTAAGCGCAGCCACCTTAAGAAAATCTCTTCTTTCCATCATCGAAAGGAAATTAGAAGTTATACTTGATCATCATATTCACACGATGGTTACCTACATAGTGGAGGCCCTTCACTGCGAGTGCATACTCATTGAGCTTGCCACCGTCGTACTCACCGTACTGAACGGCTGTGTACTGGTACTCCACACCGAGGTTCATCTTACCTATATTATATATAAGCTGCGGATTGATTCTGTAAATCTGGTTGATGTTTGAGAAACCATTGCCGCAGAAATATACATCTGCCTTTGCAAGCGGAGCTGATGCTGCCTCTGCGAGGCCGAGGTTCTTCATATATCCGAGGAAGAACACGCCCTGCCACTTCTTACCGTAGCTCATAGAGAGCCAAGATGAAGAGTTGCGGAGTGATGCGTACTCCCAGCTGCCGTCTGGATTCTCACCGATCTTTGCGTAACCTGTCATAAGGTTCATATGCTCACCGCCCTGGCCGAAGGTGCTCTTTGCTCTTACAGAGAACTTGTCCTTGGTGTACTGAGTGAATACGAATCCGAGAACTGAAGTCTTGCGGTCAGATACCTTTACTGTAGACTCTGTGCCGTTTACAGTCGCAACGCCATAGTAGCGTGGCTTGATGCTGAGCACGTCAACACCACCACGTACGAGGAAGCCGTTTGACTTGTAGGTGAGACCTGCATAGATCTCAGGAGTCATTCCATACTTCATATAAAGAGGTGAAGCACCTACAGGTCCCTGTGAGTTGTACTGCATCTGAGTAAGGGCAGCACCTGTGAGTGTCCAGTTCTTGCCGAGGTTGTAGTCAGCCTGAACGAGCGGAGTTCTTGAGAACGGTCCGAACGGAGCGCCGATCTCAAGGCTGAACACGTGAGGGAAGTCAGCTCCCATAGGATGCCAAGCCTGACCCATCTTGAGGGCAAGCGAGTTCTCGCCTTCCTCACCGAGCTCCTTCCAAGTCACTGTTGCATATGCCTGACGAAGACGCATAGTTGCTGTACCTGAAATCTTAGTATTGCTTGGGAAATAGCCCTTCACGTCAGAAGCGGATCCGAGTCCTGAATAGAAGTCAGCCTCAATCTTTGCACCGAAGTGTACATTCTCAATGCTGTAGCCAGTCACATCCACACCGAGGCGTGAAGTGAGGGCGAGGTAACGGAATGAAGGAACAGCATTGAGATCCTCTGTGCCGGCCTCGTTCATCTTCACATCCTTTGGAAGGTAGTAGAAGAGGTCACCGGTTCCTGAGACGCTCTCACGGCTGTCGAAAGTAAGATAGTTTCTGATGAAACCGTAAAGTTTGATGTTGTTCTTTGGTTCAGCCTTCTGCGCAGTCTCAGCGGCAGATGCGTTCATCGCGCAAAGGGCGACGAGGGCGGCTGAAAGGAGTAGATGGAGTTTTTTCATATTGATATGTAATATATAAACGGGCCGCTTGAAGCGACCCGCAAATATAGGTATTTTCTTATAATCCTATGCAACTAAACTATGCTGCGAATGGGAAAATCTTTGTGAGCCAGAAGAAGGCGAACACAAGACCGAAGCCACCGATGATGATACCCACCTTGAGCATATCCTTAGTCTTGATAAGACCTGTTGAGAATGCGATAGCGTTAGGAGGTGTAGAGATAGGCATCAACATAGCGAGTGAAGCACAAACTGCCACGAAGCATACCATTGCCTTCTCACCACCGTAGCTTGCGAATGCAGGGTTAGCAGAAAGACCTGATGACACTGCGCAAAGGATAGGGATAAGGAGGGCTGCAGTTGCTGAGTTGCTGATGAAGTTAGAAAGCAAGTAGCAAACGAGACCTGCAACGATGAACACGAGCACAACAGGCATCTCACCGAATGGGATAGCGTTTACGAGTGTTGCACCGAGACCTGTACCACCCTTAGAGATGTCAAGCATCGCGTAACCGAGTGCGAAACCTCCGGCAACGAGCCAAAGTACGCTCCAGTCGATCTGCTTGATGTCCTCCTTGTCGAATGTGCCTGTGCAGACAAACACTGCGAGAGGAATGAGAGCCACGATGTTCGAGCTGATACCAGTAATGCTCTCAGTTGCCCAAAGAAGAATAGTGATAGCGAAAGTAGCCCATACGAGATAAGTTCTCCAAGTTGTCGGCTTGTCATTGTCCGGGATCTTCACCTCAAGCTTCTTTGTAGAGAATGGGAACATAAACTGAAGAACAACCCACGCTACAAGGATCATAACGATCACGAAAGGAACCATATGGATAGCCCACTCACCGAAAGAGATGCTTGCACCGAAATAAGTCTCAAGGTTTGAAACAGCTGTACCGTTTGGAGGAGTACCGATAGTAGTACCGATACCACCGATGTTAGCAGAAACAGGGATTGAGAGCGCGAGAGCGATCTTACCCTTGTCGCCGTCTGGGAATGTAGCGAGTACAGGTGCAAGGAAAGCGAGCATCATAGCAGCAGTTGCTGTGTTACTCATAAACATAGAGAACACTGCGATCACTGTAAGGAAGCCAAGGAGCACCATCTTAGGGTTTGTACCGAAAGGTTTCAAAAGAGCCTTTGCAAGGGTTACGTCAAGACCGTACTTCTGAGCCATAATTGCAAGCGCAAATCCACCGAGGAAGAGCATTACAACAGGGTCAGCGAAAGCGGACATAATCTTGGTGTAGTTCATAATACCCTCGAGCTTAGCACCTGATGCGTCTACCATAAGGAAGCCAAGTCCCTTGTTTGAGAGCATAAGGAGAGCCAGCACAATAACCATCACGGATGTTGTCCAGCTTGGGATGATCTCGAAGATCCACATAAGAGCAGCGAACACGAAGAGTGCGATAGTACGCTGCTGAAGCACTGTAAGTCCCTCAATACCAAAGAAAGAGGTAGGGACAGCAAGAAGGAAAATTGTGATAAGCAACACAAGTGGAAGCAATACACAATACTTTACTGAAAATTTCTTAGTACCCATTATATTGTTATTTAAAAATATATGTTTTCAACGGTTCTCGAAAAACGGGCGCAAAGTTAGTCTTTATTTGTAATAAAGCAACTGAAAATATTCAAAAAGAGACATCTCGACTCCCTTTGGTCGCTCGATGTGACAGTGGGAGAGAAGTCGCTCGATGTGACGGAGGGAGAGATATAAGAACACCCGGCGTGGCGCCGGGTGTTGATATATATACCTATATATATTAGATGATACCCTGTTCGAGCATTGCCTGAGCTACCTTCATGAAGCCGGCGATGTTGGCGCCCTTTACGTAGTTGATATATCCGTCAGGCTGAGTACCGTACTTCACGCAAGCCTCGTGGATGTTCGACATAATGCCGTGGAGTCTCTCATCTACCTCTGCAGGACCCCAGCTGATGTGCATTGCGTTCTGAGTCATCTCAAGACCTGAAGTTGCAACGCCACCTGCGTTTACTGCCTTACCAGGAGCGAACATAATGCCTGCCTTCTGGAATGCTGCGATAGCCTCTGGAGTACATCCCATATTCGAAACCTCAGCTGCGAGCCAAGTGCCGTTTGCGAGGAGCTCCTCAGCGTCAGCACCAGTCATCTCGTTCTGGAATGCGCAAGGCATTGCGATGTCGCACTTGATGCTCCAAGCCTTCTTGCCTGGGTAGAATGTTGCAGAAGGGAACTTCTCAGCGAATGGAGCCACAACGTCGTTGTTTGAAGCGCGGAGCTCGAGCATATATGCGATCTTCTCTGCATTCATTCCCTCTGGATCGTAGATCGCTCCGTCAGGACCTGAGATAGCGATGACCTTTGCACCGAGCTCAGTTGCCTTTGTTGCAGCACCCCAAGCTACGTTACCGAAGCCAGAGAGGGCGATAGTCTTGCCTGCGATGTCCTTGCCGGCCATCTGAAGCATATGCTGTACAAAGTAAACTGCACCGAAACCTGTAGCCTCTGGACGGAGGATTGAACCACCCCAAGTGAGTCCCTTACCTGTGAGGACACCTGTGTTGTACTGCTGAGCGAGCTTCTTGTACATACCGTACATATAACCGATCTCGCGTCCGCCGACTCCGATGTCACCTGCAGGAACGTCCTGGTCTGGGCCGAGGATCTTCCAGAGCTCAAGCATAAATGCCTGACAGAAACGCATAATCTCAGCATCTGATTTTCCGCGTGGGTTGAAGTCTGAACCACCCTTGCCACCGCCCATAGGGAGGGTTGTGAGGGCATTCTTGAATGTCTGCTCGAATCCGAGGAACTTAAGGATCGAGAGGTTTACTGAAGGGTGGAAACGGAGACCGCCCTTGTAAGGACCGATTGCAGAGTTGAACTGCACACGGTAACCGGTGTTGGTCTGAACCTCACCGTTATCGTCAATCCAAGTCACCTTGAAAGTGAGGATACGCTCAGGCTCAACGATGCGCTCAACGATCTTTGCATCCTCGAACTCAGGGTGCTGGTTGTAAACTTCTTCAATAGACTCCAACACTTCGTGTACTGCCTGGAGATACTCTTTCTCGTAAGGGTACTTGGCCTGGAGTTTGGCCATCAAGTCTTTTGTGTTCATTGTTTTATTGTTATTAATGGTTTGTTTACTTTACTTCCCAAGTGCTGCCGCTGTGGAGGAGGTCATCCACGCACTGAATTTTTGATTTAGCCTTCACTTCAGCCAGCTGGTCACGCACGCCGTCGTCGTAGGTCACATCCTTGACGTTGCGGATAACTCCCAGTGCCACAGGGAAATCCGGGTACTTCATATCGGCAAGCATCATATGGATACCGACATTTTCCGAATAGGCGTCGTGTACGAGGATGTCGTCCTCTGTGATGCCGTTCTCCCCTATTGTCACCACGCGAAGGCCCATACCGTCGAGCACGAGTCCCTTGTTGCGCTCCTTGCCGAAGATCATCTTCTCTCCGTGACGAAGGACGATGGTCCTGTCGGCGCGATGCTCGCGGTCTGCTATGAGCTTGTGGGCTCCGTCGTTGAAGATCACGCAGTTTGTGAGCATCTCCATTACAGAGCAACCGTCGTGCTTTGCTGCCTCAAGCATAATCTCAGAGGTAAGCTTCAGCTCCGAGTCAAGGCTGCGGGCGAAGAAGGTTCCCTTCGCGCCAAGCACAAGGCTTCCAGGATTGAACGGGTGCTCCACTGTTCCGTACGGAGAAGTCTTGGTGACAGCACCGAAGCGGGATGTAGGAGAATACTGGCCCTTGGTCAGACCGTAGATCTGGTTGTTGAAAAGGATTATGTTTATGTCGACGTTTCGTCTGATAGCGTGGATGAAGTGGTTACCTCCGATGGCGAGGGCGTCACCGTCACCGCAGGCCTGCCATACGGTAAGGTCAGGGTTGGCAACCTTGATACCTGTGGATATGGCTGTCGCACGGCCGTGGATGCTGTGGAAGCCATATGTATTCATATAATATGGTAGACGCGACGAGCATCCGATGCCGGAAACGACTACATAGTTCTCCTTGTTGTAGCCCAGGGCTTCGGTCACGTCAGGAAGGGAACGCTGCAGGGCAGCGAGTACGCCGTGGTCGCCACAGCCGGGGCACCATCTGACTTCCTGGTCGCTTTTGAATTCTTTGAATGTGTATTTTGGCATTGTTTTGTTCTTTTATGGTTATGAGATTCCTCGACTCCCTACGGTCGCTCGGAATGACAGTCTACAACTGCTCTTTTATTGCCGCTACGAGGTCCTGGACGAGGAACGGCTGGCCCTGCACCTTATTGTGCTGGTTGTAAGTGAACTGTGGCAGGACGCCGCGGAGGTAGTTCACGAACTGGCCGCTGTTGAGCTCGCAGACAAGAATCTTGTCGAACTTCGAGAAGACTTCCTCTGTGTTGCGTGGAAGAGGCATAATGTAGTCGAAGTGAGCAAAGCTGAGCTCCGTACCAGCTTCACGGATCTCCTGGACTGCAGAAAGGATGTGTCCGTAGGTTCCGCCCCAGCCCACAACGAGGAGCTTGCCGCTCTCTGGGCCATTCACTTCAAGTTCCGGGATGTAGTTTGCCACTCTCTGCACCTTCTCAGCACGCTCCTTCACCATAAGTGCGTGGTTTACAGGATCTGACGAGAGCACACCTGCGTGGTTCTTCTCCAGGCCGCCGACACGGTGCTCGTAGCCTGCCATACCCGGAATCGCCCATTTGCGTGCCAGAGTCTCAGGGTCCCTGTCGAACGGTCTGAAGTCGTCGCCAGGCTGCACGAACGGAGGCTTGATTGCCGGATAGTCCTTCATCGACGGGATGAGCCAAGGCTCTGAGCCGTTGCCGAGGAAGCCCTCTGTGAGGAGGAGGACAGGAGTCATATGCTCAAGGGCGATCTTCGCCGCATTGAAAGCCGCGTCGAAGCAGCCTGCTGGCGAATGAGCCGCCATCACTACCATCGGGCACTCGCCGTTACGACCATAGAGCGCCTGATTGAGGTCGGTCTGCTCGGTCTTTGTCGGGATGCCGGTCGACGGACCTGCGCGCTGCACGTCCACCACCACGAGCGGAAGCTCGGTCATCACTGCGAGGCCGAGGGCCTCGGATTTGAGAGAAAGGCCTGGGCCTGAAGTCGTCGTCACGGCCAGGTTGCCGGCGAATGCCGCGCCGATGGCCGTGCATATTCCTGCAATCTCATCTTCCGCCTGAAGCGTCTTTGCGCCGAGGCTCTTATGCACTGCGAGTTCCTCGAGGATGCCGGTCGCAGGGGTGATAGGATAAGATCCGCAGAAAAGCGGGAGGTTTGCCTTCTCGGCTGCTGCGAGGAGGCCCCAGGCTGTGGCCTGGTTTCCTGTTATATTTCTATATGTACCTTTTGGCTGATCAGCCGGTTCTATATTATAGGTGTTCGGAATCGCCTGGATGTTGGCTGCGTAGTTGTAGCCGTCCTGGAGGACCTTCTTGTTAGGGGCGATCAGCTCCGGCTTCTTCTTTCCGAACTTGCGCTCGAGGTACTGGAAGATGTACTCCATCGGACGGTTGTAGATGTAGCAGGCCATTCCGAGGGTGAACATATTCTTACATTTCTGTACTGTCTTCTTGTCCAGGCCGCTGTCCTTGAGGCTCTCTTCTGTGAGAGTCGTGATCGGTGCGATGATGATGGTTCTGTCCTCGATGTAGAGTTCTGCGATCGGGTCGCTCTTCAGACCTGCCCTCTTGAGACCTTCCTCATCGAAGGTGTCAGAGTCGATCAGCACCATAGCTGTCCTCTTGAGCCACTGGGCATTAGCTTTGAGCGCAGCTGGGTTCATCGCCACGAGAAGGTCACAGAAATCGCCCGGTGTGGTGATGTGTTCGCTGCCGATGTGTACCTGGAAGCCGGAAACTCCTGAGACAGTGCCGTGGGGAGCGCGGATCTCTGCCGGGTAGTCCGGGAATGTGGAGAGTTCGTTACCAAAGATTGCAGACATATCCGCAAAAAGAGACCCGGTGAGCTGCATACCATCTCCCGAATCTCCTGCAAATCTGATTACAACATCTTTAGTATCAATTACCTTATGTTGCATAGTCTAGTGTTATGATTTATAATCAAATTATGGTTGGAGACACAAATGTAAAATATTTTTCTCTAAATGCATATAGAATTTATAAGAATATTTATCAACCGACATATAGATAATTATGCGTAAATTTCTGCGTATTTTTAACCTTAAATAACTATGGCAATAAGATTTTACCTAGACAATCGCCCGAACAAGGTCGGAGAACATCCGATTCGAGTGTCAGTGTGTGTTAAAGGGACTAAAACAGTTTCTACAATCGGGCACAGCGTAACCCCTGAAGTGTGGGCAGACGGAACTGTCGTCAAAGCCAAGTACACCAACTCCAAGGGCATCACAGGAAAGCAGATCAACGCGGAAATTATGAAACTTCAAGCCTGCTTTGCTGAGTACGAACTCAACACAACCGAGCGTCCGGACAGACGCAGAATCCGGGACATCATCACCGCAAATCTGGGGCGGAAGCACTCCCCTGACCCTTCCGGAGGGGGCACCAGCCTGTTTTCGGATCTGGACAGATTCATAAACGCAGAAAGTCTTTCCGGACAATGGGCACATTCCACCATAAGATGCTGGGGAACATTCCGTTCACATCTTTTCAAGCACAACCCCCACATTTCCTATGATGACTTCGACGAAGACGGTATCAACCACTTCCTCACCTTTCTCAGATACAAACAGAAACTCACAGAAAAGACAGTAAAGAAGGTATATACCCACCTCAAGTGGTTCCTCGGATGGGCCAAAAGAAAGGGGCTGTGCGAGCAGACAGCCATCGGAATCTACCGTCCGAAATTCAAAGTGCTGGAAAAGCCCGTCATATTCCTGACTAAAGAAGAACTTCTCAAGCTATATCACTTCCCTATTCCCCGCAGGGGTACTACCGTGTCCCTGCGCGACTTCGAAGGGCGTACCTATGAAAAACGAATCGCGTGCGAACAATCCCTCGAGAAGACCCGCGACCTCTTCTGCTTCTGTGCCTTCACATCCCTTAGGTACTCGGATATGGCAAAAGTGCGGCGCACCGACGTCAGAGGCGACCACCTTTATGTCACTACCCTGAAGACCAACGACCGCATCCCTATCGACCTCAACGCATTCGCCAAAGAGATACTCGCCAAGTACAAAGACGAGGACTTCCCCGACGGCCTGGCGCTTCCGGTCATAAGCAACCAGCGGATGAACAGGCATATCAAAGAGCTATGCGAACTCTGCGGCTTCAACGAGCCCATCACACGTGTCTACTTCCGCGCCGGAGAGCGAATCTGCGAGACCAAGGCCAAATGGCAGATGATCGGCACCCACGCCGGCCGCCGTACCTTCATCTGCTTCGCCCTCTCTAGCGGCATCCCGCCCCAGGTCGTGATGAAATGGACAGGTCACGCCGACTACAAGACTATGAGGCCATATATAGATGTGGCAGAGAAGACCAAATCAGAGGCTATGAAGGTGTTTGAGGAGGCTATGAAGCGGTAGTCCACCGCCTCAATCATTCCCATTTTGGAGGTCCTATGCATTTGCAGAGGGCCTCCTTCCGTCATCCCCGGCCCCGACCGGGGATCTTTCGTGTTAGTACGGGTGGTACTCGTACGCCAAGAAGGAGATCTACCCTAAGCTCCGTACAGTGAAGTTCAACTTCTACCTGCACCGAAAGGGTATGGTCAAGGACACGATCC
>JAFZED010000065.1 GCA_017560825.1 Bacteroidales bacterium | reverse complement strand
ATACGTCGACACCCTGTACGAGGTACTTGGCAACTGTGATGTCGTAGTTAGGAACGAATACGATCTTACCGATGAAGCGCTCCTGCTTAGAGATGTCGACGATCATCTTGATGAGGTCCTGACCTGCCTTGTCAGCCGGGTGAGCCTTACCTGCGAAGAGGAACTGTACAGGCTGCTTAGGATCGTTTACGATCTCTGCGAGTCTGTCGAGGTCACGGAAAAGAAGGTGTGCTCTCTTGTATGTTGCAAAACGACGTGCGAAACCGATTGTAAGAACGTCATCACGGAGTGTCTCCTTGATAGTCACCACCTGCTTAGGTGAATAGTGGCTTGCAGCTGAAGGGTCAGAAAGTCTTCTCTTCACCTCGTCGATGAGCTTCTTGCGGAGTGATGTACGGATGTTCCAAACCTCCTCATCAGAGATCTTGTAGATACCGTCGAAGCAAGACTTGTCATAGTGATGAGTCTTGAACTCCTCGCCGAATACTCTTGCGTGTACCTCCTTCCACTCAGGTGCAGTCCAAGTAGGATAGTGAACACCGTTGGTTACATAGCTTACGTGAAGCTCCTCTGGGAGGTAACCTGGCCACATATGACCGAGGATGTCCTTGCTGACCTCACCGTGAAGCCAAGAAACGCCGTTCACGCCCTGTGAGATGTTTGCAGCGAGGATAGACATAGAGAACTTCTCGTTCACATCAGCACCGTTGTTCTTGCCGAGGCCCATCATAGTCTCCCAGTCGATCTTAAGGCGCTGTGGATAGTGGCCGATGTACTTGCGGAGGAGACCCTCGTCGAATGCATCGTGACCTGCAGGAACTGGAGTGTGAGTTGTGAAGAGTGATGAAGCTCTTACTACTTCGAGAGCCTCCTGGAACTCGAGGTTCTGCTCAGCGATGAGCTCACGGAGACGCTCAAGACCGATGAATGCTGCGTGACCCTCGTTGCAGTGGTAAACCTGCGGATCCATACCGAGCGCACGGAGTGCACGGATACCGCCGACACCGAGGAGGAGCTCCTGCTTCAGACGGTTCTCCCAATCACCACCGTAGAGGTTGTAAGTGATTGATCTGTCCTCTGGAAGGTTCTCAGGGATGTCTGTATCGAGGAGGTAGAGCTCTGTACGACCTACGTCAACTCTCCAAAGACGTGCATTGAGGTTACGTCCAGGGAATGCCACGCTGATGGTAACCCAGTTACCGTTCTCGTCACGTACAGGAGTTGCAGGGATCTTGTTGAAGTCCTGTGCAACGTCCTCTGCAACCTGCTCACCGTGAGCGGTAAGCTTCTGGTTGAAGTAGCCGAAACGGTAGAGAAGACCTACAGCAACGAGGTTTGTGTTCATATCAGAAGTCTCCTTGATGTAGTCACCTGCAAGGATACCGAGACCACCTGAGTAGATCTTGAGTGATGTGTCAAGACCGTACTCCATACAGAAGTAAGCTACTGAAGGAGTTGTACGCTCTGCCTTGAGAGCCATATACTCGTTGAACTCAGTCATTACTGTCTTGAGGTCAGCGAGGAACTTGTTGTCCTTCTCAAGCTGCTGATATCTCTTGAGGCTTACCTTGTCAAGCATTGCGATAGGGTTCTGGCCTGAAGCCTCCCACGCCTTAGGGTCAATAGATGCAAAGAGGTTCTTTGCAGACTCGTTCCAGCACCACCAAAGGTTCTTGGAAAGTATTTCGAGGTCTTTAAGTGAGTCTGGAAGGTGGCGTGTAACGATCACGCTGTTCCAGGTCGGATGATTTACTTCAAATTTTTTGTATTCCATATTTTTATGTGTCCTTGCCGACGGATATGATCCGTTGACAGATATTAATTTCTCAAGTGATTTAGAATATGCTTCCTTATAATATATGATGTTGTTCTCCCAAAGAGCTATCTCTGACACTTCCTTGGCATTCTGCATATATTTCTTCCTGCTGTCCTTGCGGAGTGAGGCCATCTCCATCACACGCTGTGCCACGCCGTCAACTACCTCGAAATAGTTCGAGTCGTTTCTGTCAAGCACTGTGATGCCAGGATGCTTCTTTCCGTAGTAAGTACGCACCCAGAGGCCGAAACCGGCAAGTGTTGTTGTAAGGGTAGGCACTCTGAAAGCAAGACTCTCAAGCGGAGTGTAGCCCCAAGGCTCATAGTATGAAGGGAACAAAGTCAGGTCAAGACCGCAAAGGAGGTCATAGTAAGGCATATTGAAGATTCCGTCATTGCCGTTGAGGTATGAAGGAATGAAGTACACCTTTACATTGTCACCTGCCGCATTGTTCAGCTGCACATCATTGAGTCTTCTTGTGACGTTGTCGTACTCGGAATGCATAAGATAATGCGATGTCCTTGTAACGTAAGTCTCCGCACCGTGTCCGGCAAGCTTGGCTACGAGCTGCTTGTCCGGGCCGTTGTGTCCTGAAGGAATCATAATGAAGGCGTGTACATCCTTGCCCTTGAACTCAGTCTTGTTGAGCTTGTCGAGTGCGTCGATGAACACGTCGATACCCTTGTTCTTCCACTCGTAACGTCCGCCGATACCTACAAGAAGAGCGTTCTCAGGAACCTCTTCACCGCACATTGCGGATGCTACGGTAATAAGTTTCTCACGAGCCTTTCCGCGCAGCGCGTCGTACTCCTCGTCTGTTGCAGGAGTAAAGCTTGGCTCGAATCCGTTAGGGGTCACTACATCTACAGGTCTGCCGAGGAACTGTCTGCACTCCTGGGCAGTAATGTCGCTTACAGTTGTGAAGATGTCGCTGTTCTGAGCGGCTTTCTTCTCGAGAGAGTGTCTTGCGACAACATTGAAATGTCTGGCCTTCTCATCTGCATTGTAGCTGAGGAGACCGTCGTAAAGAGGCAGGTTGTTACCTGCAATACACCTTCCGATGACAGTCGCGTGTGTTGTGAACACTGTCGCGATCGGAACATTCACTGACTTGAGGTAAAGGAGACCTGTTCCAGTCATCCACTCGTGGAACTGAGCCACCACCTTATCGGATGCCTCAAGGTTGAATCTATAGAAGCTCTCTATAACTCTACCTGCCGCATAACCGAAGAGTGCTGATTCGCGGTAATCCCAGTTTCCTGTCAAGGAATCCACACCGAATTTCTTCCAAAATTCAGTAAGAATCTCATTCTGACGGGTAAGGAACTGCTTAAAATCCACAAGGATTGCAGTAGGTCTGCCTGGAACATTCCAACGGCCGATGCGTACTCTCAATCCTTCAGCAGCTGCCTGCTCCTTCCAAGATCTGTACAGTGACAGATCCTCGATGAAGTCAGGATTGCTGTCTGTGTCCATCCATACATCAGGACCCACCATAATATGGCGCCTGTTGTACTCGCTCTTCAGATAAAGGGACTTAGTGGCGATGACGGTGTATATTCCGCCCACCTTATTACACACTTCCCAACTAACCTCAAACAGATAATCAGGTTTGATAAGTTCTGTTTTCATTATATATTAATCAGTTATTTACCCCGGCCGGAGCCTTGTGGGTTCCGTCCGGGGATAATTTTATGGGTTGTACCCTATGTGACTTGCGTCCGGTACTATTTCTTAGTTGTCTTCTTTGCAGGCTTCTTCTCCGCAGCTGCCTTTGTCTTTGCGGCAGTCTTAGGAGCTGCTTTCGCAGTCGCCTTCTTAGGAGCGGCCTTCTTTACAGGAGCCTTCTCCTTCTTTGCGGGTGCAAAGTTAACATCTGAAACGGAAATTGCATCATCAACTCGCAAAATAAAATCACTAAGTACGTTCATATAGTTGATAAACGCCTCATATGGAGTGTCATACGGGTTGAAATATTTGTGCACTGCTCCGTCTGAGAAGAACTTTGTACACATATAATAGAAGTGGTCGCTCTCCTGGAGGTGGCCGAAATCTGACCAAAGTGCCTCGTCGTTGAGAAGAGCAAGCTTCTCTTCCTGGTCGTAGAGCTTGTTGAATGCGTCGTTCTGGAGCTCGTTACCAAGCCAAGCAGTCACGTCGCGCTCCTCGTCTGCCCAAGAGATTGGGTCCATAACATCCAGATCGCCTACTGTTCTGTGCTTCTTGACAGCCTGTGAAGGTGTCACGAACTCGAACTGTCCGTCTGCAAGAACAACCTCCGGGAAGAATCTCATAAAGTCAAAGATTCCGCTTGCTGCCTTCTGGTGCTCTCCGAATGTCTCGTAATCCATAAAGAGGTTCACGATGTCATCGTTCTGAGCTGATGACTTGAGCCAAGAGAGATACTTCTCACCTGTAAGCGGCCAGTCTGACCAGTTTCTGTCTGAGAAACGGAATGCGATGTCATCGCTGAGGCCTGAGTTCTTGAGAAGGAGCTTGAGGTTCGGAGCCTGAGCGCAGTTGTACACGAAGTTAGGGCTCTTCCATCCGAGGATGTGCTTAGCACCCTCTGTAAGCATAGTCTTGAAGCCCATATCGTAAACCATCTCACCGATAGCATCTGAATAGATGAGCTCTGTGTTACGGAAAGCCTTTGGAGTCACTCCGAAGTAGTGCTCGATGGCTGCCTTGTGCTTGAGAACCTGGTTCTTGAACTCGATAGGTGACTGAAGAGATGCAAGAGAGTGGTAGTAAGTCTCTGAAAGGAACTCTACGCATCCTGTCTGAGCAAGCTTGCGGAAGCTCTCGATCACTTCAGGAGCATATCTGTCGAACTGCTCGAGAACTGTTCCTGAAATTGAGAATGTAACCTTGAATGCACCCTTGTTTGCCTCGATGAGCTCGAGAAGGAGGGCGTTCATTGGAAGGTAGCACTTCTGAGCTACTCTTCTGAGGATGGTACGGTTCGCAAAGTCATCATAGTAGTGCGAATCCTTTCCGATGTCAAAGAATCTGTACAGTCTCAATCTGGCTGGCTGATGAACCTGGAAATACAGACAAATACTCTTTTTCATAATATATCTTTTATTTTATTCTTTTTCCTGTTACTTTGAAGCGTCGATCACTTCCTGATAAATACCCTTGATCTTGGCTGCCACATCGTTCCACTTGATGCTGTTCACCTCCTCATAACCGCAACGTGCAGCGAGGGAAGCGATAGCCGGATACTGGAGCAGACCGTAGATTACGTCAGACATAGCGTCCACATCCCAGAAGTCCACCTTGAGGGCGTACTTGAGGATCTCGGCACAACCTGACTGCTTTGAGATGATTGAAGGCACATTTGTCTGCATAGCCTCGAGCGGTGAAATACCGAAAGGCTCTGAGATTGACGGCATTACATACACATCAGACAAAGCGAACATCTTGTGAACCTCCTTACCGCGGAGGAAGCCTGTAAAGTGGAAACGGTCTGAAATTCCAAGACGTGCGACGTGGCGGATACATCTGTTGAGCATATCGCCGCTACCTGCCATCACGAAACGCACGTTCTTGCATCTCTTGAGGACTTTAGCTGCCGCCTCGATGAAGTACTCAGGACCCTTCTGGTAGGTTACACGGCCAAGGAAAGTAACGACTTTCTCCTTTACGTTTCTCTCTACCTCGATCTTCTCGCGTCCGGTGAAGTCAACTGCATTGTGCACTGCCACAACCTTTGCAGGATCGATTCCATATCTGTTGATACAGATGTTTCTTGTAAGCTCACTCACAGCCATCACCTTGTCGGCTGCCATCATACCCTTTGTCTCAAGGTCTACAACGCGTGTATCGACCTGATCGTCGCTTGCACGGTCATATGATGTAGCGTGCATATGCACTACGAGCGGCTTGCCGGTCAGCTGCTTTGCTGCAATACCTGCAAGGTAAGTAAGCCAGTCGTGTGCGTGGATCACGTCGAACTGGTCCTTGTACTGCATTGCGATAGTCGCGCCGACCATAGCGTAACGTGCAACCTCTTCCATAAGGTTTGCACCGTACTTTCCAGAGAATTTGTACTTCTGGCCATACTGTACACGGAAACCCTTGATCTGTCTCTTGCGCTCCTCCTCAACCATAGTGGTGAAGTCCTGAGGGTCAACATAAGGGATCATATTGCTTCCGATGTGCACGAACTGCACCTTTCCGAGGAACTCATCCACGGTTGCGCTTACAGTGTCGATGGCCACATCACTTGCGTTGATGATCTTTACCGCGCTCTCATCCTCGTCACCCGAAGCTGAAGGCATAACGAAAAGAACATCCACGTCATTATAGGCAAGACCTTTGGTCATACCATAGCAGGCTGTTCCGAGACCTCCTGCGATATGAGGAGGGAACTCCCATCCGAACATCAAAACTCTCATAATCTCCTCCTCTCTTATTTATACTGATTCATAATATATACTATTCTCAAAAGTGCTGCTGTGCTCATTGCTGAAGCGATGGCTCCGTGCGGCTCGTGCGGTGGATCGCCGTCGTAAAGCTCTGAGAACGCACCTACACCGTGCTTGCTGATGTCCTCGAAGAATCCCTCAACAAGGTACTTGGCCCTGTTGTAGAATGTCTCGCCCATCATTCTGAAACACACGTCGATGTAAGGGGCAAGAAGTGCAGGGAATGCACATCCCTGATGGTATGCAAGGTCACGGTCGATCTGCGAGCCCTCGTACACACCTCTGTAAGCCTCATTTCTTGGTGAGAGCGATCTGAGTCCGCGTTTTGTAACGAGCTCATCGTTGATTGTCATAACAACTTCTGAAACCACCTCGTCCTCAACCGGACAATACTCAAGATAGATCGGGAAGAGGATGTTTGGTCTTACCGCCTGGTCCTGAGGGCCATTTCCTACATAGTCTACGAGATAACCCCAGTCAGGTCTCCAGAATGTAGGCTGGAAGTTCTGCTTCACGAGGTCACGGACAGGAGACCACTTCTGCACGAAGTCACTTGTCTTAGGACCGTACTTGTTCTCCATATCGATTGCAAAGCAGAGTGCGTTGTACCAGAATGCGTTGGTCTCGACCTGATAACCTGCTCTTTCTGTAACAGGACGGCCGTACACGTACGCGTTCATCCAAGAAAGCGCTACGCCGTCCATCTGAGCCCAAAGAAGGCCGTTAGGATGCATTGCGATCTCTTTTCTGCGGCCTGGAGCATAGCTCTCGATGATACCCTTGAGGGTCTCGCCGTACTTCTTCCAGATCTGTCTTTCCTTTCCGCTGAAACGGATGTACTGCTGGATTGTCTCTGTAAGTCTGAGAGGTGCCTCACACTGTGTCGTACGATGGAAAAGGCGCTCCTGCTCATCAGCGATGAGGGTGTCGAGGATCTTCTCGAACTCAGCGCAGTCACCGTTTGCGTAAAGTGTAAGTCCAGGGAGTGAAACAATGGTCTCACGAAGAAGACCTGTCTCGAGCCAAGAGTAACCTGCATTGATCTGAGCCCTGTCACCGTTGTGGCACTTGAACATCTCTGCATTCTGCACGAGAAGATCGAAGTGAGTCTCGATAGGGTCAGTCTTCTTAAGAATGTCTGTGAACTTTCTCTTGAGACCTCTTGGGTTGATTTCAGACACTGAAGCTGAGAATACAACCGAATCGCCCTGTTTCATATCAAGAGAGAAAGAACCAGGAACGAAGAGATCCTCACGGCAGTCGAATCCGCGACGGTACTCGTCCGAATAAGTCACGCCATTATACCAATATGGCTGATACTTGAATGCAGCCTGAGCTGAAGTCTGAAGATGGAGGTTAGGGAAACCGTCATAGAGGCGGAACGAAACTCCACCGTCAAGCTCATCATAGCCGGTGTAAGCCTCAGGATTCTGATGAGTCAGGCCGTGAATGCTTCTGAAAGCAAGGAATGGCTTGAGCACGAGGGAAACCTTGGCTGGAGCCTGGATGAGTTCGTACTTGATGAGCACCTGATCGTTGTCAGGAACCATCACGATAGTCTTGGTGAATATGATACCACCAATCTTATAAGTGATAACCGGCACCGGATCGGCATCAAAGTCGATGATGTACTTATGTCCTTTCGGCTCATATACATCACCATAGCAGTGAATACCGAGGTTGAACTGTTTGCCACCCATCACGAGGCTCTCGTCAAGCGAAGAAAGCAGCATATACTTTCCGCCGCCCAGCTCCTCTACAGGCACTGCAAGCAGTCCGTGGTACTTTCTCGTATTGCAGGTCACAATGGATGTGTTGCAGTACGCACCGGACTCGTTCGAGGCGATCAGCTCACGCTTGAGCGAGTACTCGAGGTTGACCAGTTCGGACTTGTTGAATTTCAGAAAAGCCATATTTAATATGTGTTTAAGTTATTTCTAATCAATCTTCTTCAGCACCACTGCGCATCTGCTCGGCAGATAGAGCGACAGTGAATGGTCGTATTTTCCGTTGCCGTTCTCACTCTTGGACGGTATACTAAAATGCACCTCTCCAGTTTTGAGTCTGGAGAAGCCGTCAAATTCGTTTTCGTCCGTGTTGAGTACCGCCTCATATTTTCCTGCCGGAGCGGCGAAGCCGTAATCGGCAAATGAGGAGGTGGGGTTAAAATTGAGCGCAAAGATACAATTTTTTCTTTTGAAAATAAGTATCTTTTTCTCTTCATCCTGCACAAAAAGTTCCGGCTTCTCACCAAGAACGGCTTCCTGACGCGCCAGAGTTATCATTGCGCGGTCAAAATTTCTCAAATATTTATATCTCAGATAGTCCGGCTCTGCCAAAGACCACTGTCTTCTGGCGTGCTTGTAAGACCATCCGTTTCCTTCACGAGGGAAGTCGATCCATTCCGGATGGCCGAACTCATTACCCATAAAGGTAAGGTAGCCGTCGCCGCAGGTAGCCATAGTCACAAGACGGATCATCTTATGAAGGGCAATACCTCTGTCCACAACAGGAGACTGGGACTCCTTGTTCATCGATGTGTACATCTCGGCATCCATAAGACGGAAGGCGATGGTCTTGTCTCCCACCATAGCCTGGTCGTGGCACTCTGCATAGCTGATTGTCTTCTCGTCCTCTCTCTTGTTGGTAAGCTGCCACCAGATCTCGCCTACACTCCAGTCCTGGTCCGCAAGTTCCTTGATCCATTTGATCCAGTTGTCAGCGACTCCCATACTCATTCTGAAGTCGAAGCCCACGCCGCCTTTCTCGATCGGAGCCGCGAGGCCGGCCATTCCGCTCACATCCTCAGCAATCGTGAATGCATCCTCGTTCATCTCGTGGATAAGGATGTTTGCAAGGGCAAGGTAAGCGATCGCGTTGTCATCCACTCCCTGGTTGAAGTAGTTCTCATAGCCGACAAAAGCCTTCTCCAGACCGTGGTCCCAATAAAGCATAGAAGTCACACCGTCGAAGCGGAATCCGTCGATGTGGTACTCCTCCATCCAGTACTTGCAGTTGGAAAGAAGGAAATATTTTGTCTCGTCCTTGCCATAGTCAAAGCATCTCGAGCCCCACGCAGGGTGATGTCCCTGCCATCCGTCATAGAAGTACAGAGTCTCCTTTCCGTCGAAGAGCCCGAGGCCTTCCGCCTCATTGTCAACCGAATGCGAGTGCACGATGTCCATAACTACGGCTATTCCGAGGTCGTGTGCATCGTCCACAAGGGCCTTGAACTCCTCCGGCGTACCGAAACGTGAGCTGAGGGCATAGAAGTTGGCCACCTGATAGCCGAACGATCCATAGTAAGGATGCTCCTGAAGGGCCATAATCTGAAGGGTGTCATAACCAAGTTCGGCCACCTTAGGAAGCACATTCAGACGGAACTCCTCAAATGTTCCCACCTTCTCTTCCTCAGCAGCCATACCGATATGGCACTCATATATAAGAGGATTAGCCCTCTTGCCAGGCTTCTTTCCTCTCCACTCATATGGCTTCAGAGGCTCCCACACCTGTGCGCAGAACTGCTTTGTGACAGGGTCCTGTACAGCCCTGTTCAGGTACGCAGGAAGTCTCTCCCCGCCTCCGCCAGGCCACTCGATGAAGAGTTTGTACAGAGTGCCGTGGCTCAGGAACATATCGCTGAGTCTGATCTCCCAGTTTCCGCCTCCTATAGGCTTGAGGGCATAGGCTTCAGTGCGTTTCCAGTTGTTGAAGTCACCGATCAGATAGATTTTTGTGGCATTGGGAGCCCACTCGCGGAACACCCATCCGCCGTTTCCGTCCCTGTGCATTCCATAGAACATATGATTGTTCATACCATTGCACAGCTTTCCGTCCACAGACATCCTCTCCTTCATCTCGAGGATCATCTTGTGCCTTCTGTCGATCACATCCTTATATGGCTTGAGCCACTTGTCAGTGTCGTATATCATTTTCTTCTTTGCGCACATATATTATATTGATTTTTAAATATTTGTATCCATTTCTTCGAGCCTCTCGCGCGCTCCTCTCAGGTACGCACGACAGGCCTTTATGAGCTCTTCCGTCCTTAAGATATATTTGTCTATATCATCTATTCCCGTCTGAGGGTCCTCGACCTTCTGAGCTATCGCCTCGAGCTCCTCTACAGCCTTTGCATAATCAAATCTCTCTTCCATAATAAATTACTTTATATCATCCACTATGCAGTTCATTGTTCCGTCAGGGAACATCAGGGACACCTTGTCTCCCTTCGTCCTTCCGCTGACGCCCTTCACAACGACTCCCGCATCATCGAGCACAAGGGCAAAACCCCTCTCCACGATCTTTCTCGGGTCGGAGGCCTTTATCCTTGTCTGAAGCACCTGCAGGGTCGATTCCATTGCGGCGATCTTCATCGAGAAGGCCATTTTCAACCGCATATGGAAAGAGGATATGCGGGCATCCTCGTCCTCATATATCGAAAGTATGTAATCCGCGAGGGCGGTAGGGGTCTTGACATATTCGTGAGCGACCATATCGGCCACGTGATGATCCTGGTCGTGGCCTATCGCAGTGAGGACAGGCACGGGGAACTGCGCTATCGCAGCGGCCAGAGAATAGTCGTCGAAAGCGGCCAGATCCAGCTTCGAACCGCCACCACGAAGAATGAGGACCGCGTCGAAACCGACGGAATCCTCATAGACCGCATCAAGGGCGGCAATTATCGACGACGGGCAGTCCGCGCCCTGCATAAGGGCAGGAAAAAGTACGGTCTGGACCTGGAATCCATAGGGATTTCCTTCGATATGACGTATGAAATCGCGGTAGCCGGCCGCATCCTCAGCCGATATGACTGCAAAACGATAAGGCAGCTCCGGGATCGAAAGCCCTTTCTGAAGGTCCATAAGTCCCTCATTGTTAAGGCGGTCTATGGTCCTCTGCCTTTCGAGCTCCTTCACACCGAGGGAGTACTCAGGGTCTATGTCTGTTATTATCAGGGAAAAACCGTACAGCTGACTGTAGTTGGCCTGCACACGGACCAGAATGACCATACCGACCTCTATCGGAGAACCTGTCACCGACTCGAAATAAGGAGCCAGGATCCTGTACTTGGAAGACCAGATGATGGCACTTGCCTTTGCGACAAGTCCGCTGGCATCACTCTGGGACAGTTCGAGATAGCAGTGGCCTCCGGAACGGGCCTTGACGGCACTCACCTCTGCCTTGAGCCAGAGTTGCGTCGGGAAAAGAGATTCCACCCCCACCTTCATCCTTGTCTGCAGCTCAAAAAGATCAATAAATTCTTTTTCCATACTCTTTTCATTGAAGCGCAACAAATTTAGCAAAATTTCCCATATAGGCACTATCTTTCACAAGAAATATAAATAAAATTTATATCTTTGCCGACTGTTATCGAGTAACCGAATATAATGAAGATCGCAGAAGCACTATTCTCCGGCAGCAGCACCAGAATCTCCGAGAAGCCGAAACAGAAATTCCCTGAATTCGCCTTCATCGGAAGATCCAATGTGGGCAAGTCTTCCCTCATCAATATGCTGTGCCGCAACAAGAAGCTGGCTATGACATCCAGCAAGCCTGGAAAGACCAGACTGGTGAACCACTTCCTCATAAACAGAGAGTGGTACCTGGTGGACCTCCCGGGCTACGGCTACGCAAAGATGTCCGGCACGGCAAAGCAGAAGCTCGAGCAGGTCATCAGAAACTACATCAACCTCTCGCAGGAGATGGTGATGCTCTTTGTCCTGATCGACTGCCGTCACGACATAGGAAAGATCGATATGGACTTCCTCATCGAGTTGGGACAGAGCCAGATTCCGTTTGCGATCATCTTCACCAAGGGTGACAAATTCGGCCCTGTGGCACTCCAGCAGCAGATCGAGAAGATGAAGAACCAGATCCTCGAACTCTGGGAGGAGCTACCTCCGACATTCGTCAGCTCATCAGAGAGCGGAATGGGACGCGAAGAGATCCTTGACTACATAGGATCGGTACTCGAGACACTTAAAGAAGAACAAAATTAAATCCTCAATACAATGCACAAGGAACACAAAATGAAACTTTTCGCCTGCAGAGCTTCAAAGGACTTTGCAGTGAAGGTAGCCAAGGCACTCAACCTGGAGCTTGGCGCATCTGATGTACTGACATTCAGCGACGGAGAATTCCAGCCGTCATTCAACGAGAGTGTCAGAGGAGCAACTGTATTCATCGTACAGTCTACCTGTCCTCCGACAGACAACCTCTTTGAGCTTCTCCTTATGGCTGACGCAGCCAAGAGAGCCTCAGCACACAAGGTGATTGCTGTTATGCCGTACTACGGATGGGCAAGACAGGACCGCAAGGACAAACCAAGAGTTTCAATCGGAGCGAAGCTTGTTGCAAATATGCTTCACGCAGCAGGATGCGACCGCGTTATGACCTGCGACCTCCACGCTGACCAGATCCAGGGATTCTTCGATTTCCCTGTTGACCACATCTACGCAAGCGCCGTGTTCCTCCCTTACCTCAAGGCTATGAACATCGAAAACCTCGCCATCGCCGCACCTGATATGGGTGGCGCGAAGAGAGCGAACGCCTATGCAAGATACCTCGAGTGTCCTGTGATCATCTGCCACAAGTCACGTGAGAAGGCCAATGTGGTAGGCTCGATCACAGCCATCGGCGATGTTGCAGGTAAGAACGTTGTAATCGTGGATGATATGATCGACACCGCCGGCACACTCGCAAAGGCAGCGAATGTACTTAAGGATATGGGAGCGCTCAGCGTACGCGCCTGCGCAACTCACCCTGTATTCTCAGGCCCTGCATATGACAGGATCGCAGAGTCAGCTCTTGAGGAAGTGATCGTTTCCGATACTATTCCTCTCAGCGACGACCCTACAAAGGACAAGAGCAAGATCACAGTTCTCTCAATGACAGACATCTTTGCAGACATCATCAGCAAGGTGTACAACTACGAGGAGATCAGCTCAAGCTTCATCAACTAATACATTCTGACATTGGAGATCTTACTTGCAGCTGTTGTGCTTGTCGGCCTTTGCGTCTTCGGATTGTGCTTTAACATAATATTCCGAAAGGACGGCCAGTTCCCGGAAATCGACCTGGGAGCGAACAAAGAATTGAGAAAAAGAGGAATAATCTGCGCAAAGGAAGACGAAATGAAGATGTGGAAGAAAAAGGGCAGGGCAGGCAGCTGCGACACCTCAGCGTGCACTGACTGCAGAGGCTGCGACGTTGTCTATGGCCCGGACCGATCCACAAAGAACAAATAAGCCCGTGAGGGTTAATAATTTAAAACGACCCGATTATGAGTCTATTAGCTATCGTAGGACGCCCTAACGTAGGCAAGTCCACACTTTTTAACCGCCTTGTCGGAATGAGACAGGCAATCGTCGATGAGACCGCAGGAGTAACCCGCGACAGGCATTACGGAAGATGCGAATGGTGCGGAACAGAGTTTTCTGTGGTCGACACAGGTGGATATACATCCAACTCTGACGACATTTTTGAAGAAGAGATCCGCAAGCAGGTTGTCCTCGCCATCGAGGAGGCACACGTAGTCCTCTTTCTGGTTGAGGCGGCGACAGGCATCACAGACTACGACGAGGAGATTGCAGACATTCTCAGACGCAGCGGAAAGCCTGTTGTCCTTGCAGTAAACAAGGTCGACTCAGGCGAGAAGATCTATGACGCGTTCCAGTTCTACTCACTCGGACTCGGAGAAGTGTTCAGCATCTCTGCAGCCAACGGTGGCGGAACAGGTGAGCTTCTTGATGAGATCGTAAAGCAGCTTCCTGAAGAGGATCCTGACACAGACGAGCATCCTGAGCTTCCTCACTTCACCATCGTAGGTAAGCCGAACGTAGGTAAATCTTCACTCACAAACGCCCTGCTCGGAAAGGAAAGAAACATCGTGACCCCTATCGCAGGTACCACACGCGACTCCATCGCCACCCTCTACAACAAGTTCGGACACGAATTTATGCTTGTGGATACAGCCGGAATGCGCAAGAAGACCAAGGTTCACGAAGACCTCGAGTTCTACTCGGTGATGAGATCCATCCGTGCGATCGAGCATTCTGACGTATGTATCCTTATGGTGGATGCACAGACAGGCATCGAGTCTCAGGATATGGCCATCTTCAACCTCATCCAGAGAAACAAGAAGGGCTGCGTTGTGGTTGTGAATAAATGGGACACAGTAGAGAAGGACAGCAACACAATGAAGGAGTACACCCAGGCAATCAAAGACCGCCTCGCTCCGTTCAACGACCTTCCTATCGTCTTCACATCGGTGATCAACAAGCAGAGGATTATGGACGTGCTGAACGCAGCGGCACACGTTTATGACAACTACTCGAGAAAGATCAAGACTTCAGAACTCAACGAGGTGATGCTTCCGGAGATCGAGAACTATCCTCCACCGGCTTGGAAGGGCAAGTACATCAAGATCAAGTACGTGACCCAGCTTCCTACACGTTCTCCTTCGTTTGCATTCTTCTGCAACCTTCCGCAGTACATCCGCGAGCCTTACCGCCGCTTCCTGGAGAACAAGCTCCGAAGCAACTTCGACTTCATCGGATGTCCGGTACAGGTCTTCCTCAGACAGAAATAACAGAAAAAGTGACTGAAAAGCCTTCAAGACTGATCAGTCACTTTTTTTATATCCTTTATTCTATATCCAGGCGGTTGACTTCGTCGATGCCCTTGATCCTGAGGATCGAATCGATGGTTGTCTGAAGCTCTGACACCGAGTGGATCAGGAAGTCTATCGTACAGCTGGCTATGCGGTCCACAGTCTCGGTCTCAAGTCCTGTCATATAAAGGTGCTGCTCTTCGGTTATGCAGTTCACCAGGTCGATCAGGAGGTGGTATCTGTCTACTCCACGGATCTGGATACGAACCGGATAGACAAAGTCAGGATTTTCATCGAAACGCACTGCTATGATGGAGTCGCCCTGCTGCGAGGCCTGTCTGATGGCCCTCTGGCAGTCTCGACGATGGATAGTCGTAGTGCCATCTTCCTCCTTGAAGCCGATGACCTCGTCACCCGGAAGCGGATGGCAGTAAGGACAGCGGTTATAGTCCAGCTTCTTCTTGCTGTTGAAGAACTGCTTCAGGCTCTTCTTGGCCTTATAAGTAAGCACGTGGTCGTTCCAATCAGGCGAAGGCTCCACCTCTGGATTTGTTCCGATCTCCACACAGTCACCTCTGTGAAGCACAGTCTTGACAGATTTCAGGGAACCGTTGATCCTGGCATATTCCGCGTGCTGTCCCACCTCTCCGTGGATCTCAAACGCAAAGTCCAGAGCTGTCGCTCCCTGCGGCAGGATCACGATCCTTCCCATAGGGGTGTACACCATAATGTCCTCATTGTAGAATGACGAAGTGACTCCGTCCATAAAGTCGATCGCGTCGGTGTGCTCCGCCATATCCTTAAGAATCGCTCTGAGTTTCTCCAGCCACACGTGGCTTGTCTCCTTGTCCTGGTCGGCAGTACAGCCCAGGCAGGCGTGACGCACCATCCTTTCTGAAGATATATGTACTTCCTGCCAGGTGCCTCTGTCTGTAAGAAGGGTGACGTGGAAGCTCTGGTAGCCGTTCTCCTTAGGTGTGTCGATGAAGTTCACCACACTTCCCGGACGCTCCTTGAAGTTGTCGGTCAAGGCCGAATATATCTGCAGGGTCGTAGCTTTCTCCTTACGGAATTCATTACCCTGGCCGTCTACATCATAGATAAGTCGGATAATGTGCTTGATGTCGATATGGTTGAAATCCGAACCGTTAGTCTTCATCTTGCGCCAGATGCTGTACGGGGTGCGGTAGCGGATCTCCGCACGCACCTTCAGGCCGTAGCCGGCAAGGCAGTCGATGTACTTGCTGGCCATTTCCCTGATCTTTTCTTCGTTTTCCTTACGATAGAGGTCCATCTGTCCGGAAATGAACTCGTAGTCCTTAGGACAGCGGTACTGGAATGAAAGGTTCTCCAGCTCACGCTTGATCTGGTACATACCCAGACGGTTTGCAAGAGGCGCATAGAAGTAGTCGGTCTCACCGGCGATCTTCATCTGCTTGTCCGGACGCATACTGCTGAGCGTACGCATATTATGCAGGCGGTCAGCCAGCTTGATCAGCAGGGCACGCACATCATAGTGGACAGAGGCCAGCATCTGATGGAAGTTGTCGATCTGCTTGGAGTGGTTGTACTTCTGCTTCTTCTGCTTGGTCACTGTAGCCACAAGAAAGGCCACATCGTCACCGAAGCGCTCGCGGATGTCCTCGACAGTGTAGTCAGTGTCCTCAACAACATCGTGCAGGAAAGCTGCAATGATGGTGTTCGCGTCGAGTTCAAGCTCCTCGGCAACAATCTTCGAAACCGCTATAGGGTGCACGATGTAAGGCGCTCCCGACTTACGGGTCTGTCCTGTGTGTGCCAACGCCGCAAACTCATAGGCCTGCTTGATACGGGCCATATCTTCATCAGACATCCTGTTCCTGATGTGACGATAGAGATCCTCCAGATCCTTATCCATCTGTGCCTGATACTGGTTCTGCATAACCTTCAAAAAAATTAAATTAGTTAGAATTGCTCCTACACGTTAGGAAACGGAACCTTAAAGTTATAAAAAGTTCTCTCTCATTGTTCACAGGAAGGTGAAAAAAGTATATAAAAACAGTGGCGAACCGTCTCTCGACTGTCCGCCACTCAACTATAACCCTATTATTAACAACTAAACTAACCTTGACCAGTTAATTTACAAAGGGTGTGCCAAACTAATTTATCCTTTCTATTTTAATATGCTGAATCTTATATGCCGAATCCGTATATCCCACAAAGATCGTAACCACAAAAAGCTCCCCTCCTGCATTCAGGGTGCCCAAGGCATATTTCATATTCGAGCGTCCCGCCTTGTGGGTGATGTTGAACGACCTCGGAGTGTAAGACTTGAAGAAGGACTTCAGGATCTCGCGTGCCTGCTTGCGGCTGGAGTCGTTGGAATCTGAGAAGATGGTCACCTCCAGATTGTCCGAGAACCAGGCGGAAAGCTTTTCCGCATCTCCTTGGGTTATATATTTGGCTATGGGGTTGAATACATCATACCCGCTGTCCTGTGCCTTAACCGCATTGCAGGAAAGAATCAGCGCCACAGCCGAAAATATGCCGGTAATATATTGTCTCATATGTATATATTGGAATAGCAAGGCAAAGATACTACAATTTTCAAGCCGCGCAACCCTTCCCTTTCCATTTGTACATTGGCGGGATATTTGCAGGTTTTTATATATATTTGCAAGAGATCATAAGATATATTCATACACCTATGAAAATCACATTGCTTACTGTAGGAAAGACAGACAGAGACTGGGTAAAGCAGGGGCTGGACATCTATGTGTCACGCCTCAAGCATTATATACCTTTCTCCATAGTGGAGATTCCGGAGCTGAAGAACGTGTCTGCTCTCACCAAGGAGCAGATCAAGTCACGCGAAGGCGAACTCATATTGAAGAATCTGCGTCCTACCGACGATGTCATCCTCCTGGATGAAAGAGGAAGGGAGTACACGTCCGTCGAACTGGCTAAGGTGATTCAGGACAAGATCTCGTACGAAGGAAAAGATATAGTATATATAATAGGTGGAGCATACGGTTTCTCGGAAGCCGTGTACAAAAGGGCAAACTCAAAGCTTTCGCTCTCGAAGATGACCTTTTCCCACCAGATGGTAAGGGCGATATTCACTGAGCAGATCTACAGGGCCTTCACCATAATGAAGGGAGAACCCTACCATCACGAGTAGTATCATTTGAGATGAAGAAGAGAAAATGGCTACATAAAAGGCTGCCTCTGGTCGCCCTGCTCCTGTCCCTCCTGCTTTTCGTTCTGTCAATGGCAAGCAACAATGCGGGAAACGACACAGACAGGGTCGCGGAAAAGGTGAGCAGACGTATCGAAAGAAGGCTGGAAATCCTTAAGCAGTACAGCCTTATGGCGCTCGACACGGACAGGGAAAGATTCATCCTGCCGGAAGGGCTGCCTGAGGATATGGTGATATACAGATATATCAACGACTCCCTTCAGTCCTGGGCCAATCAGTTCTCCATCATCAACGACGACATATCTTCGTTCCACGTATTTCAGAGGCTTACTTACAGGGAGAACAGCATAGTGTCACCGCTGAGCGGCATAGGAGAGCAGATCTCCTATATGGACATCGGGCCGAAATGGTACATAGCGATGGCCCTGAGCGGAAGCGACAATGTGAAGGTGATTGCTGCCCTGGAGATAAAGAACACCCTCATCGACGATGCCCACAAGAACGAAAACGGAGTGAATCCCAAGCTGAAGATGGCCGGGCACTACTCTGTAATGCCTCTTTCCGAAAGCGGAGGCTCTTGCGTGACCATCGACGGCACACCGTTGTTCAAGATCCTCTATGACAGCAGCCAGTCCAGTCAGTTCTTCGACAATTCTATGCTCAGGTGGGTGGCTGTAGTACTGCTGGTCTTTGCCCTGATGATGTTCTTTGCAGGACACAGGACCCTCAAGGTGTACGGCGTTGTCGTCGCCACCATCATCCTGCTTTTCCTGATGTCCTTCATCTGGGGTCTTCAGATGAACGGGTCCAGCGGCCTGTTCTCGCCGACGATCTACGCCGACGGCGGTATATTCCTTTCACTTGGAGCTCTCATTCTGACGAACACCCTCATCACCCTTGTGATAACCTGCAATTTCCTTGTACGCAACAGGGTGACCGCCTTGATGCGAATGGACCGCAGGAACTTCAGGAAATGGATGGGCGGATACGGCATATTCCTGATTGTCTGCATTATCTGCACTATATTATATACCCACCTTACACTTAAGAGCCTTCTCACCAACTCCAATATATCGATGGAGCTGTACAGGTGGAACACGAACATATTCTACACCGTGCTGGTGTACCTCTCGTACACAGGACTGCTGTTCAGCATCCTGCTCATCATACAGTCACTCAGGCCAGTTGTCAAGGAATTCACCGGTTTCAAGTACGATATGCTTTCGACCAAGGCGCTTGTGGTGTTCGCCTTCATCTGCGCGACCTATTTTACCGCGACTTCCAGCCAGCTTGGCTTCAAGAAGGAGCAGAACAGGGTGGCTGTGTGGGCGAACAGACTTTCTGTCGAGAGAGATCTGGGACTTGAAATCCAGCTGAGGACAGCAGAAGAAGGGATTGCCTATGACCAGCTCATCTCCACACTTGCCTTTATGGAGAACTCGGGTCATATGATCCAGAACAGGATAAGGGATTTCTACCTGAACAGGCTGAGACAGAGCTACAACATAGAGGTGAGGCTGTTCAAGGAAGATGATGTTACCGGGCAGCATTACCTGAACAACATTATGCGTTCCAGCACCCCTATAGCATCGGGATCGCACTTCGTGTTCCTTACCGATGACAACGGGCACAGCAGGTATATAGGAGCCTTCCTCTTCTATAAGCAGGCCAGCGGCCTTATGAGGATGCTCGTCACCATTGAGTCCAATTCCAACCAGGATGACCACGGCTACAACAGCATTCTGGGAGCGATCTCGAAGCCGGGAGACATCAACATCCCGTCATTCTACTCATATGCCAAGTACAAGAACGGAAGGCTTATGTCCTATAAGGGCAACTTCCCTTATCCTACCTACTTCAACACCGACGATGACGGGCATATGCTCAGCAACAAGCGCGAGGTCAGCAGGGAGAGAGGACACGTACACTTCATCAATCCGGTAAGCGAAAACGAGCTCATAATCATCTCACGCTCAAAGCGTGGAGGAATCGTGTACTTCATCTCTTTCTCTTACCTCTTCCTGATTCTGAGCGGTCTGCTGACCATCTTCGCCCAGTCGCGCTACCAGAAGAAGCCATTCAGGAAGAACTACTTCAAGAACAGGATCAACACCATCCTGTTCACATCTTCCATCCTGATCCTTATCAGTATGACAGCAGTCAGCGTGTTCTTTGTGTACACGCGCAATGAAGAGAATATGAGCGACCTGATGTCATCGAGGATCACCACCATCCAGGCCCTGATCGAAAGACAGACCAGAACTGCGAAGGACTGGCAGAGCCTCAACTCTCAGGAATTCTCGACCACTCTCGAAAACATAGGTTCGACCACAAAGTCAGACATCACCCTGTACACACCGGGAGGAACGGTGTTCCTTTCAACGACACCGGAGGTGTTCGAGCAGAGGGTGCTTGGAAGCCGAATAAATTATGAGGCATATTTCAATATATATAACCAGCACCAGAGGTTCTTCATTCACCGCGAGAAGATCGCGGGATTCAAGTACTGGGCGATGTATGCACCTATATTCAATGACAACGGACAGACCGTCGCCATCATCGGCGTGCCTTACACCGACAGGAACTTCAACTTCGAGCGCGAGGCGTTCTTCCACGCCGCCCTCATCATAAACCTCTTCATCCTGCTGCTGATAGCCTCGCTTCTGTTCAGCACACGAGAGGTGAACTCGCTGTTCTCGCCTCTGATGGAGATGGGTAAGAAGATGAAGGTTGCGGACATCCACGACCTCAAGACCATCTCCTACAACCGCGAAGATGAGATTTCCTCGCTTGTGGAGGCATATAACCGAATGGTAGGCGACCTTTCAGAATCCACAAGACTTCTCGCCCAGGCAGAACGCGACAAGGCCTGGAGCCAGATGGCGCGGCAGGTTGCCCACGAGATCAAGAACCCTCTCACCCCTATCAAACTGCAGCTGCAGTGGATAATACGACTCAAGCAGATGAACAATCCGGCTTGGGAAGAAAAGTTCAACGAGGTGTCCAAGGTCATCCTAGAGCATATCGACATCCTGACCGAGACAGCCAACGAGTTCTCTACTTTTGCCAAGCTTTACAGCGAGGATCCTGTCCTGATCGACCTTGACCTCATCCTCAAGGACCAGCTGCTCATATTTGACAACAGGGAGAATGTGAAGATCTCTTACATCGGTATGGAGAAGGCATTTGTGATGGCTCCTAAGCCTCAGCTGATCCGCGTCTTCGTGAACCTGATCACCAACGCTGTGCAGGCAGTGGAGATGCAGCACAAGGAGGCAGCAGAGGATGGGACTAAAAAAGGCCGTGTACTCATCTGTCTGAGGAAGAGCACACGGGATGGTTTCTATGATGTAGTCGTAGAAGACAACGGACACGGAGTGAAGGAGGAGAACCTCGACAAGCTGTTTACTCCAAACTTCACCACCAAGAGTTCGGGAACAGGTCTTGGACTTGCCATCTGCCGCAACATCATAGAGAAGTGCGACGGAGAGATCCGCTACCAGAAATCCCATCTCCTGGGAGGAGCATCATTCATCGTGACGCTCCCTGTACACGAAGCCTAAAGAACGTAAGCCTTTACATCTGAGGCAGTAATACGGTCTCCTGAAAGGATCATAAGCCTCTCCACGACGTTGCGGAGCTCACGGATGTTTCCTGTCCAGGACTTTTCCACAAGCAGTTTCATCGCATCCGGATCCACGGCGCGGACAGGCATACCTGTCTCCGAGCTGATCTGGTCCAGGAAGTGGTCCACAAGAAGAGGAATGTCTGACTTGCGCTGGTCCAGGGTCGGAACATTGATTACTATCACGCTGAGACGGTGGTAAAGGTCTTCTCTGAAGTTACCCTTCTCGATCTCTTCTTTAAGATTCTTGTTGGTCGCGGCAAGCACTCGAACATCCACTGTGATGTCCTTGTCGCTTCCCACGCGTGAGATCTTCTTCTCCTGAAGTGCTCTGAGCACCTTGGCCTGGGCTGCAAGAGACATATCACCGATCTCGTCAAGGAAAAGTGTGCCGCCGTCTGCCTGCTCGAACTTGCCCTTGTGCTGCTTCACTGCAGAAGTGAAGGAACCTTTCTCGTGGCCGAAGAGTTCGCTTTCGATGAGCTCCGACGGGATGGCTGCGCAGTTTACTTCAATGTACGGGGCAGCCGAACGGTTGCTTCGCTGATGAAGATTTCTTGCCACAAGCTCCTTTCCTGTACCGTTAGAGCCGCAGATAAGGACTCTGGCGTCGGTCGGAGCCACCTTGTCGATCATTTCCTTTATATGCAGAAGAGCCTCGGACTCGCCTATCATCTCCTGTCCATAGACCTTTTTCTTGAGGACCTTGGTCTCCTTGACCAGGGTCACCTTTTCTGTGGCATTCTTGATGGTGATCAGGATACGGTTCAGGTCAAGAGGCTTAGGGATGAAGTCAAAGGCACCTCGCTTGATGCAGGCAACAGCAGAATTGATGTCGCCGTGACCTGAAATCATCACGATGGCTGCATCTATTCCCATAGCCACAAGACGGTCCAGGACTTCATCTCCGTCCATTTCCGGCATCTTGATGTCGCAGAAGATCACATCATATTTCTCCTTCTCCACCATAGCGATGCCCTGCACGCCGTTCTCTGCTGTTTCCACTTCATATCCTTCAAGCATCAGGATCTCCTTGAGAGAATTTCTGATCGCTCTTTCATCATCGATAACAAGAATCTTCATAAGTCTTAAAATTAAAATCCCATTGGGGGACAGGTTACAAATATCGACATTTTTGGGAGTTTACGCAATATTTTATATTTTTGTCTGTTTTTACGTTTATTCACGGACGCTGATGAACATACCTGATATTATTATCGCCATCGACGGCTACTCTTCGACTGGAAAGAGCTCTTTTGCAAAGGTCATCGCAAAAGAATTTTCCTTCTTATACCTTGATTCCGGGGCACTTTACAGAGGTGTCACGCTTTTCGCCATAGAAAACGGATTAATCGACGACGACTGTACAATAGACGTGCCAGAGCTGGAAAAGGCTCTCGAAACTCTTGATGTACATTTCGGAGAGGGCGGCACTTACATCGCAGACAGATGTGTGGAGCAGGACATCAGGTCGCTTGCAGTAGCTGACAAGGTGAGCCCTATAGCTACCGTGGCCCAGGTGCGCAACTATGTGGACCGCAAGCTGCGCGAGTTCGGAAGCAAGAAGCGTGTCGTGATGGACGGCCGTGACATCGGAACCACAGTGTTCCCTGATGCGGAACTCAAGATCTTTATGACAGCCGACACCCAGGTAAGGGCTGTCAGAAGAGCGGAGGAGATGCGTGCAAAGGGTATGGAAGCTGACACCGAAGACGTGAAGAAGAACCTCCTTGAGCGCGACTACATCGATTCTCACCGCGAGGTCTCTCCTCTGAGCAAGGCGGCAGACGCTGTCGAGCTTGACAACACAGAGATGACGATGGAAGACCAGATGGTCTGGCTCAAGAACCTGATCTCCGAAAGATTCGGATGCTAATGCTTTAGTTTTATGCTTACTGTTGATATTGACAGCAATTCAGGTTTCTGCGCAGGCGTCATCAAGGCCATCAGCAAGGCCGAGGACTTTCTCAAGTCCGGCAGGCGTCTTTATTCCCTTGGCGCCATAGTGCATAATGATGCAGAACTCAACAGACTCAACGAAAAGGGTCTTGTGACAATCGACAAGGAGGACCTTGAAGAGATGGTAGACGCCAGTGGAGAAGTCCTTCTTATAAGGGCACACGGAGAGCCGCCTCACACCTACAGTCAGGCAGAAAGCCTTGGATTCAAGATAATAGACTGCACCTGCCAGGTGGTGCTCCAGCTCCAGAAAAGGATAAGGGAGGCACACCAGAAGCACATAGCTGAAGGAACAGGACAGATAATCATATTCGGAAAGATAGGACACGCAGAGGTGCTCGGACTTGTCGGACAGACAGGTGGAGATGCCATTGTCGTTGAGAACATAATGATGATGGAAGAGTTCATCGAGGACGGCACCATCAGGCTCGACGTTCCGACAGAAGTGTTCAGCCAGACCACAAAGAGCCCTGCAGAGTACTCGAAACTTTGTGAAAGGCTTGAGGAAGAGATGGGCAGAAACAGGAGCCTGCTGAACATCCACAGGACGATATGCTCCCAGGTAGCGACCCGCCACGAGAAGCTTGCCAAGTTCGCTTTAGACCACGACATCATCATCTTTGTGTCAGGAAAGGCAAGCTCGAACGGAAAGGTGCTGTGTGACCTGTGCAAGTCAGTGAACATCAGAAGCTATCACATCGATTCGGTGTCAGAGATAAAGAGAGAGTGGTTCAGGGCAGACGACAGGGTCGGGGTGTGCGGAGCCACATCGACCCCGAAGTGGCTGCTGGAGGAAGTTAGCGAGCACATCCTGGATCTGAACAAGTACGTACCTGAGTGGGAGGAAAAATTCCCTGAAGCCTAAAAATTTGGCAGAAAGCGTACATTTTTATATTTTTGCAGCCGATTTTCGAAAATATACAATATTAAATAATAATCTATTATGGCAACAACAGCTGATTTCAAGAACGGACTCTACCTGAACTATAACGGAAAGCCTTGCCAGATCGTATGGTTCCAGCACGTTAAACCAGGTAAAGGTCCAGCTTTCGTAAAGACAAAACTCAGAAACCTCGAGAACGGTCGTATCCTTGAGAACACCTTCACTGCAGGTGCAAAGATCGACACTATCAATGTAGAGAGAAGACCTTACCAGTTCCTTTACAAGGATGAGGACGGATTCAACTTTATGCACGAGGAGACTTACGAGCAGATCCACCTCGACACTGACCTCGTTGACAACGCAGACCTTATGAAGGAAGGCCAGCACGTAGAGATGATGTTCCTCGCTGACGAGGAGCGCTGCCTCACTTGCGAGCTCCCTACATATGTTGAGCTTGAGGTGACTTACACTGAGCCTGCAGTAAAGGGCGACACAGCTTCTACTAACGCTCAGAAGGAGATCACTCTCGAGACTGGAGCGATCATTATGGCTCCTCTCTTCATCAACATCGGAGAGAAGATCCGCGTGAACACTACTGACCGTTCATACGGTGAGCGCGTGAAGTAATTCAGGCGAAGAGTTCGCGAAGGACTTTTAAAGAATTTACATTTACAGCAGACTCGCTGTGAAATTCGATATAGCGGAGGATTTCCTCCGCTATTTCATTTCGTACCTGTCCCGAAAGAGGAATCATCATTGACTCGACAAAGGACGTGGTCATAAATTTCTCTACTATAGGATAATGCTCTCCGACAAACGGGAGAAGATCCTGTGAGCTCGGGCTGAAGCCCAG
Source organism: Bacteroidales bacterium (assembly GCA_017560825.1). GTDB lineage: Bacteria > Bacteroidota > Bacteroidia > Bacteroidales > UBA932 > Cryptobacteroides. The sequence goes on along the minus strand of JAFZED010000065.1, from coordinate 32,190 downwards.
TACCATTGCCAGCTCCAGGAGGAAACGCAGGTGGAAGTTGCTGAAGTCATCTGTAATGGCATCCAGCAGCAATATGTTCTTTTCACACCATTCAAACATCCCGTGCTCGTTGGTTCCGTCCTTTATGACGCGATAGAGCACCTCGCTCATAAACATAGTCATCGAGTTCTTGTACAGGCTGCTGCGGATTCCCATAAGAGGATGTTTGGCGACAGGGTTCCTCATAGTGTAGAGAGTAGACTTTGAAGACTCCACCACCCCGGCTTCCAACACATTCAACGGCAGAAAAAGGGACATAAGTGATTTCTTGCCCAGTCCCTTTATAATAAAACTTCGTCGACCATACTCTTTGCTGAGAGTATGGACGACGAGAGAATTTTCACCGTACCTTGTGGTGTGTAATACTATAAGTTCTGTGTCTTTAACCATTCTGCCATAGCGCGGAGGGCCTTTCCTCTGTGAGAGATTTCGTTCTTCTGTTCCTCCGTGATGTCTGCGAGAGTCTGTCCCGGGTACTCGTCCGCAATGAAGATCGGGTCGTAGCCGAAGCCGCCGTTTCCTGACTTCTCACGTGCGATCACGCCCTCGAGGGCACCCTCGAACATCTTGATCTCTCCGTTTATAATCAATGTTATGACGCTCTTGAACCTTGCCCTTCTTGAAGGCTGCTTTGTCTTGAGTCCAAGTGCCGCTGCCATACTGCGCTCGCTTTCAAGGATTTCAAGCTCGCGAAGGACCTTGTCCATATTCTTGTTGAAGTCCTTGTCGTCACCGGCATATCTTGCCGTGTACACTCCAGGTGCGCCTCCGAGGGCGTCCACCTCAAGTCCTGTGTCGTCTGCAAAGCAGTTGCAGGCGCATATGTCATAGAGATACTGAGCCTTCTGAAGAGAGTTGGCCCTCAATGTGTTTCCTGTCTCCGGGATGTCTTCTGTGATTCCCACCTGTGCGAGAGAAGACAATTCGAATCCGTCTCCTAAAATTTCCGAAGCTTCACGCAGTTTTCCGCTGTTGCCCGTTGCAAAAACAAGTTTCATAATAACTGCCAATTAATCTTTTACTACTAAAAACCGCTGCAAAGGTATAAAAATATTCGTATTTTTGTGGCATTATATATGCGATGTCGCACATCGCAAATTTCAAACCGCATATGAAACATCACATTACCATATTCCTTGCCGCTGCAGCGATGTTTATTGCTGCCGGCCGCACCGCAGAAGCACAGTCCCAGGGTTTCAAGCTGGGCCAGTGGATAGAGATCCAGAACTCGATTCTCAAAGAGCTCAACACCTCCTACGTAGATTCTCTCCCTATAGACAGGATTATGAGGAAGGGCGTGGACGCTATGCTCGAGGAGCTGGATCCATACACCATCTACATCCCTGAGGAGGAAAACGAAGACCTGCAGATGTTGCTTTCCAAGACATATGGAGGCATAGGTGCAATCATCCACAAGAAGAAGGAGGACAACGTCATCATCAATGAGCCATATGCCGGATCTCCTGCGCAGAAGTACGGTCTTCAGTGCGGAGATGAGATCATCGCCATTGACGGAGTGCCTACCAAGGGACTCGAATCACAGGAGAGCAGCAACAGGATGAAGGGAAAGCCCGGAACATCAGTGACCTTCAAGGTGAAGAAGGTCCGCACAGGCGACACATTGGACATCAACATCATCCGTGAGCGTATTCATTTCCCAGACATTGAATATGCAGGAATGCTTGATGACACCACAGGTTATGTACTCCAGACAGGATTTACAGACAATGTGTCGGCTGAGCTGAGGGAGAAGTTCCTGGAGATGAAGGGCAAGGGAATGAAGAGGTTCGTGCTTGATCTTCGCGGAAACGGAGGCGGACTTATGAGCGAAGCGATAAACATCGTGTCACTTTTTGTACCTAAGGGCTCGCTCGTGGTTTCATCAAAAGGAAACAACGCTTCTACAGTAAACAAGTACTATACGACTACAGAGCCGATCGACACAGAAATGCCTATAATCGTGATGATTGATTCGGGCTCAGCATCTTCTTCTGAAATCGTGTCCGGAGCGCTTCAGGATCTGGACAGGGCAACGATAATGGGCAAAAGGAGCTACGGCAAGGGCCTTGTGCAGTCGATCAAGCCTATAGCATATAACGGCCAGATCAAGGTCACCACGGCCAAATACTACACTCCAAGCGGCAGATGTGTCCAGGCTATTGACTACACCCACCGCAATGAGGACGGAAGTGTAGGTCACATTCCGGATTCACTTACACGCGAGTTCAGGACAGCAGGAGGCAGGATAGTACGCGACGGAGGTGGTATAACCCCTGATGTGGACATCGACTTCCAGGACTACAGCAGGCTTGTGTATGCCCTTGTTCTTGGCGGAGTCATTGACCAGTACGTCATCGATTATGCACGCAGACACGAGAGCATACCGGCAGTAGAGGATTTCCATTACACTGACGAGGATTTCGAAGACTTCATCAGGTTTGCAAAGACTCAGGAGTTTGACTACAGAAGCAGCGCAAAGACCCTTTATGACCAGATGAAGAAGGAGCTTGTCAAGGACGGCCTTGCAGACGCGATGAAACCGGAGCTTGAGGCTATGGAGAAGGCCCTCGAAATGGATAAGGAAAGATTCATCCGTCTCAAGAAGGATGAGATCATACCGTTCATCGAAGAGGAACTTGCGACACGCTACTGGTTCCAGGAAGCAGGAGTCATCGTACGCCTGCGCTATGACGAACAGCTCAAGACAGCACTCACAAAACCACTCATATGATCGTACTATTCGACTTTGACGGTGTCATAGCAGACACCGAGACACAATACTCTACATTTTGGGACAAGACCGGAATGGACTATCTCGGAATGAAGGATTTCGGGCACACCATCAAGGGTCAGACCCTGGTGCAGATCTTTGCGAAATACTTTGACGGAATGCAGAAGGCGCAGGAAGAGATCCTGCCAAGGCTCAATGACTTTGAACGCAATATGTCATATGACTACATTCCGGGCGCCCTTGAATTTATGAAAAGCCTTAAGGAGGCCGGCATACCTATGGCCATCGTGACAAGTTCCAATGACGTCAAGATGGCAAATGCCTACAAGGCACACCCTGAACTTCTGGAACTTGTGGACAAGGTGCTTACAAGCGAGCATTTCTCAAAGTCCAAGCCTGATCCGGAATGTTTCCTCAAAGGAATGGAGGTACTCGGAGGCACCCCGGAAGAGACTATAGTCTTCGAAGATTCCTTCCACGGCCTGACTGCAGGACGGGCAGCCGGAGCCAAAGTCATAGGTCTCGCCACAACAAACAGCGCAGAAGCCATAGCCCCACTCTGCGACCTGGTAATCAATGACTTCAAGTCACTGTCTATAAACGACTTACACAAAATGCCTGCTGTCATTTGACAGCAGGCATTTTGTGTAACCAGTTGAATATCTGCGGTTTACTTCAACAGAAGGGATTTGATGTAGCTTTCCTGTGGGGTGCAGTTCTCGAATTTGCAGGCTTCGATGAAGTCGAGCATAGCTTTCTTTGCTGTTTCCTGGTCAGGACGGGCTGCACGGATCTCGAAGAATGTGGCGCGTGGAGCCTCTGAGAACTCCATCACCTTGTCCCAGTTCTCAGGCGGGGTTATGCCGCTGAAGCACGAGTTGCGGATCTTCTTGTATGGCCAGAAGGTATAGCCGATGTTGGCTTCCTGCATAGTCCTGCAGAAGGTCTCCTGCCACTCATCTGTGTTGTGGCCGATCTCTCCCATATACATAGGAAGGTTGGTGCTGTCACGGAACTCGATGAAGTTCATTATGGCAGGGCGTACAGGGTCTCCGCCATAGCGGTGACAGGTCCACATAAGCTTGTCATCATAGGTCCAATCCTTGAACGGCTTGAAGTTGCCGTTCCACTGAGGTGCGCCGAGCATTATGATGTGGTTGTTGTCAACCTCTCTTATGGCAGCTGTCACCCTCTTGTGAAGAGGCTCAAGAAGGTCATTGAGGTCCTCGACATTATCAAAATATGGAGCGACAGGCTCGTTGATAAGGTCATATGCCAGAATCACAGGCTCATCCTTATAGTACTGGGCAATCTTCTTCCATATGTCGCAGAAGAGCTTCTGCGATGCCTCGCTTTCAAGAAGCCAAGGGTAGCCGTAGCTGTCGTCAATGTTGTCTCCGGTCTGTCCTCCTGGAGCGTCGTGCATATCGAGAATGACATAGAGGCCGTACTTGCGGCACCAGCCGATGGCATCGTCAAGCCTCTTGAAGCCGTCCTGAGCGGAAGTCAGTCCCATATAGTCCTCGTCTGTGAAGAGCTTGTAGTGGAAAGGGATACGGATGGTGTTGGCTCCTGTAGATGCAATGAACTCAATGTCCTTTTCAGTCACATAGTTGTCCTTGAACATCTTCCAGAACTCTGCAGTAAAGTCCGGACCGACCATTTCACAGAACATCTGGTCTATAAGTCTTGCGGAATTTGTCTTCTGGAAGCCGAACATATAGCCCTCCGGATTCAGCCAGTTGCCGAGATTTGTTCCCTTGATGAAGAACTTGGATCCGTCCGGAGCCACAAGGTCCTGTCCGTCGATCCTGATGAAATCAGAGGAAGAAACAGTAGTGCCGGCGTTGCCACAGCCGAGCATCAGACCTGCAACGAGTGCAAGCAAAGCCAATCTTAAGGTTTTCATATCGGTTAAAGTTTGTTTAATTCTCTGTCAAGCCACTGAAGGCGCTCGGTGTAGAATTCCTTGAGATAATCCACTTCTTTCTCATATGAGCCCAATGACGGGAAGTACACCCAGTCAACCGACTCCCATATGCTCCATACCTGGAAGTTTCTCACCTGAGCCTTCGCAAGGGTAAGTGCCTGGTCATCGATGAATTCCGGTATCTTCTCAAACTCAGGCATAAGTTCATTCCAGCGGTTCTGTACTTTTTCCACAAATGCCGGATCTGCAAACAGGTACGGGAACCACTTGTCTATCTTGATCCAGAAATTCTCCGGACCGTTGCCCACATCACCCCAGAAATAGCCGCAGTTTCCAAGCGTCAGGTCAAAGTCCCAGAGATGATACATCTCCAGCTTCTTGCCACGCTCCTTTGTGATGAAAGAACTCTTGCGGAGGTTTCCGTCAATGTTTTTGGTAAGTTCCTGGACGATGTAATAGTCGACGAAAGAATCTACGTCTATATATTTAAGATAACCTGTAGATTCTGAGAAATCCCTTGACTTCAGAGCCTTTTCAAAGAGGTCAAAAAGTCCTTTGACATAGGCGAGCTGCTGGGCTGTAGGCTCCTCAGGATCGCTGAACATCATAGGTACACCCATAGATGTCCACCAGCAGGTAGTCTCGTCCTGCTGCTCCTCTATCTCGAGATAATATCCTCCTGTAACTGCGTCACCGTCGTTGTCATTCTCCCCTACCAGGTCTATATCCACACGGTCAGAAGAGACCTTCTTATGCTCGCACAGCGTGTAAACACCCTGATATTTTCCGTTGAGGAAGACCTCAACACTGCGCATACGGGGTGTCCAGCTGAAACCGCATATCTCAGACAGTTTCATAGCTACAATATTACGTATGAGGGTTCTGTCAGCATAGTTGGCAAGCAGGGCCCATTCCTTGTCCGCAGGCATACCCAAAAGAGAAGCCTTCGAGTCCAGCTTCACCTTCCAAGGCTTCTTAGGGAAGCTCCAGGTCGAGTTTCCGCGGCCACGGATGCCCATATCGGCTGTGAAGACCTCTACATCGCTGTACAGCTTTTCTGTATCAACTATCTTGATGGTTCCGTCCACATAATTCTTCTTATCCTGGATAGGTGCGGAATTCTTTGTGGTGATGTGGACCACCGGGATGTTCTGTCTTCTTTCAATTGCAGCCTGCTCATCCTTCTCATCTTCCAGCACCTCACTTGGGAAAGTCAGGATGGTACGGTTGCTCAGATGAGCGTAGAGGGTCTTGGTATTGAAATACACATATACAGGCAGCGACTGCTCATCAGGCAGAGTGGAATCCACCTTTATGCCGTACACTACCCCATCCACAGACCACCAGTTTCCCGAAGCCTCGACCTTTGCAGGAGACTTGGCTGTGCAGTCGTGGATCTCGAATGCAGAGGCGGCAATCGTCAGTCTGTAACCGTCGGTAAAACTGAGTACGCAGCTGCCGTCCTGATGTTCGGCCGATTTAAAGACTCTACCGTCCTTATATGCCTGTACGAGTTCCACAAATCCGGTCGGCTGCTGAGGCTCCTTTTGAGTCTGCGGCTCCTTTCCACAACCGGAAAGCAGCAGGCTTACAGAAATAAGCAAGGACAATATTCTCGCATATATTTTCATATGTCTTATTCGCTAGTGATTATTATTTCTTCTGAAACACACGTACATAATCAACTTCCATTCGGGCAGGGCCGTCGTTAAGGGCTGTTATCTGGTCGATATCCCATATTCCAGGGAAATTGCCTCCGACGGCAAGGTTAAGAAGAATGAAATTGTCCTTACGGAACTCGCCGTTGCCGAAATCCTCGATCTTCATCTCGAAATAAGGCTCGACCGACGGATATTTCTCTATATCGATATATGTCCTTATATATTCCTCGTCCCAGATGCAGGTGAAGGTGTGGAATTCGCCGTCCTGCACCGAATAGGTGTTTGTTATGTCGTGGGCATAGTACTGATGGTGAGGGACGCCCCAGTGGCAGGCTCCGTTGAGGAACTGCTCTGATGTTCCGTTCTTGATACCGTTCGAGTGCCCCATCTCGAGGATGTCTGTCTCGCCACAGTTAGGCCATCCTATGCTCTTGATGTCATTTCCCATCATCCAGAATGCCGGCCAGAGGCCTTCTGATGTCTTCGGGAGCTTGATGGAAGCGACCACATAGCCGTACTTGAACTCGAACTTGCCGAGGGTTATCAGTCTGGCTGATGTTACAGGAGCGCCGTTGTAGTCTTCCTTCACAGCAGTCATTATAAGTTTTCCATCCTGGACGTCCACATTCTCCTTACGTCCTGTGTAGAACTGGAGTTCGTTGTTTCCCCAGCCGTGTCCGCCGTACTCAGGAGTCCAGTTGTCTGTGTTGAGAGAGTCGCCGTCGAATTCGTCGCTCCATAGAAGTTCATATCCCTCAGGGATATACATATCCTGCTTCGCAGGACCTGCACAGGAAGCCATAGCAAGGGCTATGGCTCCAAGGATGATTGTCTTTATATTCATAATTACTCAGCTATTTGGAAGACACGCACATAGTCGATTTCGAATGTCGCAGGGAGACAGCTTTCGTCCACGCCGTACATTCCTCCCCAGTCACCACCCCAAGCGAGGTTGAGCTTGAGCTGGAACGGTTTGTTGAACGGCCAGGTGTCCGCATTGCGGCCCTTAGGGTAGCTGTCAGGGTTGTAGTAGAACAGCTGCTTGCCGTCCACATAGGTCTTTATGTACTCTGGTGTCCACTCAAGAGCGTAGGTGTGGAACTCGTCCATCACTGTAGATATCTTCTTTGCAGCAGTCTTCTGGGTACCGATTGCGTGATAGTACGCCTTGCAGTGGATTGACGAAGACACCTCTGTAGGAACACAGCCTACGTGCTCCATAATGTCGATCTCGCCACCTTCAGGCCAGCCTGACCACACGGTAGGCATCATCCAGAATGCCGGCCAGGTGCCTTTTCCTCTCGGAAGTTTGAGGCGCGCCTCGAAGTAACCGTATGTCCAGCCCTCATTTGTGTTTACACGGGCAGAGTAGACTCTGCTTCCGTCCTTGATCGCACGGATCTTCAATGTACCGTCGCTGACATCAGCAGTGACGATGTCACCTTTCTTTCCGGCGATATATGTCTGAAGTTCATTGTTCACCCAGCCAGGTTCTGCTGTCTCGTACCACCATTTCTTAGGGTCCGGAAGACCTGTAGCTGATTCGTTGAACTCCTCCTGCCATACGAGCGTGTATCCTGCAGGAGTAGGGATTTCGGGCTCTACATACTCAGCAGTTTCAGGCTTTGAGAAGCCTGCAGGTGCTGTAAATCCTGTCCATACATAGATCTTTGTAAGTTCAGGATTGCCTGTTGCCTTCATAGTCTGGAGCTTGAGCATATTGGTGATGTCAAGTTCCTTGAGATTGTTGTCCGAACAATCCAGATAAGTGATGTCCTTGAAGAGTACATTCAGCTCCGGCATAGCCTTGATGCCGCGGCCTGACGCCTTGATTTCAGTGATCACAGCAGCCTCTTTTGTGCTGAGGACACCGTCCTTATCCACATCATAGGCCTCTATCAGGCAGGCCTTGAATGCAGGGTCGGAGATCTCCACTTCCTCAACATCATAGTTCTGTCTTACAGGAAGGGTCACATTACCTCCCTTTGTTCTGAACACGAGAGAGCTCTCACGAACATCTCCTGTCTTGTTTTCATCGATCTTGACAAGGACATCTGAAGTACCTTTGCCACCTCCGCTCGGAGTGACGCTTATCCACGATTTGTCTTCAGGCGCAACTCCCCAATCTCCGTCAGAAGTAACGGTCACGACCTGCTGGGCAGCATCGCTTGAAACAATTATACTTTCACAGTTCAATGTCAGATTAGCCTTACCCTCATCTACCGGCACGTCAGGACCCGGCTTTCCGCAAGCTGTGGCAAGAAGGCCTAATATGGCAATTAAAAAAATCCTTGTCATAGTTTATAAGTTAAAAAAGGCAGGGGCAAAGCCACCTGTAGCTCTTGTCCCTGCCTTGGATATTAAAGATTATTCAGCTCTATGCTCCTGGAAGAGAACATCGCTCAATCTTACCTCAGTACCTGCGGCGTTTCCACCGAAGTCAAAGAAGAGACTGATCTTGTCCATATCGATACCAGGCATATTCTCCATTCTGTAGACATAGTCCTCGTCAGCTGTCAGAGGATGACGGTCTGCAAAATAGAAGATGTTGTCGTTGTCACCACCACCTGAAAGAACGAGCTTGATGGTTACTCCCGGATGATCCTGATTTACATTGAGAACGCACTGGAAGTCATAAGTCTTCGCTGCGCTTGATGTCATATCAGTGTGGAAGGCCACCTGTGCCTGCCACTGGTCAGTTGTAGCTTCAGGAAGAGAGATAAGATAGCTGTTGCCATCCTCCTCGAAACCTGGATCTGCGATCGGAGTCCAACCCGGTGCGTAATAATATGACATTGAAAGGAGGTTCATTGAAAGCCACATATTGTGAGCCTCGTCAGCAGGATCGAATACTGTCTGCTTAACCTTATCTACTGTCATATCAAGAACACCGTCATTATCCACTACAGTGAATACATAGTAACCTGCCGGAGAATCTGTGTGGTAGATGTTACCGTTGTCACCGTCTGTACCGTCACCGAGCTTGAAGAGACCGTTGCCGTTGAATGAGCTGTAAAGGTCGCTTGTCCACTCGAGACCCCAGTCTGACTGACCGAACACCTTGACTGAACCTGTACCTGCCATTGCAAGAGTGATCTGGTACTTGTTCTCAGCAATCTGAGCCATTGGAAGAGGTGCATCACCTGTGTTCCAACCTACTGTATTGCCTACTGCAGGCTTTCCACCACCGTCACCGATGATCCAAAGAGCCTTACCATTCTCATAGTTAGCTCTTGCGCCGTCAACCATAGGAACAACCTTGATCCACTTTGCATTAGCATCGTATGTGAACTTATAGTCACCTGACACAGCCTTGAAAGTAAGGGTGTTGCCGTTTACATCGAAGAAGTCTGGGTCTACCCAAGTCTCTGCAAGATTGAGGTTACCTACTTCAAGAGCCTCGCCCTGACCTACTGAGATCTCAGCAGGAAGTTCAGTTCCGTTGAGGGTCGGACCTGCAGGTCCCTGAACGTCACGAGCCTTGAAGATCATCTGCCAGTAGCAGCCTGGGTTCTCTGCAACAACTACAAGAGATGTCTCAGTAATAGAAGTTACGTGGAATACAGGGTTCTCCCATACTACGTCTGAAGGCACATATACCATAGGAGTGTTAGGAGCAAGAGTGATAGTCTCACCGTCGAAGTCGTATGTAGACTCTGTAAGAGGCCACTCGATGTCGATGTCTGGCTCAGCACCTGGGTTAGGACCGATTACAGTCACACCCCAGTTGATGTACATAAGACCGTCAGCACCTGAGCTGTAAACATATTTTCCGTCAGGGAAGAAAGTGATCTCGTCATCATAAAGACCTGTACCGGCCTTTTCATTTGCGCCAGCTGACCACCAACCTGCAGGATTTCCTACTGAATCGCCGCATCCGAGGTGTCCCTGAGCCTCAGTATCAAGAATCCATACCTTACCCTTACCGTCTGTACCTGCAAGGAGTTCCTCAGGAGTTGCAACCTTCACAGCAGGGATGAAGTTGTAGTACCAAGAGATAGTACCGTCACCGTTAGGTGCTTCAGCAGCTGCAAGCTTGAGCTCCTTCTTGATTGCAGATGTCTTAGACTCCATAAAGAGGAAGCGTGGGTCATCATAGATAGTCTGGTTAGGGATGTAAGAGAGGTTCTTCTGTGAAGGAAGAACGAGCCAGATCTCCTCGATACCTGCATCATTCCAGTTATTCTCGATAGCATATGTAGTCTCATATGCAGGAATGTCAACAAGGAAGTCAGCTCCGTCTGGAGAAGCTCCAAGAGCAGAGAAACCGGCATTTACATAGACCTTGCCGTCTTCACCCGGATCGAACATATACTTGCCGTCCTCAGTGAAGGTCATATGGTCATTGTAAAGGCTCCAGTCAGCCTTCTCATTGGCACCGGCACCCCACCAGCTGATAGGGTCTGCGAGGTTAGGACCGCAACCGAAGTGCTTGTCAGCCTCGTTGTTCCACTGCCACTCGCCAGAGATAGCCTTCATATAAGGAGTTGCATCGAACGGATCACGGTAAGTATTCTCGAGAGTATACTCGACAATCTTTGAACCGAGAGAAATACCGTGTGCGTTGTATGCCTTTACCTCTACTGAGTGAGTACCGGCATCACGTACGCGGAGTGAAAGACCGTTCTGAGTGTAGGCATATTTCTTTGATGCCTTTCCGTCTGCAACCTTATCCTCACCAAAGATCCACATAGGCACTACGCCAGGGTTGGTAACGGTAAAGGTCACATAGTTTGTTGTCTGATCCACATCGATCTTGACATCCAGCGCAGAAGCTTCCGGAAGCTGGCTCTGGTCCGGTGCAAGAATCTCTGGAGTACAGCCGATTGCCAGCAGCGACATTGCCATAGCAACGGCTATATATTTAAAGAAACTTTTCATATTGAATTCGTTTTTATATGGCATTGCTGCTGTTAGTTATAATTGTTCTGTACAAGGTTAGGGTCCTTGTCGCACTCTGACTGTGGAAGAGGCCAGTACTTCTTGCCTGGAGTCCAGTCAATCTCTCTCCACTCGTGATTTGCAGCAGTGAGGACTGTCTCTGCCTGACCTGTACGGATGAGGTCCCAGTAACGCTTACCCTCACCTACGAACTCTTTGTGACGCTCCTCGAGGATGTCAAGCTGAGTTGTACCAGTGTCCTTGCAGTTCGCACGTGCACGTACGGCAGCAAGGTGCTGGCTGCGGTCCTTGCCTGTAAGCACACCAAGCTCTGCTGCATTGAGAAGAGTCTCGGCATAACGGTAGATTCTCTGGTTGTTGCCGTAGTTCATATCGGCATCAGCGATCTGACCGTGGTTACCGTTCATTCTTGCGACATATTTCTTAAGGAAGAGACCTGTGTACTGCCAACGCTCTTCACCAAGAGTGAGATCAGGGAATTCATAGTAGAAATTAAGGATACCGCCGTCACGACGAATGTCGTCCTCTGCATACATATCCCAAGCAGACTGAGCAACCGGACCAAAGCCCCAACCGCCCTTGTAGCCTGATGCCTCAGGAGCACCCGGTACACCGGAAAGCATTGGATAGACAGCACCACCTGTAGATATAGGAGAACCCCAAGAGCGAGCAGCGCCTTCTGAGATGTAGTTGATCTCCCAGATTGACTCTGATCCCCACTCTCCAGACTCTTCCCAGATAGAAGCGAAATCTGCTACAAGTGAGTACTGAGCGCTGGCGATGATCTCATCCATATATTCAAGAGCCTTGTCATAACGAGTTGCATCATTCTGATACATTACAGCCTCTGCATAAAGCATATAAGCCATAGCCTTGGTAACTCGTCCCTCTGTACCTGGAGTAGCCTTCATAGGAAGGACATTCATCTCAAACACTGTCTCGAGGTTAGTCACGATTCTCTCATACACCTGGTCAGCCTTGAACTGCTCAGTATAGTACGGAGCTGTAAGGTTCTGATCATAATAAGGGATGTTACCCCAGAATTTCCAGAGCTGTGTATAATAGAATGCCTTGAGTACGATGGCCTCGGCAACATAACGCTGCTTCTTCTCATCAGAAAGACCAGGAACCTTGTCAACGTTCTCGATAACGTGGCAAGAACGGTTTACACCTGAATAGCATACTGTCCAGATGTTTGACGGAAGCTCCTTGGAATGGATCTTATAGAGGTGCGCGTGTGACAATGACGGCTGGTCACCTTCGTTTGAGCCACCGCAGTAGATGTCATCTGCCATAATATCAGATGTCATATTGAGCGGAGCATATCCACTGAAATAGTCGAACCACTTCAACGGGTCATATGCAGCCACAAGGCTGTACATAATGCGGGATTCATCGATATAGTATTCTTCCTGCGGTTCTGCGGAGTTATGCACCGCGGTAACGAAGTCCGTACCGCACGATGAAAGAATCAAGACTGCGAATGCGCAGATTGCAAAATATATCTTTTTCATAATCATCATCCGGGTTTAATTAGAAGTTAAGATTTACACCGAGTGAGAATGTGCGTGACTGAGGATATACACCACGGTCAACACCGAGGTCTGAGCTGAAGCCGTTTCCACCGGTAACTTCAGGGTCACAACCTGTATACTTGGTGAGGGTGAAGAGGTTCTCTGCCTGAGCATAGACTCTGAGACGGTTAATGAACACCTTCTTTGTCAATCTTGCAGGAAGAGTGTAACCAAGCTGCACATTGCGTGCGCGGAGGAATGAACCGTCCTCTACCCAAAGGTCTGATGATCTGTAGTTGTCGTTTGCAGAAGCGAACTCGAACTTAGGCTGGGTGTTTGAAGTACCCTCACCTGTCCAGCGGTTAAGGATAGTCTTAGGAAGGTTGATATAATAAAGGTCTGTACGACGTGTCACATTGAACACCTGGTTTCCTACAGTTCCCTGAAGGAGCATACTGAAATCGATGCCTTTCCACTCGAAAGAGAGGTTGAGACCGAATGACCAGTCAGGGACTCCCTTTCCAATGTAAGTACGGTCATCACCGTCAATGTCACCGTCACCGTCAATATCAACGAAACGAACGTCACCAGGAGTTGCAGATGGCTGGAGAGGCTGTCCGTCCTTGTTTACGTGAGCTGCAACTTCTTCAGCATTCTGGAAGATACCGTCAGTCTTGTGTCCGTAGAAATATGGGAATGGAAGACCCACGATACCACGAGTAAGCTGGCCGATCTTATGGTTGGAACCATAAAGAGAGTTTGCGTCATCACCAAGCTCAGTAAGAACGTTCTTATTATATGTAGCATTTGCTGAAACGCTCCAGCTGAAGTCACCGATCTGATCACGGTATCCGAGATCGAACTCAAGTCCTGAGTTTGACATTGAACCTACGTTACCCTTAGGTGCAGAGTCACCTGCATATCCAGGTACCTGCATATCCATAAGCATTCCTGAAGTGACCTTCTTGTAATAATCAGCTGTGAAAGTGATCTTGTTGCCGAGGAAACCTGCATCAACTCCGATGTCAGTCTGGATCGACTGCTCCCACTTGGCGTTAGGGTTGGCGAGTCCGTTAGGCTTTGCTCCGATGTTGATGACCTCACCACCGTTAGCACCGAAAGGATAGTTGTTTCCTGTGTTCATATATACAGCATACTGGAAGCTACCGATGCTGTCGTTACCGTTGATACCCCACGAACCACGGAGCTTCAAGGCTGCAAGCCAAGGAACGTCCTGGAGGAACTCCTCATTCTTAAGGTTCCATCCGGCACTTACTGAAGGGAAGTAACCCCACTTGTTGTTAGGACCGAAGTTAGAAGATGCATCAGCACGCATTGTAGCCTCAAACATATAACGCTCGTCATAGTTGTAAGAGATACGGCCGAAGTAAGAGATAAGAGAGTAGACATATGAGTTCCAGCTACCCCAACCGTTACGGTTTCCGTCAGCCTGAAGACCCAATGTGTTGTTTACTGAAATCTTCCACTCATCATATGGATACATAAGTCCACGTGCATTGGCACCTACATTTTGTGAAGAAGAACGGATAGCTGACTGTCCGAGGATAGCTGCCAGGCTATGCTTTCCGAATGACTTGTCATAAGTAAGCACGTTCTCGACCTGCCATCTGAATGCGCGGTTCATTTCCTGCTGTGCAGACTCCGCATAGTTGATCTTCTCTGTCACAGTCGCATTTCCGTCCTTGTCGTAAGTAGTCTCAGAGGCTACTGTGTTGTAGTTGTAGCTCTTTGAAGAAAGGAAGTACTGCTCTGTGTAGCCGTGGTTACCCCAGAATGCGAGGTCAACACCTATTGAAGACCTGAACTTGAGGCCATCCCAGATCTGAAGCTCACCGGCCGCATTGGCGATGAACTTGTCTGTGTTGTAGATTGTTCCGGGACGCTGAAGGGCAGCGATAGGGTTTGTCTGCTCGTTATAGATGTTACCGTCAACAACTGTGTAAGCTCTGCCCTGCTCATCTCTGATGATGTGAGCATAGCCTGCAGGATACATTGTCTTGTAAGCCTCTTCTTCCTCTGGAGTTGCATAAAGGTTGAGGAGTGGAGACATTCCCAGAGCTGAACCCAGTGGAGAACCGAACTCAGAGTTGGTGCTGATACCTGTAGACTTGATGTGAGCATAAGATGCGTTAGTGCTGAATGTCATCTTATTGAGCCAGTCACGCTCTGCAGTCTTGTCAAAGAGTGTTGCGTTGATCGCCTGACGAAGAGTGAATCTGTCGTAGTTTGAACGTCCGTAGTTACCTCCGATTGTTCCTTCACGTGAGAGATAACCTACTGATGTTGAGTATGTAAGCTGCTCATTACCACCATTGATATTGAGGTCGTGCTTCATTGTAGGAGCATTGTGATTGAATACGAGGTCAACCCAGTCTGTACCCTTACCGAAAGAATATGGGTCATCATAGACAGGGAGGTCACCATTGTTGATGTAAGCCTCATTCATCATAATCGCATACTCAGTAGCATTGAGGACTGAAGGTTTGCGCCAAGGATTCTGCCATCCGTAAGAGAAGTCGTAGTTTACCTTTGTCGCTCCCTTTGCACCCTGCTTTGTAGTCACGAGGATCACACCGTTTGCAGCACGTGCTCCGTAGACTGCACCTGAAGCGGCATCCTTGAGGACTTCGATACGCTCAATGTCATTAGGGTTGAGGTAGTCGATGCCACCGCTGACTGCGAAGCCGTCGATGATGTAGAGAGGCTCACTGTCATTGATCGAACCGATACCACGGATACGCACCTGTGATCCTGCATCCGGAGCTCCTGAAGGTGAGGTCACAACAACTCCGGAAGTCATACCCTGGAGGAGGTTGTCCACACGGGTGTTAGACTGAGCCTTGAGGTCGTCGGATGTAATTGAAGAAATGGCCGCTGTCACGACGCTCTTCTTCTGGACGCCGTAGCCGACTACGACAGTCTCATCGAGCATCTCAGTGTCTTCTTCAAGGATGATGTCAAGGCTGCCTGTCACTGGAACGCGTGCAGTCTTGTAACCGATTGAAGAAACTACGAGGACAGCATCAGACGGAACGGCCTGTGTAATGGCGAAGTTACCGTCAAAATCGGCTGTAGTACCAATGGATGTTCCTTCGACTATCACGGCTGCGCCGATGACAGGCTCTCCGAAAGCATCCTTTACTGTACCTTTCACTTGCTGAGCAAACGCATTGGCGCAGCTCAGACCCATTATCGCGAAGATAAGGGCGATACGATAAGTTAGGTGTTTCATTTGGTTAGTGTTTATGTGTTAGTAAAATGTTTACGAAGCTATACGATTCGCAACATCAAATTTAATAAAATTTATATTCAAACGGTGACGGTTTGACACCGAAATCGCAAATTAGTGGATAAAAATAAAGCAACTTATTGATTTTACGTAAGTTATATAAGGACAAAGTCCTAAAAAAGTGGACCACGTACAGATTCACTTATATATAAATATAGAAAAAGTGGACGATTGTACCATCATCGCCCACTATATTTATGTATATATCAAATAATTACAAAAATCGCAATCGTTATTAAAAAGTGGATTTCATCAGCATTTAGAGCCTATTTTCTTCACAGTTTCCTCGAAATTCTCGCGGTCAGAGAGGGCTGAATTCTTCACCTGTGCCCTGTAATTATAGATGGTGTTCACCGAGTAGCGGAGAAGGGATGCGATGTGCGAAGACTGGGTGATTCCGAGCTTGATCAGAGCAAAGATGCGGAGCTCTGTGTTGAGCAGTTCTCCCTCTTTGAGAGCCACACGGCAGTCCTCCTGCAGAAGGGCATTGAAGTCCTCGACAAAGGACGGATAGAGCTGGAGGAAGGAGGTGTCGAAAGTCTTGTAGAAATTCTTCAGTTCGGCTTCATACTGATCTCTCGGGAGGGTCTTCTTGAGCTTGTCAAGGTAGCCCGAACACATAGACAGGTAGAGTCCGAGGTACTCTTCCTTGGCCGCATTCGCCTCCACCAGTTCAAGGTTGGTCTTTCTGAGAGTCTCCTGAGCCTCAGCGATCGAGGCATTGGACTGGGCAAGCTGGGCATTCTTTGTCTCGATGGTCCTGGCTTTGGACTTTCCGGTGTAGTGGAGATTGAGAGCGACCATAGCCACAAGAAGCAGGAAGAAAGCAATCACCATTGTAACGAACAGGTAATGAGACCTTTCCTTGGCCTGCTGCTCCTTGGCATCTATATATGCCTTCTCGATCAGAGGCATTGTTGAGGCGATCTGTACCTTGCGGAGCTTTGCATTGTAGAACACAGCGTCATCAAGGGATATCCTTATATATCTGAATGCACGCTCCGTCTCCTCGGGAAGATCCAGGTTTACGGCAATGGAACAGAGCGCAGCATTGTCCTTGATGGCTCCCTGCAGGTCACATATCGCCGATTCTATCCACCACCTGAGCATTTCCTCCTCTCTGTCGGTATTATAGCAGATGAATCCCTGCCAGTAGGTCTGCACAGCATAATCCCTTGACTTGTTGTTGAGAGATTCGATCAGCTGGGCATTGGCCCTGTAGGCCTCGTCCCATCTGTTGTCACGGATAAGACGAAGAATGGCCATATGACGGTGGAGATAGGAGTCTTCTGGAGTGTTTTCAAGGATAAGGTTGCGGTAGGACTGTATCTTCTCAGCTCCCGGCACAGCCACACCGGATCCCTGCATATATTCCTGGTAATCAGTCAGAAACCTTTGCACAGCATTATACCATATGATCTTCTGATGATAGTCGAAGGAGAGTGTGTCCAGGGTTTCGAAGGCCTTGGAAGCCTCAAGGAACATTCCGGCTGTAGTGTAGAGGAAGGCTTTGTTGAGAGAAGCTGTCGTCCTGAGGACCTGGTCAGAAAGCGAATCGGCTATGCTCTCCTGCATAAGAAGCATATCCCTGGCCTTGTCGAACTGGTACGGGGCGTACTCCTCGTAGAGACGTCCGTATATTCCATATTTCTGCTGAAGGGTCAGATCCTTGTCCCGGAGGGTCTCTTCGATGGCGCTTATCCTGCCCTCCTTGGCGAGGACATATTCGTCGATACTTCCGAGCGTCTCTTCAAGACGCCTGAAGTCCTCTGCGAGCGGATGAACGTTTTTCACCTGACATCCGGCCAGGGAAAAAAGCAGGAATATATAAAAGAAAAGTCTCTTCATATCTGTAGTTTAGTGCCTATGCGGACGACAAAGATAATGATTTTTAATTATCTTTGTAAGATTGTAAAACTATCGGATATGAGTTATAAAAGTTTGATATTCCTTGGAATAACCGGCATTATGCTGATTGCCGCCTGCGGCAACAATCCCTACGGACCTACGGGCTTTGTTCCGACACCGGAGAAACCGGACCAGACCCAACCCGAGGAAAGGGTTTTTGCCGAAGGAGCCGACATCAGCTGGGTCACCCAGATGGAAGGCGACGGGCAGAAATTCCTCACAGCAGGCGGGCAGGAGATGGAGTGCACTGCCCTTATGAAGGAACTGGGATTTGATGCCATCAGACTCCGCGTGTGGGTGGATCCTGCAGGAGGATGGTGCGCCAAAGAAGATGTGCTCGAGAAAGCCAGGAGAGCGCAGGAACTCGGTATGAGGATAATGATAGACTTCCACTACAGCGACGACTGGGCAGATCCATCCAAGCAGGTAGTGCCAGCAGCTTGGAAGGACTACACCATTGAACAGATGGCAAACGCCGTCTCAAGCCACACGGAAGAAGTCCTTAAACTGCTTAAGGACAACGGTGTGGATGTAGAATGGGTGCAGACAGGCAACGAAGTGAACAACGGAATGCTGCATCCGCTCGGCAAGGTGCAGGGCAAGACCTGCGAGAACTTCATAAGACTGGCAAATGCGGGAAGAAGCGCTGTCAGGAAGGTCTATCCCAAGGCAAAGACCATCATACACGTAAGCAACGGCCACGACAACGCCCTGTTCGACTGGTTCTTCGGCCTGATGAAGACAGGCGGAGCCGACTACGACATCATCGGTATGTCGCTCTACCCTTGCTGGTGGGAAAACAACGGCTGGCGCGACTGGAAGATAAACACAGACAAATGTCTGGACAACATCAAGGCGATGTCCTCAAAATACGGCAAGCCTGTGATGATCTGCGAATTCGGTATGCCGGTGTGGGAGCCGCAGAAGGCGAAGGACGCACTTGAATATATGCTTGAAGAAGCAAAAGACATAGAGGAATGCCTCGGTCTGTTCTGGTGGGAACCGCAGACCGACGGAGTCTGGAAACCTTCCCACTATGACAGCCTCGGCTGGGGAGCCTACGATATGGGAGCATTCAAAAACGGCCAGGCCACTGCGGCCCTGGAGCCTTTCAATAATTAAGAGATGAAAAGATTCATATTTTTTTTAGCGGCTGCGATTACATCAGCCACAACATTCGCACAGGGACAAAGGACAGAAACCATCCTGAAGGAATGGGAGTTCCGTCGCGATCACAACGTGGAGGCTGCCGAAGGATGGAAAGAGGTCAGCGTCCCTCACGACTGGGCAATATACGGCCCTTTCGACAAATCCAATGACCTTCAGACAGTTGCGGTGGTGCAGAACGGTGAAGACGTGGCAACCGAAAAGACCGGACGCACCGGAGGACTTCCGTATATGGGCAAAGGCGCTTATCGCCGCAGCCTCGACGTAAGGCCGGAGGACCTCGACGGACGTCGCCATATCCTTTTATTTGACGGAGCGATGAGCGAGGCGCAGGTATATATTAACGGAGAGAAGGTCTGCTTCTGGCCGTACGGCTACAATTCGTTCCACTGCGACATCACTGCCACACTTAAGCCAGGCTCGAACGAAGTCACGGTCCTCCTTGAGAACAGGCCTCAGTCGTCGCGCTGGTATCCCGGAGCCGGACTGTACCGCAAAGTACGCCACCTCACTCTGCCTTCAGTCCACGTGCCGGTATGGGGTACTTACGTCACCACTCCTTATGTCGGAAAAGACTATGCAACTGTAAATATTAAAACCAAGGTTGAAGGCATAGAAGAAGGCACTGCGATCACTTTGACAACCAGGATCAAGGACGCAGAAGGAAACGTTGTAGCCGAAAGGACCGACACCAGGCAGATCCACAAAGGAGAAGTGGAGCAGAACCTGAACGTCACCGGCCCGCAGCTGTGGTCACCGGAGAGCCCTGCGCTCTACAGTGCCGAAACAGAAATCTACACCGGAGGCTCAGTCGACACCGACTGGAATATGGACAGGCCTGCCATCAGCATTACACACGGTAGGAATATTCAGGACAAAGTGTCCACACGCTTCGGATTCAGAACCATTGAGATCCGTCCGGACAAGGGATTCTTCCTCAACGGAGAGAACAGGAAGTTCCGCGGAGTCTGCCTCCACCACGACCTCGGTCCCCTTGGAGCAGCAATCAACAAGGCTGCAATCCGCCGACAGCTCACCATTCTCAAGGATATGGGCTGCGACGCCATACGCACCTCGCACAATATGCCTGCTGAAGAGCTCATCGAGCTCTGCGACGAGATGGGCTTTATGGTAATGCTCGAAAACTTCGACGAGTGGGACATAGCCAAATGCGAGAACGGCTACCACCGCTTCTTCAACCAGGACAGCGGAGACGGCCGTATCTGGGCAGAAAGGGATATGATAAATATGCTGCACCATTTCCGCAACAACCCTTCCGTGGTGATGTGGAGCATAGGCAACGAGGTACCGTCGCAGTGGAAACCGGAAGGACTGGAAGTGGCTGCCTGGCTTCAGGACATATGCCACAGGGAGGATCCGACAAGACCGGTAACCTGCGGAATGGACCAGTACAATGCAGTGACAGTCAATGGCTTCGCAGAGCAGCTCGACGTAGTTGGCTTCAACTACAAGGTAGACCGCTACATCCCGGCATATGAACTTCTTCCGCAGAGGATCATCCTCGGCAGCGAGACAGCCTCGACAGTAAGTTCGAGAGGAGTGTACCACTTCCCCGCACAGCTCGGAGCCGCGATAATGCACGACGACCATCAGTCTTCATCCTACGACACCGAGTTCTGCTGGTGGTCAAACATCCCTGACAACGATTTTGCAGCAGACGAAGACTATGACTGGTGTATCGGCCAGTTCGTATGGACAGGCTTCGACTATCTCGGCGAGCCGTCGCCGTACGACACAGACGCCTGGCCGAACCATTCGTCCGTATTCGGAATAGTGGACCTTGCATATATACCTAAAGACCGTTTCTACCTTTACAGGAGTCAGTGGAACAAGGAAGAGGAGACTCTCCACGTACTGCCTCACTGGAACTGGAAAGGACGCGAGGGAGAGACCACTCCTGTATTTGTCTACACATCGTATCCTTCTGCAGAGCTGTTTGTAAACGGCGTGTCACAGGGCATTCGCACCTTTGCGGAATATGACGGCAGCACCCCTTGCCTGGGCGAGGACGCAATGAAGCGCTTCCGACTGATGTGGAACGAGGTGACATATGTTCCCGGCGAGCTGAAGGTTGTCGCATATGACCACACAGGAAAGCCGGCGGCAGAGAAGGTCATCCGCACTGCGGGAAAGGCACATTCTCTGAGACTCACCCCTGACAGAGAGACGATCAAAGCAGACGGCGAAGACCTCTGCTTCATCAATGTAAGCGTGACAGACAAGGATGGCAACCCGGTACCGGACGACAACCGCCTTGTGAAGGTAAAAGTCAGCGGAGCTGGAACATTCAAGGCTATCGCAAACGGCGACCCGACTTGCCTGGAGCCGTTCCAGGAGCCTCAGATGCACCTTTTCAGCGGCCAGCTCACAGTGATCCTGCAGAGTGGAAGCGAACCTGGCGACATCACGGTTGAGGTAAGCGGAAAAGGAATCAAGACAGCCAAGACGACAATAAAATCTAAATAATCATATGAAAAAAATCACCCTTGTGCTGACAGCCCTGGCGCTCATCGGCACATCTTGCACAAAGGAGCTCCACAATGGTGGACCTGCACAGGAACAGCACACCCTGGCTGCAAAGCTTGTCGGAGGAAGTCCGCAGGAGGCCGTTCCGGGAACCATTCTGGTAAGGCTGAATGCTGAAGCGGCCGCAGAGATAGCTGCCGGAAACTTCAACCAGATCAGCGGAACCATCCTGAACGGACTTCAGGCGACATCATTTGCACCAGCCCTGCCTGTAAAGCCCAAGAACGAAGCAGCAGCTAAGAAATACGGCCTCGACCAGTGGTTCATTGTGGGCTTCGACACCCAGATCAAGCCGGAAGCCGCAGGAGAAGAGCTGGCGAAGTCACCGATGGTGCGCTCCGTACAGTTCAACAAAATGGTGAAACCTGTCTGGAGTAGCGAGGCACATCAGTTCGAAGGCGGTCTTATGACCAGAAGCATTCCTGAAGCAGCTGCCTTCAATGACACCTACGCCTCTCACCAGTGGAACCTGGTAAACGACGGAACCATCGCCAAGAACGCTGTGGCTGGAGCCGACATCGGAGTAAAGGATGCCTGGAGACTCACAGGAGGTGACCCGAGCGTAGTTGTTGCAGTCTTTGACTGCGCTGTCTACGCCCGCCACGAAGACCTCGAGGACGCAGTCTGGAGAAACGAGGCAGAGATCAACGGTCAGTCAGACGTGGACGATGACGGCAACGGCTTCATCGATGACAAATACGGATTCAACTTCGTGAACTGCTTTGAGTTCAACGAGGACTACATCAACGGTGCCTTGAACGGACAGAAGCAGAATGCCATCAAGGGCAGAGCCCTCAACAGCAATGCGGGCAGCGGACACGGCACACACGTAGCCGGAATCATCGGCGCGACCAACAACAACGGCAAGGGCGTAAGCTCGATCGCAGGCGGAACAGGCAACGGAGACGGAGTACGCCTTATGACCTGCCAGATCTTCGAAGGCTCTTCATACGGAACTGACGCACAGAACGCTGCCGCCTTCATCTACGCAGCTGACAACGGAGCCTGCATAGCACAGTGTTCATACGGCAACGCCAACATCATCACAAACGACGACCTCTACATCAACGGTGGAGAAATCGACGTTGACGGCACAAGCGTAAAGGTGAACCCTTCGCCACTCGAACACGCCGCCCTCCAGTACTTCCTTGACCCGTCCAACAGCAACCACGAGTCTCTGGAAGGCAATATGGCCATCTTCGCTGCAGGAAACCACAGCAACCCTTACTCAATCTATCCCGGAGCCCTTCCTTACGTAATCTCCGTGACAGCATTCGGCTATGACTTCCTCCCTGGAGGCTACACCAACTATGGCCCTGGCTGCAAGATCGCCGCACCGGGAGGAGAATTCGGAGGCGTTGCCGGTGACTACACCTCAATGATCCTCTCAACCGGAGTGCCAGGAGCCGCGACCCAGTCTCCCGGAGTCGAGACAGAAAAGGGAACCAGCAAGCAGTACGTCTATATGCAGGGAACCTCAATGGCCTGCCCTCACGTGTCGGGAGTAGTGGCACTCGGCGTCTCATATGCCAAGAAGCTTGGCAAGAAGTTCACCCGCGAGGAAATGACCTCTATGCTCCTGACCTCAGTAAACGACATCGACCAGTACCTCAAGAGCGGCACAAAGAAATTCTACGATGCGATGCTCAAGACATATGTAGACCTCCCTCTCAACCAGTACTACGAAAAGATGGGAACAGGAGCGCTCGACGCCTGGAAATTCCTTATGGCCATAGAAGGAACACCATCATATATGGCCAAGGTCGGAGAAACCGCAAAAATCGACTTGAGCGACTACTGCAATCCATACGACGAGTACAAGATCAGCATCGACGAGCAGTCCAGGACAGCCCTCGGACTCGAATCCGACCCTGTCATAAAGAACGGCTGCCTCGAAATCCGCTGTACAAAGATCGGCTCAGGCAAGATCACCCTCAGCTCGGCTGTAGGTAAGGACAAAGATATGGAAAACGGCATCGGCGAAATGAACTACACCCGCGAGATCTCGGTGGTATCAAGACCTTTCGCAACAAACAATGGAGGATGGTTATAATGAGAAAGTTAATATATATGATGGCGGCGCTGCTTACGCTGGCCGCCTGCGGCAAGAAGCCTGACAACAAGACAGAACTCACTCTCGAACAGCAGCTCTGCGGCGAATGGCACAGCACTTCCCTCTCAATCGAGGCTGACATCTACATCAGCTTCGCCGAAGACAAGACATTCGAGATGTACCAGCAGATCACAGAAGGAGCCCACCGCCTTTACAGAGGAACCTGGAACCTTGAGGAAACTCTCCTTACCGGAAAATATAATGACGGCGAGGACTGGGCCGCCGCCTACGACATCGCCATCGAAGGAGATGTGCTTACCCTCACCTCAGTCAATGACGCAGCAGAAAAATCTGTATATAAGAAGACAGCGATACCAGAGGAAGTGGAGAACGGCTGCGCCGTAGTTGTGAAATCAACCGCCGCCCTTTAGCACTTTAAAACCGCCGTGTCATTTTTATAGCAATAATCCACACAACGGTAGTTAAAAACGTATTTGGCGGATATATGGAGGGTGTCTCTGCCAAACCTTAGGCCACGGCAAAGTCGGCTCTATTGCATATACATATGATTAGCGTGGCCTTAGGTCGCACGATGATGACCTTAGGCCACGCAAATGTTGTATATACGTTCTGGAAGCCCGGATGCCGTGGCCTAAGGTTTGGCTTTGAGCTAAAGATATGCCTTATAGCGCCATTGGAGTACGATTGTCGTGACTTAAAAAACTGACAGGTTGCAGTATCTCATATATGATAGCAATCTAAGCAAGAAGTGACCTATTATGATGGAATATGATGCATTAGAACGAAAAAAAACCGAAGACAGCGTTTCCGACTCCCGGTAAACGCTGTCTGCTTGTCTTATTCCAAAGGGTAAGGTCCATCTTGAATATCAATGAGATCCTTCATCAACAGATATTTTCTTTCATCTATTACTCCGTCATCGCAATATACAAAGTGTCCGGCAACAGGAAAGCCGAGCTCGCGATCATCAACGGCAACATATGCCGTAATTTCCGGATGCGCATCCAGATAATCTCTTATGTATGCAGATCTTTCATCATATGAATCAGCCCTCTCCTTAATAGATTGAAAATAGTCTCTCGCTTTCTTTTGCCTTTCTGTCGGTGGGTTATATGATATGCCCTCAAGCATACCATAAAAATACTTTTCGAGGTCATATATGGCGAGAAATGCTCGAACAGTCCGTTCTCCGAAATCTCTCCAGTCAGATGATATTACTATCATAGCATTATGCTTTTCCAGAATATCCTTAAGATAATCTATCGCCTTTTGAGACCAATCGAAGCATACGGCTCCTAAATTACATTTTCTGCTATATGAGTCTTGCTTACTTTCAGGATATTTTTCTTTGGTGACATAGTCAAGATAGGAATGCCCTGGGATTTTAACATCCAATTCTTTAGCCATCTCCTCAATCTCATCCATATGTTTGAAACGCTTCTGCTGCCACAATGGCTGAATCACTCCGTCTATATCAAGAAATATTGCTTTCATAATGCTTATTCAATGACTTTCCATTCTTCGATCCGTCTGTTCGCGGTCGAGAAACTTACTCCTATCTTGAAAATCTTTCGCGGATCGTTTGAGAACGGTTTTGCATAGCCCTTTTCTTCGATCTGCTGCAAGGCTGCATCGGCAGTGTTGTCGATCTTCAGCTCCACTATGTAGATGTAGTCCTTGGTCTGAAGCAGAAGGTCGATTCTTCCGTTGCTGGTATGGCGTTCCGCCTCCACGTATTCGCCGAGAAGCTCCATTATTATATACATAGCTTGTTGGAAGCTTCTTTCAGAATTGATCTCGATCTGATAAGTGGCGCCGGAGAATATGACATCCAGTATTTTCATAAACTCGTCCGGCTTACCTGCTCTGAGCGCACGTGCCATTTTAGAGGTTGTGGTGTTACCTTCCGCAGGATTTACGGGAACATAGTACGAATAGATGAATCTTAAAAATCCATTCTTGACTTCGTCATTAGGGAATCCAAGAGTATATTCCTGAAATTCTTTATCATAATCCTTGATTGTCAGATAGCCTGTCTGGAAAAACAAAGGGACGGGTCTGCTTATGATATCCTGCATACCGTTCAGGTCATCGGTTGTCACTACAACACGATCAGACAAGGTTGTCACATCGAACGATGTCTGTTTCATCACATTGACCAACAAAGTGGGCGTGCCTGTCTCAAACCAGTATTCTCTGAACTGCTTTGCATAAAAAGTGTTCAAGATACTGAATGGATTGTACATTCCATCACTGCCTTCACAGAAGTGGTATCCGTCATACATCCTTTTCAGCTTTGCATAACACTCTTCGTGAGTAATAGAATGTGTTGATGCCAACTCACTCACACTCTCATCGAAGTATTTTCTCAGTTCGTTCTCGGATATGCCGCAAATGTCTGCATAATCGGCATTGAGAGATATGTCTGTCAGGTTATTAAGCGTGCTGAATACACTCAGTTTTCCGATCTTGGAAACACCGGTCAGGAAACAGAACTTAGTCTGCTCGCCTTTTGACTTGATTACACCGTAAAATCCCTGAAGAGTCTTTCTATAGTAGTCAGACAACACTTCGTTTCCGAGATTGTTTACAATCGGCTTATCGTACTCATCTATCAAGATAACTACCTGTTTGCCGGTCTTTTCGCAGACTATGTCAATAATATCAACGAATCTCGACTCTAAATCGCTATATCGGGAGACTATTCCATATTCTTTCTCCCAGTTATCCAAATGCCTGGTCAATACGGCAATCAGGTCCTCAGGATACATATATTTGCTGGCATTCAAATCCAGATGCAAAACAGGATATTCAGTCCAGTCCGTTTCCAATTGCTCCATTGCTAGCCCTTCGAACAGATCCTTCTTACCCTTGAAATAGGCCTCCATAGTAGACACAAGAAGACTCTTGCCGAACCTTCGTGGTCGGCTGAGAAAATAATATGTGCCGGTGGTCGCCAGTCTATATATCAACGCTGTCTTGTCTACATACGTATAACCATCCTTACGGATTTTCTCAAAATTCTGTATGCCAATAGGGTACAACATATCTTAGCCAATTTCTGTAACGTACAAAGATACAAATTTATTGCTACAATCAATCACGTTCCGATGGCACACTTGCAATTCCAGTATAATTTGCCTAACTTGCCAGCAACGGTCACCAGAAACAACCACCACACAGTTCATTGACACTTGGTACGTAAGGGACAACCCCGGACCCGCTGGCGGAGAAGTACTACAGCTACTCCCAGTACGCCTTCTGCAACAACAATCCGGTGAATTTTGTCGATCCGGATGGGGAATCTTGGGGCAAAGCCCTCAAGGTTGTCAAGAATGTTTACAAAACTGCTAAGGCGGGGAACAAAGTTAGCGTCAAAGGTATTCTGAAGAGTGAATGGTTGGATTTTGTAGACAATGCAAACACTCTTTTTGATTCTGATGCCTCTGCCTTCGAGAAAGGAATTGCTGCATTTGATCTGGCAACCGGCTTTGGAGATGAGGCGAAGTGGTTTGCAAAGACCGTTGGAGTTTCGGATGCGATTGTCGATGGGGTAAGAGTTGTTGATGGCATCAAGTTCAAGAGCTTCACTCGTAATAACTTTAGGGATAATTTAGGTAGACTTACTGGAGGGATACCTGATGGAATGCAGGCTCATCATACGCTACCATATAAATTTGAGAAAAGGTTTTCTGATATAGGCATCAACATACATGACCCTAAGTATGGTGTATGGTTAGATTCTAAACTTCATAACAAATTATCTCATAAGTACAATGCAGAATGGAAAAAGTTCTTTAAAGACAATCCATCCTATACTGTTGAGCAAGTTATGGAGTATGCACAAAAATTAATGACTGAAATATATGGACAATAGTAAAATCATCTCAATGAAGGATTTCTACACTTTTGATAGTTGTGGATACGGAACGACATTCGCCGCATTTCCAGAACGTGCAGATCAACTGATAAGTTGCAATGAAAGGGCTGCCGCATATTTATCCAGACTCATCTTGGGTGATTACAATGATATTCAGTTACCAGTCATATATAATGAGATTAAAGGAGGGTCGTCTGGTAAAAAGATGCGAGATATCCTTGATACACGCTATCCGCCGCTATATCTTATCTCTGACCGATTTAAAAATGTTCTGGAAGAATGCGGTATTACCGGATGGAAATCGTATCCCATCGCATTGTTTGATAAAAAGGGGAATCCTGTAAATGGATATAATGGATTCTCAATAACAGGCCGGGCTGGAAAAATGCAGAAGTATGATCAACTTCCATTAGAATGCGGTTATTCAGTCGACGCAGACGGATATTATTTTGATATTAACACTTGGGATGGAAGCGACCTGTTTAATACGGAGGGTAGTTGGCACATAATTGCAAGTGAGCGATTCATCAAAGTATTGGTGGATAATAAAATAACAGCTTGTGACTACTGCCGTCTTACAGATTATGGAGATTGGAGTAAAACAAAACGGATACATTAGATAAATAGAGCTTGTAGAACACTTGCTTGTTACATTATTCCTATGCTTTTTGTGGCTGGACATTCAAATGATGCTCAGTCTCTTCTATATCCTACAACGAGCTTACCCTTACGCAGAGCGTGACGTTCATCAGCGGTGCTGACTATCTCTACCTCTCCGACGGCACGAAGATGGCCGCACTGAAGGGAGGTTCAGGCCTGATCTACTGCGGAAGCGTAATAACATATGAAAATCACGCAAGGCGAATACTTAATCTTCCTAAAAGACCATATGATTGGAACCATACGAATACTGTTCCGACTAACTTTTATATAGCATACTAGGCTTATGAAAAATATAACATTAATGACGTTATCTGTTTTTATTTCATTTATAATGAATGCTCAGCCTGTAAGGGATCTTGAGAGGTATAATTTCTATGAATATATTTTCATTGTAGACAATCTTCCTCAGAACATATTGAGCAATGAAGTCCACGAATATTATTACAGGCATCTTTCTCAAAAACAGTATAGGGTTAAATGTCAGTTTATAGACCCGAAAGTTAAGCAGAGAATTATTAATGCTATAAGTAGGGATGCTAAAAGCGGTTATTTGTTTGTAAATCAAAGAATCTCTGAAAGGGTTAATAACATAGAAGATAGGTTAATTGTTCAATATACTTATAATGGGACGCCTGTCGAATCTGCTGAAGAAGTGAAGCGTTTGGTAAGGCTTCGACGTAAACAGATATCGGTATGCGATGTAGAGGTAGATCTAAGCCAAGGTATTGTATCCGTCCATATTTATGATGGCAAATTCCGACTGAATCATTAAAATCAATTACTAACTAACGGCACTAATCTTCAATTGGTAAAGAGAAATTGACTACAACTTAATAGATGGTGAAACACGACCAACACATAGTTCATTGACACTTGGCACGTAAAGGACAACCCCGGACCCGCTGGCGGAGAAGTACTACGGCATCTTGCCGTATGCCTTCTGTAATAATAATCCGGTG
This sequence comes from Bacteroidales bacterium, assembly GCA_017560825.1. GTDB lineage: Bacteria > Bacteroidota > Bacteroidia > Bacteroidales > UBA932 > Cryptobacteroides. Next base: position 2,905 of record JAFZED010000065.1, on the reverse strand, counting down.
AATTTTGTGGATCCGGATGGGAAATCCTGGTATGATACGGTCATAGGATATGCTATTGGTGCGACAACTAACATTGTACCTGGAACAAGCCGTCTTCGAGATTCATATTCTCCTGACGATGCTTCAGATTACAATTCAGCATTACGCACAGCTGACAATACAGCTGAAGCTGTTGGAGAATTCATGACAGTGGCGGGAATGAAGGTCACAGCAGTCGGTATGACAGCAGCTGCTTCAGGAATGATGATGATGTCCAACTCTGCTGCGAATAAGAGCGGTGGATATGAAAGGGGAAAGAGTAACGTATCTTCAGGCAATAAAAATAGCAAGTATGCGAATCAGAAAGCGAAAGCTGCTGCGGAGCAAAAATATAAAGACGCTAAAGTCAAATATGAAGAATTAAGTAGAAGAACAAACAAAACTAAGGAAGATGTAAAATTGAAAGAAAAATTCCGTAGAGAGTATGAACATTGGAAAAAAGGATGGATTTTTCAGGTGAAAATCATAGCCAAAAGGGTAAAAACTAACATTTAAATCATAGCCTATGGGTACATATACTTTTATCTGTGAACACGCAGGTGGAACTTACATTAGTCAATTTATAGCAAATGATATGATGACCGCATTCTCTCAGTGGATAAGTTATTTTTGTTGCTCCCAATATGTAAATAATGAGGAAAGAGAAATAATCAAGTGGTGGTCAACGCAAAGTGATATGCCTCCTTGCGCTATAGATGAGGTGACAAATGTTTGGTTTTGGGAGGTCAGGATAAAAAAAAGACATTTAATACTTCATATTATAAAAACAGAAATAAACAGCCCTAAGGCATTTTGACATGACCGTATTTTATAATGGCAAAAACTATATTACCCCTGATCGTGATGGACATAATGGAGGTATCTAGAATATAGCAAAAGTTATCAGAAGGTAGCCGAGAAAATTGCGGAGGGCACCACGGATCCCAAGATCCTTACCGGACTTATTCATGGTCGCATTGTGAACAGGGTCGACAGAGAGGTCATTACGGCATCCCTGACCGGAGTAATCACCTAGACGGACATAGATGTGATACGCCAAATGAGGGATACACGACCACCACACAGTTCATTGACACCTGGCACGTGAGGTACTACCTCGATTATCGATAGAATACGTGACTATTACAACGGTGTTCCATGCATATGGTTAAATGAAGAACATGAGCTTTTTAAAGACTGATTTTTAGAACGCGACATAGGAGACATTTTGTGGCTGAGTGTTTTACAGGAACTGGGGCAAAGGCAGCCCGTGTAACTGTATATGGTCCAAGGGGTGCTGATGATATTGGAGAGTATACAGGATTTACGATGATCTCGAATCTTCTTTAATTGGAGTAGTTGCAAAAAATGGACGATGCCTGTCCCGAACTGGGGCATTATCTCACAGCAGCTTGCGATAAAGTTCGAAGATAGATACAATTTGCTGTAGGTTTGTTATATTTACACCGATAAATCGGGATTTATCGAAATAACCCTAAAGAGAAAAATAGGATAAACATAGAATTAACAAATGGGGACAGAAGGGACTCGTAGGCGTAATAGAAACCGTCGTTTACGGAAGAAAGAACAGAAACTTCCCAAAAAAGGTATAAGAAGAAATGTCTTTATTATCGGTGCTCTTATTACTATTGTAACATTCTTCATTGTGAGGGTTGAAATAGAAAATATTTGTCTTTATAATAAAGGAGTGGAAGCGAGGGCATATGTTTACAAATTACGTTCATTGAAAACTGGCTCTAGGAGTGTATACGAGTTTAAGGTTTCCAATGAGAGATATACAGGCGAAGATTTAAATTCCAAACTAGGAGATTCTATACAAGTCGTATATCTTCCCCAAAACCCAAAGATTAATAGGAATGCTAAAGTCCTAGATGAGGATTGGTGTGTATTGTTATACCGCAAGATAATAGAATAATATCTTAGCAATGCTAACGAAAGGTGGTATAGTGAACAGAATAAATTCCAATTATCTGAATTTAAATCATAGACACTATGATAGATAACAGGTATTTTACTTTAATAAAGGGGGACAGAGAGGAAATCCTTAGCGCTGTTCATGAGACACTCATCTCGTACGGAAAAAAGCTGATATCATATAATGCCCCTCTGAATCTGGATTTGACAGATGTCCACCATAACCCAGTTGTCCTAAAGTGCCAACTATGGACTCCAGATAATTCAGAAGGCGTTGCATGTTTTGGCAATTTGGAAGATGGGATGCCTTTCTTGGTTTATAGACTGATGAAAATACGTCCATTTGAAATCACGCGAGTCAGTTTGGAGTTCGACATTGATTGTGAGTTCAACTATGCCATGAGGGTGTTTCATCATATTGATATTGACGGTAACGAAAGATATGTTCGCGTCATGCAGGATCCGAAATGGGACTTCTGGGAGCAAGGTGAAAGGCTGCCTTTTGAACAAGTTGATAAATATTCAGAAAGATTCATAAAGAAACGGCTGACAAATGAGATGATTCTTGACTACGCGCTGGCTCTTGGATGGGACCTTAGGTCTCCGGATTTCTGGAAATCAGGCACGGATGCACGGTACTATGAGTGGAGCAACAGATAATAGAGACTCTCAAATGAAATAAAGTGATGAAGAGAACTGTTTTTAATCTCATTAGTGTCCGGTAAAAAATCATTACGTGAGTGCCACATGCTGATAAGGATATTTCGTTACCGCACTTACACCAAGGATCGGTGTGGAACTAAATCGGGATTTCCCAGTTGAAATCCAAGCACAACCTACATAATATTTTCAACCAAATCTATAAGTTGTTATATATCAGGTAAATAAAATTCTATTATTTTTCTGTTACAGCAACAGAAATCCTGTCAATCTAGTTCAGATCGACTCAATT
>JAFZED010000064.1 GCA_017560825.1 Bacteroidales bacterium | reverse complement strand
TTTCGAGAACATCTGGGGCAAGGATGACACAGTGTATGACCTTTGTGACCGCCTTGGTGTGCTTGCTCTTGTTGGCTGGAGCTGTCAGTGGGAGTGGGAGAACTACTGTGGTCTTCCGGAGGTTGAGCACGTGGGATGTATTATCCAGCCGAAGGAGATCAACCTTGCCGCAAGATATTTCGAGGATCAGGTGATCAGACTCCACAACCATCCTGCTGTGATCGCTTGGATGACCGGAAGTGACTGTGTTCCTGTCAAGGAGCTCGAGCAGCGCTATCTCGATACATATGCGAAATATGACTATCGTCCATATATCAGCTCAGCCAAGAGCCTCAAGAGCGAACTTACTGGCTGGTCGGGAAGCAAGATGGCCGGACCATATGAATATATCGGCCCTGACTACTGGTACTTCGACACAGAGTGCGGTGGAGCATTCGGATTCAACACAGAGACCGGTATAGGTGCAAACCTTCCTCAGGCAGAGTCTCTCAAGAGGATGATACCGGAGGATATGCTTTGGCCTGCATCCGTGGCTTGGGACAAGCATTGTACTACATCAGGTTCAGCGATGAACACGGTAAAAGTCCTCACCAAGACCATCAATGGCCAGTATGGTGAAGCTGCAGGATTCAATGACTATGTCAGAAAGGCTCACGCTGTGGATTATGATGCAACTCGTGCTATGTTCGAAGCCTTCCGTGTGAATACTCCTCTTACTACCGGTATCATCCAGTGGATGCTCAATTCTGCCTGGCCGTCGCTTTATTGGCAGCTGTATGACTATTACGGTGTTCCTGTAGCCTCTTATTACGGAACAAAGAAGGCTTGCGAGCCTGTCCAGCTTATATATAATTATAAGGATTCGCAGGTATATCTTGTGAACGAAGGCCAGATGACAGGCGAAGTCGTGGTTTCTGTCAAGGTCTATGATGACGCATCGAATCTGCTCAGTGAGGACAGCAAGACTCTTAAGACATCTTATCGCAATACAGTCAAGGCGTTTGACCTCAAGAAGTTTGACGGCAGACCTCATTTCATAGCTCTCACAATTGCAGACAAGGAAGGAAAGGAGATTACGGATAACTTCTATTGTATTGCAGCTCAGAGAAATGTGTATGATTGGAAGAACAGTACCTGGTATGACACTCCGATCACTTCGTACTCTGACCTCCGTTTTGCATTCACTCAGCCAAAGGCAGATGTGTCGATGGAGACTTCTTATGCTGACGGTGTGTATACAGTAGTTCTTAAGAACAATTCACCTGTCATTTCATATTTGAATATCCTCAAGGCAAAGGATGCGGAGGGCAATCTCGTGGTTCCTGCATACTGGAGCGACAACTTCTTCGCCCTTCTTCCTGGACAGACAAAGACCATCACCTGCAAGGCTGGCGTAGAAGGTGTTAAGGTGGAACTTGATAATTGATGACAACATAGATATTATTACAACTCATCATTTAAAGGGAGGGTCAAAAATGTAACGACCCTCCCTTTATTTTATATATATTCAGATTCTTTGTCAATTTAAAACATTATCTTTGTTCATTCCAATAGAATATTTTGTTATAAGCAATATGAAAAAACTGATTTACCTGATTTGCACACTCGGTATTATCTTAACCGGATGTAAGAAGTTTGACCCAAGTGACATTTGGGACAACATCAATTCCTTGGATAAGCGTGTGACAGCGCTTGAAAAGTTGTGTAAGGAGATGAACACCAACATCACATCATTGCAGACGTTGGTGAAAGCTCTGGAGAAGAATGATTACATAACCAATGTCTCACCTGTTACCAACAACGGTGAAGTGATTGGTTATACAATCAGTTTCGTTTACAGCGACCCTATTACCATTTATCACGGTGAGGACGGAGAAGATGGTAAAGACGGTCAGGATGGCGAGCAAGGTGCCGCAGGCCAGGATGGTATGACTCCTGTCATCGGAGTTGAGCAGGATTCTGACGGAGTGTATTATTGGACTCTCAACGGAGACTGGCTCCTTGATGATAACGGTCAGAAGATCAGGGCAACGGGTGCTGACGGTCAGGACGGTGCTGATGGTGCTCCAGGTCAGGATGGTCAGGACGGTGCCGACGGTGCTCCGGGCAAGGATGGTGCTGATGGCAAGGACGGCGTCACTCCTCAGTTGAAGATTGAGGATGACTACTGGTATGTGTCATATGATGGCGGCAAGAATTGGACAAAGCTGGGCCCTGCAGTTGGAGCTCAGGGACCTCAGGGAGAAGCAGGTCCTCAGGGTCCTCAGGGTAATCCAGGAGTAGGTGGAGACTCAATGTTCTCCAATATCGACTATTCTTCGAGCAAGGATTATGTGGTCTTTATTCTGGGCAATGGAATAGAGATCAAGATTCCTACTTGGTACGCATTTGAGACGCTCCAGGCGAAGTGCGATCAGATGAACAAGAATATCGAAGCTCTTCAGGCAATCGTGAATGCCCTTCAGAACAATGACTATATCACAGGTATCACAACCATATATGAGGGTACCGAAGAAATAGGATATGTCATCACATTCAGCAAGAGCGGAAAGGTTACCATCTATCACGGTAAGGATGGTAAGGACGGTCAGAATGGTGCGCCAGGTGCGCCGGGAGCCCCTGGTCAGGATGGCGCTGATGGTGAAGACGGTGCCGATGGAAAAGACGGCGTGGTTCCTGTTATCGGCGTAAAGAAGGACGCTGATGGTATCTATTATTGGACTGTGAACGGAGAGTGGCTTCTTGATGACAACGGTCAGAAAGTGGCGGCTTCTTATCCTGCAGGTACAGGAACACCGGGAACTCCGGGAACACCAGGTGCCCCAGGTCAGGATGGTGAAGACGGTGAAGACGGTCAGGATGGCGCCCCTGGTAAGGATGGCGTGACACCACAGCTCAAGATTGAGGACGGCTATTGGTTCGTTTCATATGACAATGGTCAGACCTGGACAAAGCTTGGTGCAGCGACAGGTGCACAGGGACCTCAAGGTGAGACTGGCCCTCAGGGTCCTCAGGGCGCTCCAGGCGTAGGCGGTGACTCTATGTTCTCAGACGTTGATTATTCTTCAAGCAAGGACTATGTAACCTTCGTTCTTGGCAATGGTACTGAAATCAAGGTTCCTACCTGGTCTGCATTCGAGGCTCTTCAGGCTCAGTGTGAACAGATGAATCAGAATATCGAAGCTCTTCAGGTCATTGTGAATGCTCTTCAGAACAATGACTATATCACCGACATCTCACCTATATATGAAGGTGTGAGGGAGATCGGTTATGTGATCACATTCAGCAAGAGCGGCAAGGTTACCATCTATCACGGTCAGGATGGCAAAGACGGCCAGAATGGTGCTCCAGGTCAGAATGGAGCTGATGGCGAAGATGGAGAAGACGGCGTAGACGGTTCTACTCCTGTTATAGGTGTCAAGAAAGACACAGACGGCATCTATTACTGGACAGTGAACGGCCAGTGGCTTCTCGATGACAACGGTCAGAAAGTGAAGGCTGTCGGAACAGACGGCAAGGATGGCCAGAACGGTACACCAGGTCAGAATGGTACTCCGGGCCAGGACGGCACCCCAGGTGCTCCGGGTCAGGACGGTGAGGACGGCGAAGACGGTGTGACTCCTCAGTTGAAGATAGAGAACGGCAAGTGGTATGTGTCTTACGATGAAGGCGAGACTTGGGTTGAACTCGGTCAGGCTACAGGAGCTCAGGGTCCTCAGGGCCCTCAGGGTGCTCCAGGCGTCGGTGGAGACTCAATGTTCTCAAACGTAGATTACACGTCAAGCAATAACTATGTAACCTTCGTTCTTGGCAATGGTACTGAGATCAAGGTTCCTACCTGGTCTGCATTCGAGGCTCTTCAGGCTCAGTGCGAGCAGATGAACCAGAATATCGAAGCTCTTCAGGTCATTGTGAATGCTCTTCAGAACAATGACTATATCACCGATATCTCACCTATATATGAAGGTGGAAAGGAGGCTGGTTATGTGATCACATTCAGCAAGAGCGGCAAGGTTACTATCTATCACGGTAAGGATGGTAAGGATGGCCAGAATGGTGCCCCAGGTCAGGACGGTACTGATGGAGAAGACGGCGTAGACGGTTCTACTCCTGTTATCGGTGTCAAGAAAGACACAGACGGCATCTATTACTGGACAGTGAATGGCCAGTGGCTCCTTGATGACAACGGTCAGAAGGTGAAGGCTGTCGGAACAGACGGTAAGGATGGCCAGAACGGTACTCCAGGCCAGAACGGTACTCCAGGTCAGGATGGTGCTCCAGGTGCTCCGGGCCAGAACGGCGAAGACGGTGTGACTCCACAGTTGAAGATAGAGAACGGCAAGTGGTATGTATCTTATGACGAAGGAAAGACTTGGACTGAACTTGGTCAGGCTACAGGAGCTCAGGGTCCACAGGGTCCGCAGGGTCCTCAGGGCAATCCTGGCGTAGGCGGAGACTCAATGTTCTCAGACGTTGATTACACTACAAGCAAGGATTATGTGATCTTTGTTCTTGGAAACGGTACTCAGATCAAGGTTCCTACCTGGTCGGCATTCGAGGCTCTTCAGGCTCTTTGCGATCAGATGAATAAGGACATTGCAGCACTTCAGACCATAGTGACAGCACTTCAGAACAATGATTATGTGACTTCGGTAACCCCTATTTATGAGGGTGGAGAAGAGGTCGGCTATAAGATCGTATTCAGCAAGAGTGGTGAAGTCATCCTCTATCACGGCAAGGATGGAAAAGACGGCCAGAATGGTGCTCCGGGAACCCCAGGTACCCCAGGTCAGAACGGTACAGATGGAGAAGACGGCGTAGACGGTACTACACCTGTCATCGGTGTGAAGAAGGATTCAGACGGCATTTATTATTGGACTGTAAATGGTCAGTGGCTTCTTGATGACAATGGTCAGAAGGTAAGAGTTACAGGTAATGATGGAGCTCCTGGTACACCAGGCCAAAATGGCCAGAACGGTCAGAATGGTGCAGCCGGTACTCCAGGCAAGGACGGCGTAACTCCTCAGCTCAAGATAGAGGAAGGCAACTGGTATGTGTCTTATGACAATGGACAGACTTGGAAACTTCTTGGTCAGGCAACAGGTGACCAGGGTGCTCAGGGTAACACCGGCGCTCAGGGTCCACAGGGTCCGCAGGGCCCTCAGGGAGATTCATTCTTCTCTAATGTGGAATACGACTCGAATAATGTAATCCTTACTCTTTCTGATGGAACTGAAATCATTATCCCGTTGGCATCAAACGGCGTTTCAGTGAAACTAAGTTCTGTAGGCGAATTCTCAGCAACTTTCATAGGTGACATTGCCCAGAAGGGAGTTGACTTGAAGGTCTCTGTCTATTACAGCACTAGCAGCAATCTTTCGTTGTACAACTATTCAGGCTGCGTTTCAAAGACTTCTTTCAACGGAAATACATTCTCACTTGTTGTTGACAAGCTTTACTCGGAGACAACTTATTACTACTTCATCGAGGCTGTTAACAACGGACGTGCGTCATACAGCAATGTTACTACATTCAGGACAAACAAAGTCACTGGCTATGACAGCTCGTTTGACACAGCAAACGCTACAAACCTTTCTGCAGCTGGAACTGCAAACTCTTACATTGTAACGAAGTCAGGTACTTACAGCATCTCGGCGGTTAAAGGCAACAGCTCTACTTCAGTAGGTACAGTTGCGACTGCGGATGTACTTTGGGAGTCATTCGGCACATCGATTGCTCCTACAAGAGGCGACCTTGTCAAGGGAGCACAGTATAAGGACGGTAAGATCTACTTCAAGACAAATGATACCTTCCGTGAAGGAAATGCATTGGTTGCTGCGAAGGACGCTGCAGGAAACATCCTTTGGTCTTGGCATATCTGGATGACAGACCAGCCTGAGGAGCAGGTTTGGAAGAACAATGCAGGTACAATGCTTGACCGTAACCTCGGAGCGACAAGCGCAACTCCGGGAGATGTGGGAGCCCTCGGACTTATGTACCAGTGGGGACGTAAGGATCCGTTTATGGGATCATCAAGCATCAGCTCTATTGTTGAGGCAAAGTCTACAATCTCCTTCCCTTCAGTCAAGGCCGCTACATCGACAGTAGGTACTGTAGAGTATGCGACAAAGAATCCTACTACTCTCATCAGGGGTAACAATTCTAATGAGTGGCTCTATAATGATGATGATGCCGAGGGACTTTGGGCAGCTCAGAAGACAATGTATGACCCTTGTCCTGCAGGATGGCGCGTTCCGGATGCAGGTGAGAGCGGTATCTGGGCAAAAGCAAATGGCAGCCACCGCATTTATACCAATCCGTTCGATCAGGTCAACAAAGGTGTAAATCTCGCAGGTTATGTGACCAGCGATAAGACTAAACCTGTCTGGTTCCCGGCAACAGGTTACTACGGCAAGGCAAACGGAGTCTTCTACGGAGTAGGTGACCACGCTTCATACCTTTCAGTTACCCCAGGTACCACTTTCGGACATCTCTGCTTCGTTATCGACAGCGATGAAGACGATCTCTATCTGCTATATGTGCAGGATGACGGTGGTGCAGATCCAGTACGCTGCTGCAAGGAATAATCAGCTATAAATATAACGAAAGAGAGAATGTCACATCGATGACATTCTCTCTTTTTTTTACCTGGATTTGAGCCAGAGATAAAATAAAAAAAGCCGCCTCTTTAGTGGGCGACTGCATATGATGGATACCTCGTCAGGTAGATTCTTCGCTATGGCTCAGCGACTTCGTCGATGATTTCCAAAATAAAGGTCATCCGAAGATGACCCTGATTTTGTGTTTTGGAGCGGAAAACGAGACTCGAACTCGCGACCCTAACCTTGGCAAGGTTATGCTCTACCAACTGAGCTATTTCCGCTTGTTTCTCTAATGCGGATGCAAAGGTACGCATTTTTTCGAAACCTCCAAACTTTTTGGGGAAAATTTTTCAAAAAAAGTGGAAAAAGTCGTTTTTATGCCATTTTTTTGGATTATAGGATTAATCTTGCTACTTTTATGAGTTAAAATTTGTTGAGATTTTATAACATCATATAGAGATATGAGAAACTTATCAGGGCTGCTTTTTATGGCAGTGATAGTATTGTGTTGTGTTTCCTGCCGCGACAACTCGACCGTGGCAGTCAGACAGCCGGTGTCTGTAGGCGTGTTGTCTGTCGGTGAGGCTGTCAATGTAGGCCTCGATAACTATGTCGGTGAAGTACGGGCATCCAGGACAGCTGTCCTGTCGCCTCGTCACAATGGCCAGTTGACTACATTCAACCTCTCACAGGGCGATGACGTGACTAAAGATCAGGTGGTAGCACAGGTAGAGTCTTCTACTGTCATTGGAGCGTATGAGATGTCGCAGGCGACTTTGAAGCAAGCAGAAGATGCTTATGAGAGACTTCAGAAAGTTCACGGAACCGGATCTGTATCCGATGTGACAATGGTTGACATCCAGACTCAGCTTTCCAAGGCAAGGGCGTCGGCGACTTCAGCCGAGCAGGCTTTAGAGGATTGCAAGGTGAAGTCTCCGTTTTCCGGAACAGTTGCTAAAGTCTATGTGACCGAAGGTATGGAAGTGTCAATGGGTGAACCTCTGGCAGAAATAGTAGATATGTCTTCTTTGGAGATCCATATTCCTGTCCCAGAAACAGAGATTGTCAATGTCAAGCCAGGTCAGAGAGCTCTTATGGATGTTCCTGCTCTCGGACTGAAAGGCATTCAGCTCAAGGTCGTTTCTAAAGGTGTGTCGGCCTCAGCCCTTTCTCATACATATTCCTGCATTCTCAAACCTGCCGGTAACATTTCAGGTCTTATGCCCGGTATGGTTTCAAGAGTATATATGAACAAGAACTCCGTCTCATCCATCACCGTGCCTTCCTCGTCGATACGTACAGATATGAACGGACGCTATGTGTGGACTGTGAATGATGACTACAGGGTGGGCAAAGCCTATGTGACTGTGGACGGTTTTTCGGGAGAAGGAGTAATCATATCAAGCGGCCTTGAGATGGGTGACAGGCTTATAGTGGACGGCATCTCCAAGGTTAGTACAGGGATGAAAGTGAACGTTATCGAGCGATGAAAGGCAAAGGAGATTTCATAAGAGGCGTGATCAAGTACAAAAAATTGGTGTACTTCCTCACTGCCCTCCTGGTCTGCTTGGGGGTCTACGGCTTATTCAAGATAAATAAGAACGAGTACCCTGCATTCGAGATCAAGGAGGGACTTGTCGTGGGCCTTTATCCAGGAGCTACTGCGTCGCAGGTTGAAGAACAACTTACTACTCCTTTGGAGAATCTGCTTTTCTCTTTTTCAGAGGTGAGCCGTTCCACATATTCCTACTCGAAGGATGGCATATGCTACATATATGTCATTGTAGATGCCCCTGTGAGCAAAAAGGACGAGGTGTGGTCCAAGATCAAACTAAAACTGAATTCTTACCGTAAACTGCTTCCTCCAGGTGTCCTTGCTGTTGAAGTGCTCGATGACTTTTCAAGTATCTCTTCTGTACTTATCGCTATGGAGTCAGATGACAAAGGTCATTCAGAGATGATGGAGTACGCGGAGGATCTTGAGGGAAGGCTCAAGGAACTTCCAGAAATGGCCGGATTCAAGGTTTATGGTGACCAGACTGAGGAAATTTCTGTCGAGGTGGACAATGAGCTTCTTTCTGCTTATGGTATCAGCCCGACAGCTCTTCTTCTTGACTACCAGTCTTCAACTACCCAGGTCTTGAGCGGTAAATTCGTTACTGACTATGCCAATGCGCCTATTCACGTTGGCAATATGCTTACATCCGAGCAGGAAATTGCCGAGAAAATCATCTGGTCGGGTCCTGAAGGAGATGTAATCAGGCTCAAGGACATAGCCACCATCAAAAGAGGTTATAAGAAACCTTCTTCATATGTTGACTATAATGGCAACACCGCTCTGATACTCTCAGTGTCAATGCGTCCGGAGAATAACATCATCTCTTTCGGCAAGAAAGTGGATAAGGTGCTTGAAGAATTTTCCCAGACTCTGCCAGAGAGTGTCAAGCTTACTAAGATTACTGACCAGCCGAAGGTCGTCAAGCAGTCCGTATGGCTCTTCCTGAGAGACCTTTTGATCTCGATGATTGTGGTCATTATGGTTATGCTCCTTCTTTTCCCAATGCGTTCTGCTCTTATTGCAAGTTCAGGTGTTCCTATCTGTACTGCTGCTACAATAGCTGTGATGTATGTGGCGGGAATGGAGCTCAACACTGTTACTCTTGCAGCGCTGATTGCAGTCTTGGGTATGATAGTGGACGACTCCATCATCACGATGGATGGATATATGGATAAGTTAAGGAAAGGTATGGGACGCGTTGATGCTGCCTGTGAGAGTGCGCGCGAGCTTTTCATTCCGATGCTCATCGCTACTGCTGCTATAAGCCTGATGTTCTATCCTATGCGTTCGATCATCACCAGCTATCTGGGAGACTTCGTGCAGATGTTCCCGATCGTGATTACGATAGCCCTTGCGGCATCCCTCGTGTATGCAGTCACTGTCGTGCCGTCCCTTGAGGTCCGCTTCATCGGAATGGCGCAGAAAGAGAAGAAGAACCGTCTTGAAAGACGCCAGGAGGTTTTCTTCAGGACTCTTCAGCGTGCATATGAAAAACTCCAGTCGGTCTGTTTCAGGCATCCGTATATGACTATAGCCACTGGTGTACTTGCTGTGGGACTTGGAGTCTTTATGTTCCTTCAGGTCAACATCCAGATGATGCCGATGGCGGAAAGAGACTGCTTTGCAGTGGAAATCTACCTCGACCCGAACTCTTCTTTAGAGGACACAAAGCTTGTGACGGATTCGCTTCAGTCTGTATTGCTCGCAGACAGGAGGGTCACTTCAGTCACGTCTTTTGTTGGTACCGGCTCTCCGCGTTTCCACGCGACATATGCTCCTAAGATTCCTTCTGAAAGTTTTGCCCAACTGATTGTCAACACTAAGACTAATCTGGATGCAGAATACGTGCTGAAGGAGTATGGCCAGAAGTTCGAGTACTGGTTCCCTGAGGCACTTATCCGTTTCAAGCAGATGGACTATCAGGCAGTTACTGCTCCTGTCGGAATCACATTCAGAGGCGGCTCGCTGGAGGAGATGAAGCCTTTCGCAGACACACTCAAATCATATATGATGGGGCATCGCAACCTGCTTCAGTGGGTGCACAGTGACAGCGACAACTATATATCCACTGTCTCTGTGGATGTTGATCCTAATGAGGCGGCACGTCTCGGCGTAAACCGTGCTGTTCTGTCCCTCTCCCTTGCAGGAGCATACGGTGGGCAGACTGTTGCCACATTGTGGGAAGACGGTGAAAGCATTCCTGTCAATCTTTACAGCGTTTCCGATTTCAAGGATATGTCGTATGAATCGATAGGTAACCAGATGATCACCACATCCATTCCGGGAGTATATGTGCCTCTTCGTCAGGTGGCGCAGGTTAATCCGTTGTGGGAGCCAGAGTCGATTCCGCACATCAGCGGCAAGGAATCTATTACCGTCTACGCCGATATGAAGTACGGACGCAGCCAGCCGGAGGCGATGAGGGTGCTCAAGAAATATGTGTCAAATAAGATTGAGCCAAATCTGCCGGAAGGAGTGACTGTGTCTTATGAGGGACTTTCTACCGTAAACAGAAAGGTGGTTCCGGAGGTTCTCCTGACCCTTATATGTGCAATTGCGATATTGTTCTTCTTCCTGCTTTTCCATTTCAAGAAGATGTCCCTTGCGACGCTTACTCTTGTACTGAGTCTCCTGTGCCTGTTTGGTGCGACATTCGGCCTTTGGATCTTCAGACTTGATTTTGGAATGACAGCTGTCCTTGGAATAGTCAGTCTTATCGGAATCGTAGTACGAAACGGTATCTTGATGTTCGACCACGCCGAGGAACTTCGTGTGGGTACAGGTATGACGGTAAAGGAGGCCGCGATGGAGGCTGGAAAGCGCAGGATGAGACCAATCTTCCTTACATCTTGTACAACAGCGTTGGGTGTATTGCCGATGATCATAACCGGTGACGCGCTGTGGATGCCGATGGGAGTGGTGATCTGCTTCGGAACAATGCTTTCAATCATTCTTATAGTGGAGATTATGCCGGTGTGCTATTGGCAGGTGTTCAAGACAAAAGGAGGTCCCGATGCGAAATAGATTCATATATATATTGATTGCTCTCCTCACGCCCGTCCTGGCGTCCGGTCAGGAGCTGACTCTTACACTTGAGAATTGCAAGGAGATGGCTTTGCAGAATGATCCTTCCGTAAGAAATGCGCACCTGGATGTGCTGGCTGCAAGGGCTCAGAAGCAGGAGCTGTTTGCGGGGTATTTCCCTAAGGTGACCTTGAATTCGTTCGGATTCTGGTCAAAGGATCCGATGCTTGAGGTAGGTGTATATGACATAATAGGAAAGAACGAGCTGAGCGACTTTCTCAATGAAGTCCTTGTCAAAGCCGGTGAGCAGTTCGGTTTTTCTCCTATATACAGGGCTTTGGAGTATGGCTATGTAGCTTCGGTTACAGCTGTGCAGCCTATCTTTGCCGGAGGACGTATTGTGGCAGGAAACAGGTTGGCTTCTCTTGGAGTCGAGGCGGCAAAGCTCCAGCAGGAGATAGTGCTTCGCGAAAATGAGGCCTCGGTTGAGTCGGATTATTGGCAGGTGGTTTCCCTTGAGGAAAAACTCGGTACAGTCAGTGTATTGTCTCAGTTGCTGGACACACTTCATAAGGATCTCACATCTGCCGTTCAGGCTGGTCTGGCTGTTCAGACTGACCTTATGCAGCTTGAATTGAAGCAGAGCGAGATAAAAAGCGGAATTGTGCAGCTTAAAGGAGGTATCCGTCTGGCAAAGATGAAGTTGCTGAACTCGATCGGACAGGACTACTGTTTCCTTGCAGCAAATTCCGACACACTCAAGCCGTTTATAGATGACATAGTGTTTGCAGATCGTCTGGATGACCTGATGCCTCCTCAGGAGTATTATGTTCCGGAAGAGCAGCTTGCAGCAGGTATGAATGAGAATCAGCTTCTAGATCTGTCTGTTCAAGCAAAGAAAATTGAAAAGAGGATAGCCCTTGGCGAGGCTTTGCCAACCGTAGGAGTTGGAGCTTCATATAATTACAGCCGTACGATAAATGAGAGGGCTAACGGAACGGTGTTCGCCACCGTTCAGATTCCGATTTCAGATTGGGGAAAGGTTTCCCGCAAGGTGCAGCGTGTAGACTATCAGATGCAGAAGGCTTCAAACACCAGAGACTATCTGTCATCACAACTGATTCTTCAGGTCCGTCAACTATGGCTCGGCCTGACAGTGGCGTGGGATAAGATGATGGTGGCGCGTGAGACTATGGACCTGGCTCAGAAGACCGTAGACCAATTGACAGCCAGCTATGAGGCAGGCCTTGTTCCTATGTCGGAGCTTCTCCAGGCTCAGACCATCCTTCGTCAGTCTACAGAGGCATATATCGACAGCCAGATCGAGTACAGTGCCGCGCTGACGGCGTACCAGTCCCGCAAGTAGCATTACTTATATATATAAATAGGTATATATGAAGAACCTTGTCTTTCTTTTCATTGCCTTGGCTATGATGGTTTCATATCCGGCAAATTCACAGGATAAATCCGAGGCCAGACGTGCCCGCAGGGAGCAGCGCCGCGAAGAGCGCCGCCTGGAACGTGCGTTGATGGACTCCCTCCGCCTTGCAGCCTTTGAGCAAGATTCGGTCAATGTTGGATACGGATATGTCAAGAGAAAGAACCTCGTAAACTCGGTTTCCAAGGTTTCGATGGAGAACGACCAGAATATGAGCTACAACGACATCGGTGAATATCTGATGGGCCGTGTGCCAGGTCTCACGGTAATGAAGACAGGTACGACCTATAGATATATAATAAGAGGTCTCAGCTCCATCAACTCACAGACTGATCCGCTCTTCATCGTGGACGGAGTAGAGGTTGCGGACATAAGCTACCTGAATCCTCGTGATGTCAAATCAGTCGAAGTCCTGAAGGATTCGTCCGCATCAATATATGGCACAAGAGGAGCCTGCGGCGTGATCCTGATCACAACCCGTCACTGACAGGCTCAAATTCCATCTGAATCAATCTGCGTTTGAGGGCATTTCCGAGTGAATATTCTCCGAAGTCGATGGAGGTGTCCTTGAGCAGACTTTCCATACAAAGGTCGTCGCCCTTGAATATAGTGGCTTCGGCCTTTTTCTTTATGTCTGCTATCTTGTCGATGGCTTCTTTAGGAACAACCAGATGGCACGGAATGATGATCGCGATCGGGTTCAGACCGATTGCGTGAGCGACAGCGCGTACTCCGGCCCTGTTTTCACAAAGCTCTGCAAAAGAGGTGTAGCTGACCAGATTACGGCGGTCCAGATCCCATAGTCTCTTCCACACCCTCTTTTGAAAGTCTGTTCCGAAGAGCTGCAGGTCATCCCAGGAGGTTGTGTTTCTGAGGTTCCACACCTGCTCAAAGCTGACAGTCTCCGCACATATCCTGTCTGTGCGCTCTGCAATGCTCTTGTAGGCTTTTGTGTCTGCCGCAGTGGTCAAGGCAAGCCTCGCGGCGATTGCCGCCAGCTGCCTGTAATCAGTAGATATGGATGCAATCTTTCCGTCAATACGGACGATGATCCACTTCCGGTCCGTTCCCATAACCAAGATATCATATGATTTCCCCAAATATACGAAAAAATCCTTACTCTCATATAGTTATCAACAAGGCATTTATATATGAGCTGAGCAAAAATTTGTGGAATCCTTTGTGCAGCTCGTGTTGTTTTCGGCTGTTTTGCCGGTTTTAGTGCGGAGCTGAGCAAAGAATTGCGGAATTTGTTGCTCAGCATTTGCCTTTTGGAAGGATCAGGCATCTGCGTATCTGGGATTCGCTCAGGTGGCGTGTGCGGTAGAGATACTCTGCAATTTCGTTTTTCTCTTTCAACGACAGCTCGTAAACGGAGTGTCTTCCAAATCGCGTAGCGGCTAATGCATCAAGCTCTGTGCATAGCTCTATGTCAGATATTTTCCTGTAGTCGGCTTTCCCGCTTTCAAAGGCAAGCATTTTGGCGGTTTCGTGCAACCCGACACCTTTCTCTATGATCTCAAGGTTTATTGAGGCGAAGTTGTTGGCATCTTTCTGCTGTTCCGCTTCCCATTCCTCAGAAGATTTGCGGCTCATATAGAAGTTGAATGCTCGAGGGGTTCCATAAAGTGCTTCTATTTGAGGTATGTCTAAAACGCTTTCCCTTGTGAAGACGCCACTTTCCGTCATCTTGTAGCTGTCAGGATACTCGCTTCTTCGCCCGATGTGTCTGTAGTATGAGCTTTTAGGAAGCAAAGGTTCTCTGTGCATCTTTCCCATCTCTTTGCTGAATATGGCATTTGCGGAGCAGTGGGGGTAGGCATATGGTATAGGAGCAACACCGTGATGTAGTGCGTTTCGTAGTGTGTAGCTTGCTGCGGCGATTGTGTGATGGTATCCTGAAATTTCCGTGGCAAAGTGGTGTTTTTCTCCAAGCGGTCCCTTCCTGTGATATTTGTGGTTGAAATACATAGTGTATGACTGCCGGAATGCGTACATAAATTCCTCCTGACAGGATGTCTGCACCAATTGATGGGTGTGCGTGGACATAAAGGATTCTACAAGTCCTGTTGAACCGGTCTTGTATAGTGCAGTCGCAAAGCAGTTGAATCCTCTGTGATAATCTTCAAGGTCACGGAACATAACCTCGTCGCCTGCAGACAGGCATAGATGGTAAGTCTTTTTCATAACATTATCTCCTTTACACTTTCAATCTCTTCAATCATTCCCCACATCTCTCCCGAAATGTATGAATCCGGTAACAAACTTACATAAAAACTTTTGAAGAACGATGGTTCTGGTAAGAGCTGAGCAAAATTTTATGGAATCCTTTGTGCAGCTCGTGTTGTTTTCGGCTGTTTTGCCGGTTTTAGTGCGGAGCTGAGCAAAGAATTGCGGAATTTGTTGCTCAGCTCGTGAAGTGGCTCGTGAAGTGGCTCGTGAAATGCCTGGCAAGAGTGATGCAGGGAGAGTTATCAACAAGGCAAAGTGCTGAAAAACAAGATTTTTGTTGATAAATAAAAAATTATTCGTATATTTGCAGCCCCCAAAATATGGGGAAATCAACATAAATTATTTATTTACAAACATTTATGCCTACAATTCAGCAATTAGTTCGCAAAGGACGCGAGGTTATTGTCGAGAAGAGCAAGTCTCGCGCGTTGGATGCTTGTCCTCAGAGAAGAGGAGTATGCGTACGTGTGTACACTACTACACCTAAGAAACCTAACTCAGCTATGCGTAAGGTTGCCCGTGTACGTATTACTAACTCTAAAGAGGTAAACGCGTTCA
>JAFZED010000063.1 GCA_017560825.1 Bacteroidales bacterium | reverse complement strand
AGTGCAGTAAAAACATTTGAATTATCTACTTTCATATCAATTGATTTTATTAGGTTATCTGATGTATTTATTAAGCATCTTCTCGAAGTACTGTGAATCGGAAGATCTCAAATACGGTATCTTCATTCCTGTGTCCATTCCTTCGAACTTATACCTAGTCAAGCTTTTGTTAATTGAGATTACCTTAGTGTTGGCGAAGACATTCGGAAAGCATCTCTTCAGAATTATTGCAGCATCATTACGACTGATATTTATGAATCCTGTCATATTGAACAGCAGAGCATAAAGGTTCCTTACCTCAAGTATTCTACAAGGTTCGCCTTTAAGCCTCAGTACGGGTTCCATGAAGACCGCTTTGCATAAATCTTCAACCGAGTTGTTGTCTGCCTGTCGGGTCTTTATCCTATATAGTACAGACTCGAAATTCCGAATGTCCTTCTCGTCGGCATACATGCCTAGCTTGTCCTGGAGATAGCGGGCGAAACATTCTCTCACTCCCTGTGCATTAATACATGTCGTGTCCATAATATTCACGTCTTTGTGCCGCAATAGCAGCATTACACATCTAGCATTTTCTTACACAGTTCAGCAGGCCATCTCAGGCCTCATATAGAGCCAAATCTATTGGCATGAATGTCACGAGCGTGACAACAGGATATTGACTAACATCCTTGTATAGGCAAAGTTACGCAAGTCTAACTTAACTTGCAATAGAAGTGATTATTGGTGATCGCTATTGATAGGTATTGACTTCAATTGATAGAAAAAGCCCCACCATCGGTAGGGCCATATAAAGTAGTTCGTGTCTCGTTTATAAAGTCACTTCGATGCGAAGCTTACCTCCAAGTCCAACTTCAACTATATCTCGAAGTGTCTTTATCGTTATATTGCTTCCATCATTCTCGATGCGTGATATGAATTCACGCTTCTTGCCGATCCGCTCAGCCAGATCTTCCTGAGTCAGATCTAGCTTGATGCGTCCATCTCGGATCTGCTGTCCAATCAATAGGTCTGCAATTTCATTTTCATATCGATCTCTAGCAGGAGATCCTTTCTTGCCGATGTATTTGTCTTCGAGCTGCGATAATGTTTTTGTTTTCATCATTTGTCCTCCTGCTTTTCGTTATAGTACTCATTCATTAATCGTACCGCCTTGTCGATTTCACTCTTCGGAGTCTTCTGTGTCTTCTTCTGGAACCCGCTCAATAGCACGACCAGATTTCCGTTATCAAAGAAGCAGAACACCCTGAATATATTACTTCCGAATATGACTCTTACCTCGAAGAGTCCGTTTGTCCCTTCTACATGCTTCAGGTGGTTTTTCGGGACAATCTCAATTTCCTCAATGATTCTCAGTATCTGAAGCACCTTGGATTGTACTTTGGGTGTCTGGGCATTAAGGAACTCTTCGAAATAGTCCTTATATGCGACAACTGTTCTATATTTTCCCATGGCAAATGTAACTTAAAAGTTCCGTTTTCGCAAATTATTTATAGCTTGATTGCATTGGCAGCAACTCTTTTCCTGTCATCAACGATATCTGCATAGATCTGGGTAGTTCCCACATTCTTGTGGTTGAGCATTCGGGAAACCGTATAGATGTCGATTCCGGCAGAGGAGAGTAGCGTTGCGTTAGTATGTCTGAAAATGTGGAAAGTCACATGTTTGTCAATACCTGCTTCAGCTACCCATTGAGGAAGATAGGTATATGTCATTGAAGTAGTAAGACCCTTGAAGACCAGACCAGATGATCGTGGGCCACAGTAGGAGAGCGCCTCTTCACTGATATAGTTAACTTCAACTCGGTCCGATTTCTCTATTGTCTTTATGATACATGGACCACCGTCAGGAGCTGTGCTGATATGTGACCATTCCAGAGTCATTATGTCACTTCGTCTTAATCCAGTCAGAATGGAGAACATTGATGCGGCCTTGAGGACAGGTATTTTACATGGCGTGTCTTTCAACTTACGTACTTCCTCTATAGTTAAGAACGGCCTGTAGCTTCTTTTAGACGGTATGGACTCCAGGTAGTCATTGAGGTTTTCCTGCAGCAGTTTAGAACGGTAGGCGTCTTTAAGGATAGACTGAAGTACGCAGAAGTACGCCGAGGCGGTATTCTGATGCAATTTCTTTCTATGCTTGCCTATGGGAGCTGTAAGTAGGTAGTCCTTAAATTTGTCGCATAAGCCAATCGACAATGCACCAAAGGTACATTTGCCCTTCATGAATTCCTTGAAGTGCCTGTATGTTGCCATCCATTTCTCTGACTTTTTCAAGCTTGCCTTGTAGAAATAATCCAGAAAGTCTTCTCCTCTAGTGCTTTTGTCAAGGAATCCGTATTGTTCGTTGACGAGTTCTATCTGGCGCTTGCATCTGATAGCCTCTCCCTTTTCTAGCATTATCTCATTGTACTTCTTCTCCCGCGCATTTTTCGGGTCTGCGTAAAGCTTGATTTTTAAAGACTCACGCCTTATGGTCTTAAAGGTTCTGGGGTTAAAGACGGCAGGGTGGTAGTCCAGATAAAGGTAAATGTTACCTGTGTTGGTTTTCTTTTGTCTAAGAGTAACAGTAATCATAATAGCTGTTGATTTTGGTTGCGAAGAAAAGTATAAATGAATGTATATCAAAAAAGTAACGAAAGAGTAACGTGGTAGTAACACGAAATCAGTCTAATTGTATCATTTTGAAGATCGCGTCGAAATCTACTTTCTTGAATTTGACGTATCTGCCGAATTTCACTCTTGCAATCTTGTAATACCTCAGATAGTGGTATACCATATCCCTGGTGAGACTGTATTTCTCCATGCACTCTTCAACAGTGTAGAAGATATTGTCATCTTCCTCATCGCGTTTCTTGATGGCGTCAACGTGAAGCTTTGAATAATGAGCAATGCGCCCGATTTTTTTGCGTGGTATATTGTAGTCATATGCCATGCTGAATACAGCCGTTTCAGTCATGTCATACAGTTGCATGATTTGCTGGCATGTATACCATTCCTGTATCTCAGGAAAGCTGTTGGCCTTTCTCTCAGCTGCAATTCGATTGATGTGCTTGAGACTGTAGAAGTGTTTGCCTCTGGATTTAGCAACAGGTACCTTCTTTTCCTTGAGAATCTTATATGTTCCAGCTATTGAAAGGTCCAATATTTCAGATGCTTCTTTCATAGTGATGAAATCCTTCAACTCTTCCGGAGGTGTTCGTACTTGCTTGACATACTCGGATGAATCTTCAAATAACCTTTGCACGTCTGACTTGCGAATAATGGTCTTCCCGGGGAGTTGTCTGCATTTGAGGATGCCTTTTTCCATGTACCTATATATAGTGGCACGATGAACGCCTAAGTATTCAGCTGCAATGTTGGCAGACATTATCTCAGGGGTATTCCGTTCTATCTTCTCATCACGGTCTATTCCTGCTTTTCTGTCGACTATATCCTTGTTGGCCTCGCGTATATTCTTCTTATATGCAAGGTTCGCACATCGCTGACAGCAGAATCGTGTCGTCGCCTTTTTTGCAGTAAATTTACTACCGCACCACTCACATATTTTTTTATATATCATGTCGCATTTATTTCGCCAAATTTGTCGCATGGTGTCGCATGGTGTCGCACCATGTCGCACGTATCTACTACTTCGGATTGTTAGGCATGATATCAGAGGGCGAGGTAGAAAAAATGTCCAAAAAAGTGCTAAAATTCGATGAAATACGGTACTTATCGAGATTTTAGGGCAAATAAAAAAGAGCCACTAAGTGACTCTTTAGTAATCAATTATAATCGTTTTTTGCTCGTTTTTTATCAACGGCTCATTTCCCGATGCAGAAATTCCTGAAAATATTCCCCAGCACCTCGTCTGTTGAGATCTCGCCGATGATGGAGCCGAGGTGGTAGATGGCTTCGCGGATGTCTTGGGCGGCGAGGTCGGTCGGGAGGCCGGAGGCGAGGCCTTCGCGGACGCGGAGGAGGGAAGTACGGGCGTCGGCGAGGGCCTGGACGTGGCGCTGGTTTGTGACCAGGGTGGTGTCGCTGTCGCCCAGAAGATCGCGCTGTGATGTGGCAAGAATTCCTCTCAAAATGTCTATTCCTGAGCCGGTTTTTGCTGAGATCGGGAGGAGCTTTACTGCATTTTCGTTGCTCTTTGGAGCTTCAAGGCTGGTAGGTCCTGCAAAATCTCCGATATTTATAACCTCAGCATTAATACCTTTAGAATCAATAAGAGAAACAATATTGTTAACAGTGCTAACATTTTTGTTAACCCCTATTATGTCGGTTTTGTTGAGCAGAATGACCAGTTTTTGAGTCTTGAAGTCGACCTTGTCAAGAATCTCTGAGACTGTCTCGAGAGTGCTCTGCTCATCTCTGGTAAGGTCTACCATTCCGAGCACGATTGTCGCTTCAGAAAGCTTCTTGAATGTTCTTTCGATACCGATCTTCTCGACGATTTCAGAAGTCTCTCGAAGGCCTGCTGTGTCGATGAATCTGAACAGCACTCCGTCGATGTTGAGGGTCTCCTCGATGGTGTCTCGGGTGGTTCCGTGCACATCAGAAACGATGGCGCGTTCCTCTCCGAGAAGCGCGTTGAGCAGGGTGCTCTTGCCTGTGTTGGTCGCTCCTGCAATCGCTACAGGAACTCCGTTCTTGATGGCGTTTCCAAGGCGGAAGGAGTCGATGAGTCTTGACACGTGAGCTATCAGATTCTCCAAAAGAGAGTCAAGACGTGACCTGTCAGCAAACTCCACTTCCTCTTCGCTGAAGTCAAGCTCGAGCTCCATCAGAGAGACAAGCTCCAGAAGCTCGCTTCTCATATCGCGAAGCTCAGAGGAGAAGCCTCCCTTCATCTGCTTGAACGCTACCTGATGTGCCGCCGCGTTCTGAGAGGCGATGACATCAGCTACAGCCTCAGCTTGAGCAAGGTCCATCTTTCCGTTGAGGAAAGCCCTTTGGGTGAACTCGCCCGGTTCAGCTGCACGCGCTCCTGCCTGATAGAGCAGATCCATAATTGCTGACACTATATACGAAGACGCGTGACAAGAGATTTCCACAGAGTTTTCACCTGTGTACGAATGCGGCGCTTTGAAGATACTTACCAAAACTTCATCAATAATCTTTCCTTTAGGTAAAGTATTGCAATCGCAAGATATACAATTATTTATATTGTCGTATATCAATCCAAACTTTAGGGTATATCCCTGAGCTGTGGATATATTTCCCTTGCGGCATCTGATCACCTTGTCAGCCACGGTCAAGGCCTCGGGGCCGCTGACCCTGATCACCGAAATCGCCCCTGTTCCAGGCACCGTCGCCGGCGCACATATTGTGTCTTCGTTTTTTATATACATAATCTCTGTCTTAGCGGCCACAAAAATAGCAATTATATTTGTACAAATCGATGAAATTTTCCTATCTTTGTATGATTTAACTAGGGAATAATTATGTGTAAACGAGCTTACTCTTATACATATCTTAAGGTGAACGCATTACAAGATGATGCACAGTCTTTCGTTTTCCCTTTTACTATTGCTGTCGGCCATTGTCTTTAACAAGACGTGGTCGTTTTTTTATATCCCCAACCGAAGGGGAGCAGGAAGGTAAATGTAATTTAAACAAACTATAAAATGAAACTTAAAGCTACACTTCGTCTGGAGAACGGCCTTGAATTCCACGGCTGGAGCTTCGGAAGCGCAGAGGCGGTAAGCGGAGAGGTGGTCTTCAACACCTCGATGGTCGGTTACCCTGAGCAGCTTACCGATGCAGCCTACAGCGGCCAGATCCTTTGTCTCACTTATCCTCTTATCGGCAACTATGGCGTTCCTTCTGAGGAGCTCCTTGCTGAAAAACTCTCAAAGAATCTTGAGTCTGAAAAGATTCAGCCGAAAGGTCTGATCGCATTTGATGTGTGCGAGGACTACAGCAACTGGGAGGCCGAAAAGGGACTCGAGCAGTGGATGAAGGAACAGAATCTTACAGGTATATATGGAATCGACACCCGCGAGCTCACAAAGATCCTCAGGGACAAGGGTTCTATGACAGGTGAGATCATTCCGGAGGGTGCGGCAAAGCCAGCGGCTCCTGCGAAGCCGTCTCCGGCAGACGTAAGCTGCAAGGACGTGATCACATATAAGGCAGAAAAAGCTCAGGAAGTCGAGAATATCAACGGAAGCAAGGCTGCGACAACTGACGGCAAGAAGGTCGTTGTAGTTGACCTCGGTGTAAAGCACAGCATCATCCGCGGCCTGCTCGCAAGAGGCGCTGAAGTGATCAGAGTTCCATTCGACTATGATTTCACAGCTCTTGAGTACGACGGAGTGTATGTTTCCAATGGTCCTGGCTGTGCTTGCGGCTGCGAGGCAACTATAGAGAACATCAAGAAGGCTCTCGAGGGCAACAAGCCGGTGTTCGGCCAGGGTATGGGTTATCACATCATTGCAAAGGCAGCAGGTTGCGAGCTCGTAAAACTCGCTCATCCGCACAGAGGTGCAAACCAGCCTGTACGCAAAGAGGGAACTAACCGCACATACATCTCTGCACAGAATACAAACCGTGCAGTGAAGGCAGCCACCATCCCTTCAGGCTGGGAAGTGTACTTCACAAACCTCAATGACGGTGCTGTAGACGGCCTCCGCCACAAGACCAAACCGTTCATCGGCCTTAACTTCGCCCCGGAAGTATGCGTCGGCTTGACAGAGAACGTTACCCCACTAGACGAATTTGTATCGAAATTATAAATCTCAGTTCTATGATGAAGTTGTAAAAACCATAGCCGCCCGTGGTCTTGTGAACGGGAGGGGCCCGCTCCGAAGGAGTGGGAGGGATTTAGTTTTTACAACTTCGTCATAGAACGCTGAATATAAGATTATGATTGACAACAGCATAAAGAAAGTCCTCGTGCTCGGTTCGGGAGCACTCAAGATCGGTCAGGCCGGAGAGTTTGACTACTCAGGATCACAGGCCCTCAAGGCCCTGAAAGAGGAAGGTATCGAGACCATCCTCATCAACCCGAACATCGCGACAGTCCAGACATCTGAGCAGGTTGCAGACAAGGTGTACTTCCTCCCCGTAACAGCATACTTTGTCGAGAAGGTAATCCAGAAGGAAGCTCCTCAGGGCATTCTCCTCGCATTCGGTGGCCAGACAGCACTGAACTGCGGTGTGGATCTCTACGAGGCAGGAATCCTTGACAAATACAATGTAAAGGTCCTTGGAACACCGGTCCAGGCTATTATGGACACAGAGGACCGTGAGTTCTTCAACGCAAAACTCGCTGAGATCAATGTAAAGACCATCAAGTCTCACGCAGTAGAGACAGTGGAGGCAGCTAAGGAAGCAGCTAAGGAACTCGGCTATCCGGTGATCGTACGTGCGGCATACGCCCTCGGTGGTCTCGGATCAGGTTTCTGTAACAATGAGGAAGAGCTCGTGACTCTTTGCGAGAGCTCATTCTCATTCTCTCCACAGGTGCTCGTCGAGAAGTCTCTCAAGGGATGGAAGGAGATCGAGTACGAGGTAATGCGCGACCGCTACGACAACTGTATCGCCATCTGTAATATGGAGAACTTCGACCCGCTCGGTATCCACACCGGCGAGTCAATCGTTGTCGCTCCGACCCAGACCCTCAGCGCAAAGGAGGTACAGTTCCTCCACGACCTCGCAATCAAGATGGTACGCCACATCGGCATCGTGGGTGAGTGTAACGTACAGTACGCTTACGACACAGATTCAATGGAGTACTATGTGATCGAGATGAATGCACGACTCAGCCGTTCTTCGGCTCTTGCATCAAAGGCAACAGGATTCCCGATCGCATTCGTAGCAGCGAAGATCGGTCTCGGCTACGGTCTCTTCGACATTCAGAACTCAGTGACAAAGCAGACTCCTGCATTCTTCGAACCTGCACTTGACTACGTTGTGGCTAAGATCCCACGATGGGACCTCTCTAAGTTCACAGGCGTGTCACGCAAGATCGGATCAAGTATGAAGTCCGTAGGTGAGGTTATGTCACTCGGACGTAACTTCGAGGAGATCATCCAGAAGGGTCTCCGTATGATCGGACAGGGTGCAAACGGATTCGTAGGCAACAAGGAGATCAAGGTCGACAACATCGACGAGGCACTTCACGAGCCGACAGACAATCGTATCTTCGTCATCAGCAAGGCTATGCAGGCCGGCTACACAGTAGACCAGATCCACGACCTTACAAAGATCGACAAGTGGTTCCTCAACAAGCTTATGGGCATCGTTGAGACTCACAAGGAGATGCGGAAGTACGACAACTGTGAGGCAATGCCGCTTGACCTTCTCAAGAAAGCCAAGGTACAGGGCTTCTCAGACGTACAGGTAGCTAACGCTCTCTATAAGGGTATGGACACAGAGATGGCTGAGGACATCGTACGTGCATTCCGTAAGTCAAAAGGTATCGTGCCGTGCGTAAAGCAGATCGACACTCTCGCTGCCGACTATCCTGCAGCTACAAACTACCTCTACCTTACTTACGGAGGTAACTTCAACGACGTCAAGTATCAGCACGACAAGAACTCTGTAATCGTTCTCGGTTCAGGTGCCTACCGTATCGGATCATCAGTAGAGTTCGACTGGTGCTCGGTAAACGCCCTCCAGACAATCCGCAATCAGGGATATAGGGGAGTAATGATCAACTACAACCCAGAGACAGTTTCGACTGACTACGATATGTGTGACCGTCTTTACTTCGACGAGCTCACATTCGAGCGTGTAATGGACATCCACGATCTGGAGAATCCACACGGAACAGTGGTGTCAGTGGGAGGTCAGATTCCAAACAACCTTGCTCTCAGACTCGACCAGAATAAAGTGAATATCCTTGGAACAAGGGCTACTTCAATCGACAAGGCAGAGGACCGTCACAAGTTCTCATCAATCGTGGACGCCCTTGGAATCGACCAGCCTAAGTGGAAAGAGCTTACAAACTTCGACGAAGTGGACAAGTTCATTGACCAGGTAGGATTCCCAGTGCTTGTCCGTCCTTCATACGTACTCTCAGGAGCTGCTATGAATGTATGCTACAACCACGACGAGCTCCGCAACTTCCTCGGTCTTGCGGCTGAAGTGTCAGAGAAACATCCAGTCGTGATGTCAGAGTTTATGCAGCGCTGCAAGGAGATCGAGTTCGACGCAGTTGCTGACGGTGGTGAGGTGATCGCATATGCAATCTCTGAGCACGTTGAGTTTGCCGGAGTACACTCAGGTGACGCAACCATCCAGTTCCCTCCACAGAAACTCTATGTAGAGACTGTCCGCAGGATCAAGAAGATCGCTAAGAAGATTGCTGCAGCCCTCGAGATTACAGGACCATTCAACATCCAGTTCCTTGCAAAGGACAACTACATCAAGGTGATCGAGTGTAACCTCCGTGCATCACGAAGCTTCCCATTCGTTTCTAAGGTGCTTAAGATCAATATGATCGAGCTTGCAACAAAGGCTATGCTCGGCCTCAAGCCGGCTGCTCCTCGCAAGTCTGCATTTGACCTTGACTATGTAGGTATCAAGTCTTCACAGTTCTCATTCTCACGTCTCCAGCAGGCAGACCCTGTCCTGGGTGTGGATATGCACTCGACAGGTGAGGTAGGATGTATCGGTGACGACTTCAATGAGGCCCTCCTTAACTCAATGCTCTCAGTAGGCTATGAGATTCCTAAGAAGAACATCCTCATTTCTTCAGGTAACGCCCTTCAGAAGGCAGACCTTCTCAACGCTTGCAAACTTCTCCACGAAAGAGGCTACAACCTGTATGGTACAGAAGGCACAGCGAAGTACTTGAACGAGAACGGCGTACCGGCTGAGCGCGTAATCTGGCCTACAGAGGCTCAGAACCCAGAGCTTGCAGGTCAGTACAGACAGGCAATGGAGATGCTGGCAAACAAGGAGATTGACCTTGTGGTGAACATCCCTAAGAACTTCTCTACAGGTGAGCTCACAAACGGCTACCACGTTCGCCGTGCAGCCATCGACTACAACATTCCGCTCATCACAAATGCACGATTGGCAACAGCCTTCATCAGAGCATTCTGCGCAATGTCGATCGATGACATCCAGATCAAGAGCTGGGATCAGTATTGATTCGGAAATATATAGATATGAATATGTTGCCAGGCTTACCCTAGTAAGCCTGGCAATTTTTATATATCGCGCAAAGCGCGGTTAAGGCACAGAAGTTGACATCTGCCCCTCGGTGTTTAATTTAATTATTAGTGTTATGAAACGTTTTATTTTAGCAATGTCACTTGTTGCAGTCCTTGGTGTTCTGGCATCGTGCAATAACAGCGGGGCAAAGATGGAAAGGAAGGCAGAAAATGCTCCCTACAATCAGGAGAAAGAGTTCCTGAAGGAGGCAATCAAGGCTAAAAGTCCTGAAGTTCAGACTGTTGAGATCATTGACAGTACTGTAGTCTTTACTCACATATTCGATGGCATCGTAGATGTCAAGGCATATACCTTCGACGGTGATGAATGTGTGGAAGTGGAGAGAGTGTACACCTTCCCGACCCAGATGAGCGCTTTGCGTCACTACCGCAGGGCTGTAGAAAGAGCTGAATTGTACAATGACATACAGTTGCACAAGAATCAGGTAAAATACAACCTCAAGGAAGAACAGCACAAGCTCGAGACCAAGGGAATGACCAAGGAGCAGCTGAAGGCTAAGTTCGACAAGCAGATCGCGGATTGCAAGGCAGACGCGCAGCGCCACCACGACCATCACCGCAAATAGAGACTATAGGTAATATAAATAATGCTGGCTTTTTAAAAGCCAGCATTATTTATATTGTTACATATCGTCTTTGTCCATATTCTGGAGAAGTGCGTCGTTTGTTCCCCAACGTCTCATTCGGTTCTGGAGGAGTTCCATCGCTTCGATACAGTTCATATCCGCAAGGAATTTTCTCATTATCCAGATCCTGCTGGCGATTGCCGGATCGTAGAGGAGGTCGTCGCGTCGTGTGCTTGACAGAGTGACATCCACAGCTGGGAATATACGCTTGTTAGAGAGACGTCTGTCGAGCTGGAGCTCCATATTACCTGTTCCCTTGAACTCCTCGAAGATGACCTCATCCATCTTAGAACCTGTCTCTGTGAGGGCTGTAGCAAGGATTGTGAGCGATCCGCCGTTCTCGATGTTACGAGCTGCTCCGAAGAATCTCTTAGGTTTGTGGAGGGCATTTGCGTCTACACCACCTGAGAGCACCTTGCCTGAAGCTGGCTGCACTGTGTTGTATGCACGTGCCAGACGGGTGATCGAGTCAAGGAGGATCACTACATCGTGACCGCACTCTACCATTCTCTTGGCCTTCTCGAGAACCATATTCGCAACCTTCACGTGGCGCTCAGCCGGTTCGTCGAATGTTGACGCTACTACCTCAGCTTTTACGCTGCGTGCCATATCGGTTACCTCCTCAGGACGCTCGTCGATCAGGAGGACGATCATATACACTTCAGGGTGGTTGTCTGCGATAGCATTGGCTATTGACTTGAGCAACATTGTCTTACCTGTCTTAGGCTGCGCTACGATGAGACCGCGCTGGCCCTTTCCGATAGGCGTGAACATATCCACGATTCTGCAGGACATATCGTTGTGGCCATTGCCGAGAAGGTTGAATTTCTCTTCTGGGAAAAGTGGGGTAAGGAAGTCGAACGGAATACGGTCGCGGATGAACTCCGGTGTACGTCCGTTGATATATTTTATGCGTACAAGAGGGAAGTACTTGTCACCTACCTTTGGCGGCTTGATCTCACCTGTAACTGTGTCACCGGTCTTGAGGGCGTGCTGCTTGATCTGGAACTGTGACACGTAGATGTCGTCAGGGGAGTTCAGGTAGTTATAGTCTGAAGATCTGAGGAATCCATAGCCGTCTGGCATAATCTCGAGAACTCCTGTAGCCTCTACAACTCCGTCGAACTCGATTGCAGGCTCCTGCTGCTTGCGCTGCTGGTTCTGCTGCTGATTATTCTGACCCTGCTGGTTCTGCTGATTCTGGCCCTGATTGTTCTGATTGTTCTGATTCTGCTGGCCCTGCTGGTTGTTTTTATGGTGCTGGTCCTTCTGATCTCGCTGCTCCTTCTGGTCCTTCTGCTGCTGGTTGTGCTGATTGTGCTGCTCCTTCTGCTGATGAACTTTCTGCTCCTTCGGAGCCTTCAGCTCATCCTTCGCAGCTCCCTCAGCAATAGCAGCCTCAGGCTCTTCGATATTTACAGGCTGAGCATTGGCGTGCTGGTTTGGATTCTTCTGGATACGGGCCCTTTTCTGGCGTTTCTGATCCTTTGCCGGTTCTGCTGCCTGCACGTTCTCTTCCTTTATTTCAGGAACAGTCTCCACTGCAGGTTCTGCTGCAACTTCAGGTTGGACAGCTGCTGCTTCGACCTGCTCGTCTTTGCGCTCTGTCTTTGCCTTCTTGTTACGCTTCTTCTGGGCTGGCTTTTCAGCTTTTGGTGTGCTCTCTGCCTTTACAGCCTCTTGTGCTTCCGGTGTAACTTCCGGCTTCGGTTCTTCTTTCTTATTCTTTTTCTCTACAGACTTCTTTTCTTCCGCCTGTTTCTTCGGCTTTTCAGTCTCTTTGTTCTGAGCCTCTGTCTCCTTCTTCGGAAGTTCAGTCTTGTTCTCCTTGCGTGGACGGCCGCGTTTTGGCTTTTCTGGCTTCTCAGGTGCCTTCATAGCATTCTGAACAGCCTCTTCGTCCAAAATGGCATAACGGAGTGTCTCTACATCCATTTTCTTGTAACCTTTGATCTTAAGGTCTTCAGCGATGGCATTCAACTGCTCCACAGCCATTTCTTTAAGCTCATAAATGTTGTGCATAAAGATAGTATGATAATGATTATAAATGTCGTTGTAGTTTCCCGCGACAGGGAACTCATTCAAGAATATGCGACCCCTGTGTGGACAAGGGATTTACAAAGATAATAAAAAATACTATATGCGCAACGCCAGAGTACCTTTTATTAATAATTGTTATCCCAGTAACTGCTGCTCTTCTTGTATTTCAAAAGGTCTGCCAAAGCTGCAGCATTTGCAGCAATCTGGAATGTCCAGGACTCCCACTGACCTGTAGGTACCCAGGAAACACGGATGTTGAAGCAGTGAAGGTCATAAGATGCACTCAACTGAGTGGTAGTCATCTTAAGGGCCATAAGGTCGAAACCTGTACTCATATTGAATGACATACTTGGGGTAAGCTTGATGTTACCGTTGATTCCAAGTGTCTGAGTGTGCTGATGTTTGGTTATAGCCTGTCCGTTGGAGAACTGGTAGGACTTTCCGTAGTTATATGAATAACTGAAGTTTACTGACCACGGAACATTCGGGTTCATATAGTACAGCCATCCTCCAGGGATATATTCTCCGGTTACAGGGTGATAGTATATACGTGTGTAATGATCTGCAGGTCCGCCGCCGCTCTGTGTTCCGTCGTTACCGTCGATCTTTCCGTCTCCGGAGAGGGAGTAGGAGAGTGAGACGCTTCCTCGGGTCATTCTGGCAAGGCCCTGTCCCATCTGGAATGCATATTTGTTGATCTTCGTTCCGGATCTGTGGGCTTCATCCACGAGGATTGCATATGGGTCGAAGTTGGCGTTACCGGTGATGTTTACCTTTCCGAAAAGCGAGGTTGACATCGTTACGCCGATGTTGCTCATATTCAATGAGTCTGCAAGGAAGTTGTAGCCGGTCGAGAAGTTCAGCTGGTCGATGAGCTTGACTTTCTTCGAGCCTCGTCCTGTGGTGTCGGCGAGGTCGCGTACCTTTGCCTCGAAGTTGTTTCCAACTGAGAGGTTAAGGCTGGCTGTCTTACCCTTTGACGGCACAGAACCGATGTTGCCTGACCATATGTTATAGTCCTGTTTCTTGACCTGACCGTTTCTGTCGGTATATTCCAGAGTCCTCCAACCGTTGAAATAGGTACCCTTCTCAGGGCTGAACGACGCTGAAAGCGAAGGTGATATGACGTGTCTGATCGCCTGGACCTTGCGGTGCTTTCCGAAGTTGAACAGACCGTACACTCGGGTACTCATCGATATGCTTCCTGAATAGTTGTGGGTAGCACCGAATGCTCCGAATGCCTTTCCTTTTACATCTTCCACCCTTTCTGTGTCTGCGTTGTAGACCTTCTCGTTCTTTCTGAAGAACCAGTTCATACCGTAGCTTACGCTTGGAGTCACGTTTATGTACTTGAACGCTGTGAAGTTAGGAAGTCCGATCTGGAAGTTGTGGGTCATACCGTTCTGGAACTTGTCGTAGAAGCCAGGCTTGTTGAACTCTGAAGCCTTGAAGCTGATCTTGTTCTGCAACGTGGTGTTGTAGCCGAGGGAGAACTTCTCATAGAACTTCTCCTTTCCGACTCTGTTCTTCTGCTTGAAAGGATAGAAACGGCTTACCGAGAACGTGATGTTAGGAAGTGTGAATGTGTACGAACTGTCCTTCGAGTTCTGGTTGTGCAGGGCGTTGATGGACAGGTTCAGCTTTCCGTTCCAGTTCTTCGAGTATGAAATGGATGATGAAATCTGGTTCTGGAGGGCTTCAGTCACCGAAGTCGAGTTGTACTTGTTGTTCGATGGGCTGGAGAAGTTTACGGATGCTGAGAAACTTGTTCCAGGGCGTGCCTTGGCGTCCTGTGAGTGTGACCATCTGATTCCGAAGTTCTTGGTCTGGAAGAAGTCTGAGCTTCCTTTCTCACCTGTCTGGTCATTCGAATAGGTCAGGGAGAAGCTACCGTTGAACTTGTAATTTACTTTGTATCTTGAGTTTACGTCCACCGCCCACGATCCGAGGGTGTAGATGTCGGTTGTCAGTGCTACGTCGAAATACTCTCCGATCACGAAATAGAATCCGGCGTCGCGCAGGTAGAATCCTCGTGATGCCTCCTCTCCGAATGAAGGGAAGAGGATACCGGTGGCTCTGTCTGGACGGTCAGGAATGAATCCGAATGGCAGGGCTATCGGCAGAGGAACGTCTGCGATGACCGGCCAGGCGGGGCCGAACACAGTCTTCTGTGACGGCTTGGTCATAACCTTCGCGCGGCTCAGGTGGAGATAGTAGTGAGGCTCTTCGCAGTCGCAGACTGTGTAACGGCCGTTCTTGATGTTGATCGAACGGTCCGGCATCATCTTGATGGTCTTTCCGTGCAGGATACCGTCCTGCTCCTGTGTCACCATATTCTTGATGCTGGCCTTCATTGTCTTGAAGTTGTAGCGGACCTCCTCCATCTGGTAGGAAGTCTTGCCCTGAGTCATTTCAGGCATACCTGTGATCACTCCCGTCGTGTCTTTTGTACCACGTGCAAAAAGAGTCTGGGTCTTCAGGTCGTACTCCATATAGTCGGCAGTCAGCTTCATATTACCGTAAGTGACGGTCACGTCACCATAGTAATATATCATCTGCTTTCCGCCTGTGAAATCTTCGATGATGGAGTCCCTTGCTGTCGAGAATGCAGGTGACTCAAGCGAACTCTTGGTCAGAAGGGCCACCGAGTCAGCTTTCGCTGCCGCTATGGAGTCTGCTCTTGCTGCAGAGTCAAGGCTGGCGCTCGGGTCCGGACGAAGAATTGTGTCATTCTTGCTGTCTGAAATCACGTCTTTTCCGCTTCTGACGATAGAATCAGTGGCTGCCGGAGCCGGAAGCTGTGCATCTTCACTGATTGTAGGCTGAGTAGTTCTGGCAACAGAACTTTCCATTCTCGGAATGCTTCCACGGAGGTTCCTGTTGATGCGCGGCGCCTGCGCAGACAATGAAAAAGAACTGATGACCAGCAACATAGACGCTGCCAGCCAACCACGCTTAAGCCATATTTTCAATATGTTTATAATAGCTTCCGTCACTATTCTTTTCCTTTTACTGTACGCAGGATTTCAATCTTTGACAAGATTTTCCTATTTTTGCAACTCGCAAATTTACAACTAATTTCAATTATTACCAAATTGAGACGCAGTTATGACCAATAAAGTTTTGTGTTTGACTATTATTTCAGCAATAGCGCTTCTGATAAGTTCTCCACTGCATATTTCCGGCCAGAATGTGTCCGGACAGGGTCTTAAGACCGTTGTGATCGATCCAGGTCACGGAGGAAAGGACCCGGGTGCGCCAGGAAAGTCGAAGTCTACGGCAGAAAAGAACATCGTTCTGAACATATCGAAACTTTTCGGCGACAAGATAAAGGCTGAGTACCCGGATGTGAAGGTGGTATATACAAGGAGCACCGACGTCTTTGTGGAGCTGAAGGAAAGGGCGAATATAGCGAAGCGCAACAATGCCGACCTTTTCATATCGGTACACTGCAACTCCAGCACAAATTCCAAGGCTTTCGGAGCGTCTGCCCACATCCTCGGACCCAAATCAAACAACCCTAAAAACACAAGCGACTACTTTGAGAAGAGTAAGTCTGTAGCTCAGCGAGAGAACTCCGTAATGCTTCTTGAAGATGACTATCAGACTGCTTATCAGGACTTTGACCCGAATTCTCCTGAAGCGGTGATCAGCCACAGTCTTCTCTGGCAGGCAAACTACGGCAACAGCCTTCTCTTCGCAGCCGAGTATGACGCCCAGATCCACAAGGCTCCATACAGGGTCAGCAACTACACAGGCATCCATCAGGATGTTTTCTATCTGTTGTGGGCTACCAATATGCCTGCTGCCCTTCTGGAGGTCGGATTTCTCTCAAATCCAAGTGACTATGCCGTACTTTCGACCGCTGACGGTCAGGAAAAGATAGCAAAGAGTCTCTTCAATGCCTTCAAGAGCTACAAGGAGAAGTATGACGCAAGTGTTGGAGCTCTTCCGGCTGTTTCAGAGTCCACTCCGGAGCCTGAACCTTCGACTGTCAATGAAGAACCCGCTTCTCCAAAGCAGGAAACCGCACCTGTGCAGAAGGAAGAATCTGACAAGAATGTGACATCAACCCCATCAAAGTACTACGGAATCCAGATTATGGGCCTGGGTCGTCTGCTCAAGAACGGCGACAGCGCCTTGAAGGGCCTGCAGGTCCAGGCTGTGAAGGCGGAAGGTTCATCTATATATAAATATATATATGGAAAACACGCGACTCGCTCCGCGGCTGCGGCTGAATTGCCGGCTGTCAAAAAGAAATTTCCTGAAGCATTTATTGTGGAGGTCAATGGTGACAGCGTAAAAATTTCAAAATAATTTCAACCTTCTCGTTTTTCTGAAGTAATCACTTACAAATTGCGATTTTTCTGCCATAGAACTACGTATATCAACATAAAATCAAGGTTTTACCTATTTTGAAATATTCTAAATTGTAACCCCTTTGATATTGTGGTATTTATGTAATTTTGGTGATTGTAATATATTGAAAATCAGTATATTAACAAAAATGTTTAAGCGTGATTAAAATAAGGGGGAGTGTAAAAGAAAATTAATTTGCAAGAGCTTTTTGATTTTTTTATTACTTTTTTTTCCTCACCTTTGCACTACCGTTTGAAAGACGGGCTACAAACATAGAAAATCACCAAAATACATAATGATTCAGGAAAGACACATACTGGTTTGGAACAACTGTCTGAACTTCATCAGGCAGAACATTGACTTGAAACAGTTTGAACTTTGGTTCAAGCCGATCAAGCCTGTTTCGCTGGTTGAGTCTACTCTCACAGTAGAGGTTCCTTCTGAGTTCTTCCGCGAGTATGTGGAGGGTGCTTACCTTGAGATCCTCAAGGCATCACTCAAAAAGGAGCTCGGAGTCGCTGCCAAGCTTGTGTATGTGGTGACACCGGTAAAGCGTCAGCAGTCTCTGGTCTATCCGGCTGCCCACGGCAATGCTCCGGTAAACAGGACAATCTCTGTCGAGACTTTCACTCGTGGCGGTAATCCTGGCCCGTTCGTATTCCCTGGAATGCAGAGAGTGCAGGTAAACCCACAGCTGAATCCGGTATATTGCTTTGAGAACCTCATCGTCGGTGAGTGTAACAAGATGGGATTCACAGCTGGTGAGAGCATCTCGCAGGCCCCTGGTAAGACAGCATTCAACCCTCTCTTCCTCTTTGGCGGTCCAGGTCTTGGAAAGACCCACCTTGCACAGGCGATCGGTATCGAGATCAAGAAGAAGTATCCAGAACTCGTAGTGCTTTATGTTCCTGCGAACAGATTCAAGACTCAGTATATGGATGCGGTGAATGTGAGAAACAAGCTTACTGACTTCCTTGCATTCTATATGAAGATGGATGTGCTCATTATGGATGACATCCAGGATCTTATGGGTCAGAGCACTCAGAATGCATTCTTCAACATCTTCAACCACCTTCATCAGTCAGGCAAGCAGCTGATATTCACTTCAGACCGTCCGCCTGTAGAGCTTGAGAACTTCGAGGAAAGACTTCTCTCGCGTCTGAAATGGGGACTCTCTGTGGAGCTTCAGAAGCCTGATTATCCGACAAGACTCCAGATGCTCAAGGCAAGAGCCTTCCGTGAGGGAGTGAAACTCAGTGATGAAGTACTCGAGTTCCTTGCAACAAGGATCAAGTCCAACTTCCGTGAGCTCGAAGGCGCGCTGATCTCACTGATTGCAAATGCAACACTCGCTCACAAAGAGATTACAGTCTCTCTTGCAGAGAAGATCACAGAGAAGATTGTAGGAGAGCAGCAGGCTGATGTCACAATCGACAAGGTGCAGAGAGCAGTGTGTGACTACTTCAACATCACACGCGACCAGCTCCTCTCAAAGACAAGAAAGCGCCAGATCGTTCAGGCACGACAGATTGCAATGTATCTTTCAAGAAACCTGATGAACTGCTCACTTTCGACAATCGGAGCCGAGATCGGAGGCAAGGACCACGCAACAGTCCTCCACGCCTGCACGACAGTCGGCGACCTGATGACTATCGACAAGACATTCAAGCAGTACGTGAACGACATCGAAAAAATCCTCGTTCCCGTAAGAAGATAACCCCAAAGCTATTCCCACCCGGAATAGCTTTTTTTGTCTTTCCCTAAAATAAGTTGACTCTGCATCCTGAAATATTCTGGAGTTCTCTAAAATTATATATATAAGGTAGGATTGTTGAGTTATATATGGTATATTTGTGGGATTAACCGAATTAATTAGAATTACATACTATGACATCAGAAACCGTACTTTCCTTCTTCAAGGAGATAACTGCGATTCCAAGGGAATCAGGACACGAGGAGCAGATCGTTGCGTATCTGCAGAAATTTGCAGCAGACAATGGTCTTGAATGCAAGACTGACGAGGCTGGTAATGTCTTGATAGTCAAGGAGGCTGCTCCTGGATATGAGAATGTTCCTACTATTGTTCTTCAGAGCCATTCGGATATGGTCTGCGAGAAGAATGAGGGAGTGGAGCACGATTTTGCCAAGGATCCTATCAAGTACATCATCAAGGATGGCTGGATGATCGCTCCTGACACAACTCTTGGTGCTGACTGCGGTATTGGTGTTGCAGCTCAGATGGCGGTTCTTGTAAGCGACATTCCTTGCGGAAAGATAGAGTGCCTCTTTACTACTGCAGAGGAGACAGGTCTTGACGGAGCTATGGCTCTCAGCCCGGACTTCATTACAGGAAAAGTACTCCTTAACCTTGATTCTGAGGATGAGGGAGAGATCTTTGTGGGATGTGCAGGCGGACTTGACACCACTGCAGAGTTCCATTATAAAGAGGAGCCGGTTCAGGAGGATTTTGAGTTCCAGGAGATCTTTGTGAAGGATGCGATGGGCGGACATAGTGGAGATGACATCAATAAGGGCCGTGCAAATGCTGTTCAGCTTCTCGGACGCTTCCTTTACAGCATCATTGACCTTGACTGGCAGCTCATTACAATCAATGGTGGTAACAAGAGAAATGCGATTGCACGTGAGGCTAAGGCACTTATTGCAGCAGAGCCTGACACTCTTGACATCATCAATGAGAGACTTGAGGCATATGCAGAAGATGTTGCAGAAGAGTACGGTGCGATAGAGAAGGAACTCAAGGTTGGATATGCTGAATACGAGGGCGAGTGCACAACTGCAATCGATGAAATGACAGCCTGGAACCTTGTGACAGCACTCTGCGCTTCTCCTCACGGTGTCCTTGCAATGAGTCAGGAAATCGAGAATTTTGTGGAGACATCTACAAATCTTGCTTCTGTGAAGATGACAGAGCCAGGCGTAATCCGTATCGGTTCGAGCCAGCGAAGCTGCGTTACAGCGGCGCGCCGCGCAGCGGCAGCGAAGATGGAAGCCTGCTTCGTTCTTGCAGGTGCCATTGTAAAGCACGAAGGCGAGTATCCGGGCTGGGCTCCTGCTGCAGAGTCTCCTGTAAGAGATGCGTGCGTGGCATCTTATAAGAAGCTTTTCGGAACAGAACCTAAGGTGAAGGCTATTCACGCCGGACTCGAGTGCGGACTCTTCACTGAAAAGTTCCCTGGAATCGATATGGTTTCATTCGGTCCGACACTCCGCGGAGTACACGCTCCAGGCGAGAGACTTGACCTTGCATCCCTTGACAAATTCGTTGCGCTTCTTGTGGATGTAATCAAAAACTATAAGTAAGAAGTAAAATCAATTGATATATAAAGACTTATGACTCTTATCTCACCTTCGATGCTTGCTGCTGACTTCCTTCATCTTGAGAAGGATGTGGAGATGGTAAACCAGCACGCAGATATGTTCCATCTCGACATTATGGACGGTACTTTCGTGCCGAACATATCCTATGGATTTCCCGTTGTCGAGGCCATTGCCAGCATTGCCAGAAAACCGCTGGATGTGCATCTGATGATAGTTCATCCTGAAAAATATATTGAAAGATTCGCAAGGATAGGAGTCTCTATGCTCAGCTTCCACCTCAATGCAACCGACAAGCCGGCTCAGGCCCTTCTCCACATCAGAGAGGCTGGAATGAAGGCGGGACTGGTCATCAATCCTGATATGCCTGTAGAGTCGCTCTATCCGTACCTGCACCTGTGCGACCACATC
Organism: Bacteroidales bacterium; assembly: GCA_017560825.1. Lineage (GTDB taxonomy): Bacteria > Bacteroidota > Bacteroidia > Bacteroidales > UBA932 > Cryptobacteroides. The sequence goes on along the minus strand of JAFZED010000063.1, from coordinate 17,556 downwards.
ATTCTGATGTCTGTATATGCAGGATTCGGCGGACAGAAGTTCATTGAGGACACCTATGAGCGCATCCGTACATTGAAGGCTGAGATAGACCGTCTCCAGCTCAACGTAAAGATCGAAATCGATGGTGGCGTCTGCCCTGAAAATGCAGGCAAGCTTATCGAAGCAGGAGCGGAAATCCTCGTTGCCGGCAGCGCAGTCTTCAAATCAGATGATCCCGCAACAACAGTGTCCCTCCTCAGAGGATGATTAAAGGATATACGATATTTCTTTGAAGGCGAATTCTTTGAGTTCGCCTTTTTCTGTGTCTTCGATCTGGAGGTGACCGATGGGGGAGAGGTTGCGGATGATGCCGGTGAATTCTCTGCCGTGGTGTCGGCCTTCTGGTGATGGGTGGGTACTGAGGTCAATGTACTGGGCAGGGATGTTGCGTCGCCATAGGTGCGAAAGGTAGGAGTCGCGAAGATTATGGTCGGATGAGAGTGCTGCAAACAGGGTGTTCTGGAAGATGTCCATAAACTCTTCAAGACACCCCTTTATGTCTTCCTGTAAACCTGTCTCCAGGGCCATTGAGGTCGGGTTAGGGAGGTTAATATCAAAGTTTCTCTGATTGACATTCAGACCAATACCTACTATGCTTGACGACAGGTTCTCTCCGCGCAGGCTGTTCTCGATAAGGACGCCGCAGATCTTTTTGTCACCGACGTAGATGTCGTTCGGCCACTTGATCTTGGCCTTGATCCCGTGTCTTGAAAGGAATTCCACAATAGATAGGGAAGTGATCTCTGTCAGAACAAACTGTTCTCTGGCGGCAACCACAAGCTGCAGCTTTCCAGCAACCGAAAGCCTCGCCTTTTCAGCAACTCCAGGCCCTGCCTTCCCAGCCTCCTGCTCCCCGAACTTCAGGACAATACTGAAAGTCAGGTTCTCTCCCGGGAAACTTGACCACTTGTTTCCTTTCTGTCCTCTGCCTTCCGACTGTGACAAAGCTGACAGTACTGACAAATTGTCAATGTCAGAAATGTGCCTTTTGGCCTCTGAATTGGTCGAATCGACTCTCTCGAGCCACATAATGTCATACATCTTTGTCATAGTACGGATTTTGCTTATCTTTGCCCGGATTTAACCTGATATTTTTACAAAATTAACAATATTTAACTGATGGACAACAAAGAACTCAAGGTCATTGCCGATGCAATGCTGGAAAAGAAGGCTCAGGATGTGGTTTCGCTTGATCTTAGAAAGATCGGAACAGCAATCTCAGATCACTTCATAGTATGTAATGCAGATTCAACACCAAACGTTGTTGCGATTGCAGACAACGTAGAGGACAGAATGATAGAAAAGTGCAAGAGAAAAGTAGTACGTACCCAGGGTAAGGAGAATGCCTTCTGGGTGATCCTCGACTACGGTGACATCGTAGTGCACGTCTTCCAGACTCCGTACAGAGCCTTCTACAGACTCGAAGACCTGTGGGCTGATGCGGAAAGGACAGTCTACGAAGACTAAACTGCTGCTAAACAGAGTGTTATAGCGGTATATAGAAAATCATAAAAAGACTATGGCAGAAAATAAAAACAATAAACCTCACGGGCCGCAAAAGCCCGTGAAAGTTTCATTCGGCATATCGTGGATCTACATTATCCTCCTTATCGGTATCGGCTGGATGTTCTTCAACCAGAGCGGAGCCAATCCTCAGAAGGAGGAGTGGGCTGACGTGCAGAAGCAGTGGCTCGCCGGAGACATCAAGGAAGTCGTATTCATCCGAAACGAGTTCGAGGGTCGTATCACGATGAAGCCGGATAGACTTGACAAGTATTCGGAAAAATTCGGTGGTAATATACCGGCGAAGTCGCCGCATTTCACCTTCCTCGTGTCAGGCAGCTTCAACGCCGAGGAGATGTTCGGTGAGCTGAACGACCAGCTTCCTGAAGATGAAAAGGTCAAGGTGGTGATAGAGAACCACGAAAGCATATGGAGTATGGTCGAATGGCTTATATTCCCGCTCCTGCTCATATTTATGTGGATCTTTATGTTCCGTGGAATCAACAGGAACGCCGGCGGCGGTGGCCCTGGCGGCGTCTTCAACGTGGGCAAGTCAACTGGCAAGCTCGCCGAGAAGAACGAGATGAAGGTGACATTCAAGGATGTGGCCGGCCTTTACGGAGCAAAGGAGGAGGTGATGGAGATCGTGGATTTCCTCAAGAATCCTCAGAAATATACCGCTCTTGGCGGAAAAATACCGAAGGGTGCCCTTCTCGTAGGCCCTCCGGGCACAGGTAAGACCCTTCTTGCAAAGGCTGTAGCAGGCGAGGCGAACGTTCCGTTCTTCTCGATCTCTGGTTCTGACTTTGTGGAGATGTTCGTCGGAGTGGGTGCTTCAAGAGTACGTGACCTCTTCCGTCAGGCTAAGGAGAAGTCTCCGTGCATTGTCTTCATCGACGAGATCGACGCAGTGGGTAGAGCCCGTGGAAAGAATGCAGGCTTCTCTTCAAATGATGAGCGTGAAAACACTCTCAATCAGCTTCTTACAGAAATGGATGGCTTCGGTTCAAACTCCGGTGTGATCATCCTTGCTGCAACAAATAGAGCTGACATCCTTGACAAGGCGCTTATGCGTGCAGGCCGTTTTGACAGACAGATCCACGTGGATCTTCCGGACCTTAAGGAAAGAATGGAGATCTTCAACGTACACCTTAAGTCTCTCAAGCTCGAGAAGGACTTCGATGTGGAATTCCTTGCAAAGCACACTCCTGGCTTCTCAGGTGCTGACATTGCAAATGTCTGCAACGAGGCAGCTCTTACAGCTGCAAGAAAGAACAAGCCTGAGATCGACAAGCAGGACTTCCTTGATGCTGTAGACAGGATCATCGGTGGTCTTGAGAAGAAGGGAATGATGATTTCTCAGGAAGAGAAGAAGAACACAGCCTACCACGAGGCAGGACACGCAACTGTAAGCTGGCTTCTTCCACACGCAAATCCTCTTTTCAAGGTAACTATTGTACCTCGCGGACGCGCACTCGGTGCAGCCTGGTACCTGCCTGATGAAAGACACACAGAGACTAAAGAGCAGATGCTCGACGAGATGTGCTCGCTCATTGGTGGACGTGCGGCTGAGGACATCATCTACGGCCAGCCTTCGACAGGAGCGATCAGCGACCTTGAGAGGCTTACCAAGATGGCCTACGCTATGGTTACTTACTATGGTATGAGTGAGAAAGTAGGTAAGTTATCTTTCTATGATTCAACAGGTTCCCGTGGCTATGACCTCACAAAGCCATACAGCGAGAAGACTGCTGAACTCATCGACCAGGAAGTCAAGGAGCTCGTAGAGTCCATCTATGAGAAGACTGTGAACATTTTGAAGGAAAATAGTGAAGGTTTTCATCAGTTGGCTGCTATTTTATTGGAGAAAGAAGTTATCTTTGCAGAAGATATGGAGAGAATCTTCGGCCCGAGGGCCGGCGCTAAAGCAGAGGAGACACCTGCACAGGAAGAACCTCAGGCAGAAGCAGCTCCAGCAGCAGTAGAAACAGATGAATAATTTTCTTAAAAGAACAATATCGGCAGTGGTGTTCGCAGCAGTAATGCTCGCCGCACTGCTTACAAACAAGTTTACATTCGGCATCGTAATGCTTTTTGCACTCATCGTGATGATGTGCGAATTCCTTAGGATGACCTGTGGTAAGAGTTACTGGTTCTCGCAGATCCTTTCGGTTCTTGCGGGAGCCACTCTTTTTACATTGACCTATCTTTTCAAGGGATTTGACTTTCCCGGAAGATTTGTGATCCTGGCGTTTGTACCAGTGTTCATCCTGATGATCAATTCCTTGTATGTAAAGGATAAGTCAAGATTTGATAAGTTCTCAAACCTTTATGCAGCAATACTTTACATAGCCGTGCCTTGGTCAGTGCTGAACTTTGCTGTGTTCGGTCAGGAAGGGGAGTTCAGCGGTCTTCTTCTGCTGTCCTTCTTTGCTATCATCTGGGGATCTGATGTGGGAGCCTATCTGTTCGGAATCACACTCGGACAGAAGTACGGCAAGAAACTCTTCCCGTCCATTTCTCCTAAGAAGTCCTGGATAGGTTTCTGGGGCGGTCTCCTGACTTCAGTTATAGTGGCTGTCCTTCTGAACAAGATCGGAATCTTCCGCTTTGAACTGTGTCATTGCATAATTATGGCCATCCTTCTTTGTGTGACTGGTGTCTATGGCGACCTTATCGAGTCGCAGTGGAAGCGTCATTATGAGGTGAAGGATTCAGGCAGCATCATCCCCGGCCACGGCGGACTGCTTGACCGTTTTGACAGCGCTCTGATCGCGATTCCTATCGGTATCATCTACCTTGTTATCCTTAATGTCTTATAAGCAAATAAGTTCTTTTGACTTATTGGCTTTTTTTGCGTACCTTCGCGGCCGTTATGAAGATTCAAAAAGACTGTTACAGTACGATTTTTACAATATGGATTATATGTGCGCCGATCGTGTTTCTGATTTTGCGCTTCATCCCGTATCCATATATATCATATCCACTTTGTATCCTGCCTGTCTTTATGATGGGCTTTTCGCTGTTTTTCTTCCGAGTGCCGGACAGAACTACAGTGCAGGGCAACAATGTATTCACATCTGTAGCTGACGGAAAGGTGGTGATCATAGACAAGGTGTTCGAAAACGAGTATCTTAAGAAGGAGTGCATCCAGGTTTCTGTGTATATGGACTTCTTCAATGTGCACGTAAACTATTGGCCAATAGACGGTAACGTAACTTACTACAAGTACCATCCGGGCAAATATATGCTCGCGTTCCTTCCTAAGGCATCTGAACTGAACGAGCATTCGTCAGTCGCGATGGACACTGCGTACGGAGAAATTCTCTTCAAGCAGCTTGCGGGAACATTTGCAAGAAGAATTGTGACCTATGCTGAGCCTGTAGGAAAATCAGTCATCAAGGGAGAACAGTGCGGTGTGATTAAGTTCGGATCGCGTTTGGATATGTTCCTTCCGCTTGACTCCGACATCAAGGTGCAGCTGGGAGACTGTGTGAAGGCTTGCGAAACAGTCATCGCAGAATTACCCGAAATCAAGAATATAGAGAAATAACAGATATGGCAGAACAACTTATATATATAATTATGCTCCTTTCCATCGCTCTCTCGGCATTATGCTCGACGCTGGAGGCGACTCTTCTTTCCACGCCCTTGTCCTTCATTACAGGACTTGAGGACCAGGGAGTCAAGGGAGCACAGAGACTTAAAAAGCTCAAACAGAGCCCGGACAGGCCGATTTCGGCTATCTTGTGTCTGAACACTATAGCAAACACAGTAGGTGCCTCGATTGTCGGATCCCTTGTAATGGAGGTATATGGAAATGCCTTGGTCGGTATATTCTCGACAGTCTTCACATTTATGATCCTCATATTCTCAGAGATCATACCGAAGACCATAGGAACAAGCTACTGGAGAAAGCTCGCGATTCCGGCTTCTGCCATAATCAGTGGAATGATCTTCATTACATTCCCGTTGGTGTGGATTCTTGAACACCTTACACGACTGATTTCATCAGGTTCTACACAGGTAAGTGTAAGCCGTGAGGACATCTCTGCAATGGTAAGTGTGGCGACTGAGGAGGAGGTTGTGGAGAAGGATGAGAAGAAGATGATCCAGAACATCCTCAAGCTCGACGAGTTTACAGCGCATATGATTATGACTCCGAGTGTCGTAGTGGAGATGGCTCCTGGTGATATGACAGTCAAAGAGTTGTATGACAGTGACTTGACTCACTCACGTATTCCGGTGTACGACTCCGAGAATGATGAATATGTGATAGGTTATGTTCTCCGTCAGGAGATTCTTGAAAAGATGGCAGAAGACAAGTTCACCACAAGGCTTTCAGACATTCTCCGTCCTATCCTTACATTCAGTGAAGAAGAACCTGTAGGAGACATCTGGGAGAAGTTCATAGAGAAAAAGGAGCATATCTCGGTAATTCTTGATGAGTACGGCTCGGTGCGAGGCCTCGTCACAATGGAGGACGTCATCGAGACAATGATCGGCCGCGAGATCGTCGATGAAAAGGACGAGGTAGTGGATATGCAGGAATATGCGAAAGAACAATGGGAGAAAGCCCAGAAGGAAATAATAAAAGCTGACTAACAGTCAGCTTTTACTTTTTCTGTCATATCGAGCGCCCTTTGGGCGTCGATATATCTTTATTGAGCTTCAATCAATTCCAAAAGTTTATCTATTGCTTCATCTTCAGGAATATGGCGCAGGACAGGAGTCTTCTGCCTGTATATAGATACTTTGCCGTTTCCTTCTCCGACATAGCCCCAGTCTGCGTCAGCCATTTCTCCAGGACCGTTTACCACGCAGCCCATTACTGCTATTACCATTCCCTTGAGGTGGGAAGTGCGTTTTTTGACTTCTTCGAAGGTCTTTTCGAGATTGTACATTGTTCGGCCGCAGCCTGGGCAGGCTATGTACTCCGGCCTGTAGAATCTTCGTCTTGCAGCCTGCATAAGCTCGTCTACAAGATAGTCAGCGAATGGGGTTCCGTCCAGAACCACTTCTGAGCCGGTCTCATCAATATAGGTACCTCTTATTTCCACTTCATCAAGCTCCTTGTCAAGGAGTCTCTTTCCGAAATCGCAGGAGAAATCAAGCAGCAGACGCTCGCGGGAAGGGGAGTTGTAAGTCGCTACTGCCTTCTTGCCCTCGAGAACCAGTGAAGTCATAGTGGAGTGCAGTCTGCGTCCGTATCTGTCTGAAAGGTACTGGGCAACTGGGATCTCATTTGCAGGATCTTCTGTCAGAGAAACCCTTATGGTGTCGCCTATTCCTTCCGACAGAAGGGCTGAAATGCCGACTGCGGACTTGATTCGTCCTGCGTCGCCGTTTCCTGCCTCGGTTACACCGAGGTGGAGAGGAAATACGACGCCTTTTTTCTGCATCTCATTGGCCAGCAGGCGGTAAGCTTCCACCATAACAAAAGTGTTAGAAGCTTTTAGGGAGACAACTACGTTATAAAAGTCGTTCTCTACGCACATATCCAGCCATTCCATCACGGCTTCCTTCATTGCCAGAGGGGTGTTGCCGTAGAGATTTGTGATCCTCTCTCCCAGTGAGCCGTGGTTCAGTCCTATCCTTATTGCTGTGCCGTTCGTCTTGCAGACTTCTACAAGTCTGGCGAACTGCTCACGTGCCTTCTGGTGGTCTTTATGGAAATTTCCAGGATTGATTCGTACTTTTTCCACCACCTCTGCCACTGCAATTGCAATCTCTGATGAGAAATGCACGTCAGCCACTAGGGGAGTGTCTATTCCCTTTGAACGAAGCTCCTCCTTGATCTTGCGCAGACTCTCTACCTGTCCCAATGAAGGCACAGTCAGTCTTATAAGCTGGGCTCCCGCTTCATAAAGTCTTACGCATTGCTCTACCGATGCTTCTACATCTGATGTGTGGGTGTTGCACATTGTCTGGACAACAATAGGATTGCAACCACCTATGATTACATTACCGACTTTAGTTTCCCTCGATTCCATATACCAATTCTTTTGCTTCTTTCTTTAATGCTGCCTTTGTCTTACCTGTTCGTTTGCTTATCTGATAATGAACACCTGCAGATACTATCAGGTTCATCGGATAGGCATACCTATAATAATACTGGCTTGCGTGGTCTGGCTCGTAGATAGAAGAAAGAGAGTGCTTGTAAGAAACATTGAAGTGCACTTCTATAGGGTCGAAAACCAGGGCCATACCGACTCCACCCTTGATTCCGTAGTCTATTCTTCTGTCTGTGTCTATGAAGGAGTGCTCCACATCCGGCTTGACGGATCCGGTCTTTCCCGGGAAGCGATGGATTCCGAGGCGGTAGCCGCCAAAGAATCCTACCTCCGCCATAATCTTGAAGTTCCACGAATCGATGTGCACCTGGAAGAGCATAGGTACCTCAAGTACGTCCATTATGGCTTTTTCTGCTCCTTCTATCTTGTAGGTGTAGTCATATTCCTCATTGTACTTGAACTGGTAGCCTTCCTGAGCGTAGAATACTCCTGCCTTCAGAGCAAAGAACGGCATACCGAACATCTGTCCGTATTTGGTGTAGGTCACGCCGAAGTTCTTGGGGATGAACACCATATCCTGCTCCTGGCTTGGATTCCAGTAGATCTGGCTCAGACCGGCTCCGTACTGTACGCCTATGAGTGAATAGTCGTTCACCACAAGGGTCTTATTTACGGTCACAGTGTCCAGAAACTCGTCTGTGTAGGTCTCAGGGGCGTACCTGTTTGCAAGGCTTCCGAGGGATTCCTGAGCTGACGCAGATATATATGCGGATATGATCAATATTATCGTGATAAATCTTTTCATAGGTCTTATTTGAACATTTCGATTATGTCGATCGATTGGTCGAGTTCGGCCATTTCCGGTATGTCGATCAGGAATGTACCGTCTTCAAGCTTATAGAAACGCACTTTTTCAGGCTGCCTGTGCTCGAGGAGGATACCGGTGTCGACGATTCCGTTCTTGTTCAGGTCCTCAGTGATTCTGATCGAGTACTTTCCGGCCTTCAGGTACGGGAAGAGCAGTGTCTGGTCGTCTTCGATGATGTATGAGCGAAGTACTTTATTGCGTTTCTCGTTGAGAAGGTCTACGATGTACTTGTTGTTTACATTGGTGAGCTCCAGTCTCATCAGACTGAGCTTGTCGTCCTTAGGAAGAGTTACCTTCACCTCAGAACTGTCATTGTAGTGGCCGTTGATGTCCTTGAACTTTCTGTGCGGGATCTTAAGGAAGTACTCATAGCCCGGAAGAAGCTCTTCAGTAGGTCTTATGACGTACTTTCTGAGGTTGAGCGTGTCCTGCTCGACAGTGTACTTGCCGATTACCTCTTCCTGACGAGGATTCAGGTAACGGAATGTAAGCGAGTCGAATGCATCTTCCACGATAGGGTACTGGAATTCCAGTGTAAAGCCATACTGCTCTACAGTTTCAGGCTGAGCTGTCACTGTGATTACAGCTGTTGTGTCGGCGTGCTTTATGTCTTTCTTTGAACTCTTGCCAATAAGCTTTCTGTTAGGGTTGAGAAGCTTGAATTCGTCGGTGAAAAGGTTCAGCATACCGAGTGTGTCGGTCTTCATATACCTGACATTCAGGAACATAGTGTCCGGCTGCGGCTTAGGGTCGTTCACCCAGATTTCGAGGCTGTCCTGGAGAGGGTTGAACTGGGTTATGATCTGGTCGGCTGCGACGCCTTTGATCCAAAGTGAGTCGATCTGTGCATATGGAGCCATAAAGGTTATGTAGGCTGTTCTGTCGCCGACGCGCTCCTTGTTCACCACCATCTGCATACTTGGCTTCTCTCTGAATATGTTCAATTCGAATTCGCTCTTTCTTGCGAGGCAGTGTACGGTGTCAGTCATCTCATATTTCTGGAGCTCCGGAAGCGAGTCTGTCACCATCATAACAGGCCTGATAAGGGTGTCGATGAAAGCAACTTTCTCAGAATCAGGATCATACATATTGTTGTTGTTCTCATCTATGATTGCATACATCCTGTAGACTGTGTCCTGGATGTTTCTGAGGGCGAAGAAGCCCCATTCGTCGGTCTTCATAGCCGCGTCAGGGCGTTTCAGGAATATTGCTGAGTCAGCCTGGTCCTTATAGAGCATAACTGTGGCTCCCTTGAGAGGCTGGAGGGTGTTGCAGTCCTGCACGGTTCCTGTCACTACCATAGAGTCGATCCTGTCACCGGTTGAGAAGACAAGGGTGTAGCCTGGGAACTTATTTCCTTCGTTGTTGTCTGCAATTGCATTGGTAAGGTCAAGGGTGTAGGTCCTGGCAGAATCCAGAGGGGATTCGAAGGTGATTACAACGCCCTTGCCCTTGAGCTTATGCTTAGGAGCCTTCTCAAGAGGAGGGGACAGGAAGAGGCTCTTTGGATCCTTCACCTGTACATATTCGTTAAATACAATCTCAAGCTTGGTCTTTTCCCTTGGTACATTTATCTGTCCTAACGCTGGATAGACCTTGGTTATGACAGGAGGAATGGTGTCTTTGGGGCCTCCGGAAGGAGGAGTCGTGGTGTTTGCGCACGAATGCGAAAATATCATCACTCCGAGAATGATTGAAACCGGTATTGCCGGAAGCAGGTTCTGAAATATCTTCTTCATCTTTATATTCTTATATTTCGGCCCTTGAAATCGCCTGGATTCCCTCGACCTTGCTCATTTCGTTGATAATTGTCTCGACGTCGCCGGCCTTGTTGGCCTTGACTTCTATATATCCCTCGCACACTCCGTCCTCTGTGCCAAGATGGATGGTCTTGATGTGCACGTCGGTGATAGTGGATATATACCTTGTTATGTCGTGTAATATTCCTATTCTGTCCAAGCCTTTGAAGTTCAATCTGATACGTGATGTGTCCCTGAACTGGCTTCGTTTTTCCTTGTGCTCATCCTTGAGATGGTCCAGGATGAGGGCCTTGGCCTTTCTTGTCTTCACGAAGTCGAGCCATTCGCGTTTTGGCTTCTCTGTCTCGGCTGTGATGATCTCCACCTGGTCTCCTGTCTTGAGCTCTCGCGAGAGAGGGACAAGCTTGAGGTTCACCTTTGCTGCAATCGCCTTGTGACCTATCTGGCTGTGGATCGAGTAGGCAAAGTCGAGTGCAGTTGCGCCTTTTTCAATGCTTCTTTGCTCACCTTTAGGAGTGAATACGAATATCTCGCTCTTTATCAGGTCGTTGTGTATCATATCCAGGAGGTCGAGGGCATTTACGTCCGGATTTACCAGGATCTCCTTTACCTGGACTATCCATTTATCTACCTCGTTCTGGCTCTTGTCTATGAAGCCGTCCTTCTTGTAGGACCAGTGGGCTGCAATACCTTTTTCTGCGACCTCGTGCATTCTGCGGGAGCGGATCTGGACTTCCACCCAGATGCCGGATCTGCTCATAAGGGTGCAGTGGAGCGCTTCGTAGCCGTTGTTCTTCGGGAAGTTCACCCAGTCCCTGATACGGTCGGACTTATATTTATATAGGCTCGTGATTATCGAGAATATATGATAGCACTGGTCGCGCTCAGATTCCTTCGCGTCTTCCTGCGGGTCGAATATGATGCGGACTGCGTAGAGGTCGAATATTTCTTCGAAGCTCACGCCCTTTGTGTTCATCTTGTGCCAGATCGAGTACGGGGTCTTGACCCTTTTCTTGATCTCGAAGCGGAAGCCGGCAGTTCTGAGGGCCTCCTCAATAGGGGCGATGAACTCGTCGATCTCCTTTTCCTTGTCGATTACGTCCTTGTTGACCTTTTCGCTGATGGAATTATAGGCCTCAGGCTCGTTGTATCTCAGCCAGATATCCTCCATTTCGGACTTCATTCCGTAAAGACCCAGGCGGTGAGCCAGGGGAATGAAGACGTACATTGTCTCGCTGAGGATCTTCTTTCTCTTGTGCTCGGAGACGTACTCGATGGTCCTGCAGTTGTGCAGGCGGTCAGCCAGCTTGATCAGGACTACACGCACGTCGTCATTCAGAGTCAGGAGGATACGCTTGAAGTTTTCTGCCTGCATACTTTTCTGGCGGGCCTTGTCTTCGTTGTCAAGGACAGTCTTGATCTTGGTGAGTCCTTCCACGAGGGTGGCCACTCTTTCGCCGAAAAGGTTCCTGATGTCGTCTATGTTGTAGGCTGTGTCCTCTACCACGTCGTGCAGAAGTGCGGCGACTATCGATTTGTAGCCCAGGCCGATAGTGCTTACCACAATCTTTGCGACAGCTATCGGATGGAGGATATATGGGTCGCCGGAGCGTCTTCTTACGCCCTTATGTGCCTCGTTGGCAAAGTCGAAGGCCTTCTGGATCATATCCAGCTCCGACTGGTCGGTACAGCGCTTCCTTGCCGCCTCCTTGAGGTCGGCATATTCTCTCGCTATCACTTCGTAGTCGCGTTGTCTGAACCCTGATGCTGCCATATTTATATATTCCTTAATCTTCTATGTTATAATTATCTACGTGCTGGAAGGCATATGAAAGTTCTGCTCCGATGAGGATGATGAACCAACCTATGTTTATCCAGGTCATAAACAGAGGGATTGCTGCAAACACTCCGAATATGCTGTTAAGTCGGGTCATTATGACCTGTGTTTCAATATATATATACTGAAGCACTGTGAAGCCTATTCCTGAAAATATGGCGGCGCGGAGGGCATTGGCGTAGTCTACGTCGGCATTGGGGATGAACTTGTACATCGCCGAGAAGGTGAATGTCACCAAGACTCCGAACACCACCCAGGTCAGGAGTGTCTTCACTGCACCGAATGCTTCAAGGTCCAGGCCAAGGTAGTCCAGACTGTTCGAATAGACGATAGATCCGGCAAAGAAGACCATTACCACAAATGGTGCTATGATGAGCATACCTATGATGATGGACAGGCGCTTGATGATCTTTCTTGGCTTCTGTACCATCCACACGTTGTTGAACACCTTTTCAACCGACAGCATCATCCAGATCACCACAGAGATGAAGAACAGGGAGCTTATAAGTCCGAGTGCGCTGCTCTGGGATGAGGCTATGATGTTGTCTGCAAAGCCGAGGACTGTCTGGATGATCTCGTGGCTGTTGTCAAAGTAGGTATACAGGAGTTCCTTCAGCTTGTCGGTGAGGCCGAAACCGCCTGTCACGACGAAGGCAATGGCGATGAACGGCACCACGGACATTGTACTGAAAAAGCTCAGTGCAACTGCCTGGAATCCGATCTTCTCGCTGGAGAAGGTCTTGATGGTGATCATCATCACCTTCAGGTACTTTATGAAACGGGCCCTGGCCTTGGAGAGTTCTTCCAATTCCATAGCCCAGATCTCTGTGCTGAAGAAGTCCTTGAGTTTTCTTGTGCGTCTGCGGAGTCCCATTACTGAAGTTTTGACATAAATCTTTCAGGATCGATAGTGAAGCGCTCGTGCTCGCCTTCGCCGATAAGGCCCTGTGCGTCGCTGACGCTGACTCTATATACGAGCCTTCTGCCCTCTACGAGGGTCAGTTCCGCCCTTGCCGTCAGTTCGGTGCCCACTTTGCACGCCCTCAGGTGGCTGATGTTAACCTTGGTGCCGACGCTCTGGTGGCCCTTCTGCTCTGCGAGCCTGTAGGACACGAGTTCCATCAGACATATCATCGATGGGGTAGAGTAGACCGGGAGTCCGCCCGATCCGAGCACTTCTGCTGTTTCGTTTTCTGACACGATGTGTGTCATTTCGTATGTGTCGCCTGCTTTCATATATACCTGATTCTGTTTTTTTCTTGTGTCTGCTCCTTTTTACGGCCTATTGGATCATTCCGTTGAATGTTTCTTCGTCAATTATCTGAATTCCAAGTGTTTCCGCCTTCTTTATCTTCTCTGGTCCCGGCTTTTCGCCTGCCAGGAGGTAGCTTGTCTTGCCGCTTATCGAGCCGCTGTTCTTTCCGCCGTGGGCTGTTATGAGCGCCTTCATTGCGTCGCGTGAGATTGAGAAGTTGCCGGAGATGACGATGGTCTTTCCTGCGAGGGTTTCCGAAAGTTTTTCCGGCAGGGAGTCCATCTCGAACTTGAGTCCGGCTGCTTTCAGACGGCTTATAGTCTCGAGGTTGTCTGCGTTCTGAAAATATTCGTATATGCTTTCAGCCACTACGTCTCCGACTTCGTCCACGTTCATAAGGTCCTGGAGCGATGCCTTTGCGACTGCGTCGATGTTGGCGAAATGTGTTGCCACGACCTTTGCCTTTGTCTCTCCGACGTACCTGATTCCGAGGGCATAGAGTACTCTGTCGAAGCTTACTTTCTTTGAGTCTTCAAGGCTGGCGAGGAAGCGCTCCGCTGATTTTTCCTTCCATCCGTCAAGTGTCAGAAGGTGCTCCTGCGTGAGTTCGTAGAAGTCTGCGATGTTCCAGACAAGGGCCTTGTTGTAGAGCTGCTCTATGGTCGCGTCACCTGCAATCACGTTCATCGCCTTGCGGCTGAGGAAGTGTACCAGACGTCCTTTGATCTGGGTAGGACAGCCGGTCTGGTTGGGACAGAAGGCCTTTGCTTCCTCTTCGTCCCTTATGAGGGCTGTGCCGCAGTCGGGGCAGTTCTCGGGGAAGTGAGGCAGGACTACATCAGCTTCGCGTCTGCTGAGTTCGACTCCGGTGATCTTTGGTATGATTTCTCCTCCTTTTTCGACATAGACGTAGTCTCCGATGTGGATGTCGAGGATCTCCATCTGGTCTGCATTGTGGAGTGAGGCTCGCTTGACTACCGTGCCGCTGAGCTGGACAGGTTCAAGGTTCGCTACCGGTGTCACGGCTCCTGTGCGGCCTACCTGGTAGTCTATGCTCAGGAGTTTGGTAAGAGCCTGCTCCGCCTTGAATTTGTAGGCTACTGCCCATCTTGGGAACTTGGCTGTGTAGCCCAGTTCTTCCTGGTAAGGCAGTTCGTTTATCTTTATGACGATTCCGTCTGTGGCAAACGGAAGTGTTTTGCGTTCTGTGTCCCAGTAGTTTATGAACTTTTCGATCTCTTCGATGTCTTTGCACACCTTTCTCTTGTCTGAAACAGGAAGTCCCCAGCTCTGGGCTGCTCTGAGGGCCTGGTCGTGGGTGTGGAACGGGAGATCTTCGCCGAGGATGTGGTAGAGGGTGCACTCCAGGCCTCTGTTTGCAACCATCTTGCTGTCGATGAGCTTGAGGGAGCCGGAGGCTGCATTTCTCGGGTTTGCAAACGGCTGTTCCTCTTCGCTTATCCTCTCTTCGTTCAGACGGTCGAAGGCTGCCCAAGGCATATATATTTCTCCTCTGATCTCAAATTGCTCTGGCCAAGGCTCCGGCTCTGTGAGGGTCGGGATGAAGTCTTCCGGTGTCTTGAGTTCCTGTGGGATGTTGCTGATGCGCTTCACGTTTTCGGTAACGTCGTCTCCGACTTTACCGTCACCGCGTGTCAGCGCCTTGACCAGCTTTCCGTTTTCATATGTAAGGCATATGGCTGTGCCGTCGAACTTGAGCTCGCAGCTGTAGGTGAAGGAGTTGCCTATGGTCTTTACCGCTCTGTCAGCGAACTCCTGGACTTCGGTGATGTCGTAGGTGTTGCCCAGGGAGAGCATAGGGTAGCGGTGGGGGTGCTGTTCGAATTCTTTTTTTGGTTTGTCAGCTTTACTTCTCCTGGCTTTCGCTGCCGGTTCTTTTTCGGAAGTTGACGGTCCTGTTTTGGGAGTTGCTGTGTCTGCCGGCCGGAAAAGGTCGCTTCCTACTGTCTGGGTAGGGGAGTCAGGTGTGATGTACTCCGGGTACTCTCTTTCCAGAGCCTCAAGCTCTTTGAGGAGCATATCGAATTCGTAGTCGCTCAGTGTGGGAGCGTTCTCCACATAGTACTTTCTGTTCGCCTCTGTGAGGATCTCCTTCAGTTCCTGTATTCTTATGTATGCCTGTGCCTTCTCCATAGTTGTAAAAATCTTACAAAAGTACTCATTTATCCCGACATCTGCAACTAAGAATTCATAGATGTAGGCGTGCGCGTATACGTGAAGCGGCGGCGGCGCCTGGTGCGGCAGCCGATGTTGATTGAGCCGACCTCTTTTGGTCGGCGTCCCCATATTTTTATTGGGATATATCCGAAAATATTATATATTTGCAGATTGCAAAATGAAACATTCAACATTATAGTATAACTTAAAATCAAGAAAAAATGAAAGACGCAGTTATCATCCTTTGTGGTGGCGGCCCGGCTCCGGGAATGAACTCAGTTTCAATGAGTGTCGCTAAGACATTCCTTACAAAGGGATTCCGTGTGATCGGTCTCCACGGTGGTTATTCAGGCCTTTTCAGCAAGAACGCACGCACTGAGGACATCACTTTCTTCATCGCTGACCGTTACTTCAACAGAGGTGGTTCATACCTCGAAATGAGCCGTTTCAAACCTACTGACGCAGACTTCGAGAACAACTTCAACCTTGACCTCTTCAAGGACAACAATATCAAGCTTCTTGTAACTATCGGTGGTGACGACACAGCTTCTACAGCTAACCGTATCTCTAAGTTCCTCGCAGCTAAGGGTTACCCTATCGCAAACATCCACTGCCCTAAGACTATCGACAACGACCTTCCTCTTCCAGCAAATGCGCCTACATTCGGCTACAACTCTGCAAAGAACGAGGGTGCTCACCTCGCACGCACAGTTTACGAGGATGCACGTACATCAGGTAACTGGTTGGTAATCTCAGCAATGGGTCGTACTTGCGGAAGTCTTGCTTTAGGTATCGGTGAGGCTACTCACTGCCCTATGACTATCATCCCTGAGATGTTCAACAAGACTGAAATCTGCCTCGACAAGGTGGTTAAGCTTTCTATCTCAGCTATCCTTAAGAGAAAGGTTATGGGCGTTAACTACGGTACTATCGTAGCTGCCGAGGGTCTCTTCCACGAGTTCAAGGCAGAGGAGATGGAGGCAGCAGGCGTACACTTCTCATACGATGATCACGGTCACCCAGAGCTTGGTAAGGTTTCTAAGGCTGTCCTCTTCAACGACCTCCTCGAGGCTGAGTTCAAGAAGATCGGTCTTAAGGTTAAGAGCCGTCCTGTTGAGATCGGTTACGATGTACGTTGCCAGGATCCGGTTGCTTATGACCTTACTTACTGCACAGAGCTCGCAATGGGAGTTTACCAGCTCTACAGCGAGGGCAAGACAGGCTGTATGGTTTACGTTGACTCATACGGAAACGTATCTCCACTCTACCTTGCAGACCTCCAGGACCCTACAACTGGCAAGATCCCGCCACGCGTAGTAGACATCAATGCAGGTACTGCACAGAACTACTACAAGTACATTGCTCACTACGTAACTGAGGCTGACTACGAGGCAGTTAAGGCTCTCGGCATCGAGAACCCAGAGGCTTACGACTTCAATAAGATTCTCAACTGGTAGTCTTCTGACACAACGCACCGGTTCCCATCTGGGGACCGAGTGCAAAAACATAGCGAAAGTGCTCGCGATACCCTTTGATTTCGGGGTACCGCGAGCACTTTTCCTATAAAAATGCACTCGGTCGTCCTTTAATCACTCTCTGAAACGTCCAATGTCGTTAGAGACTGATTTCTGTTCCATAGACTGTTTCTTTCCGCCGCCGAATTTGTAGGTGAGACGGAATCTTATGAGCTGGGTGACTGATTTGGTGTATCGGTTTCGCTCTGCACCTGAATAGAGATAGGTTCTGGTGTGGTTGAGTTTGTTCGCTACATCCTCTACACTCAATGAAAGGAGAAGATCCTTTTTCTTGGTGATGTACCAGTCTGCCGAGAAGTCAAGCCACCAGTATGGTTTCTCTATGTATTGTGCTGTCTTCTTTTTCGGATATACTGCAAACTGGCTGCTGAGGGAGAATCTGTCGGTTATGTCGTATTGTACGAATCCGGTGATCTTAGTAGTCCAGAATCGCTTGCCGTCATATGGCAGTTCATATCCGTTTCTCGGATTGACGAAATGTGACCAGTTCACATCGACCTCGACATTTCCATAGAGTTTCCTCTTGAATGCCGCAAACGGTATGGTGAATTCTGCAAAGTACATATT
>JAFZED010000062.1 GCA_017560825.1 Bacteroidales bacterium | reverse complement strand
TAGCAGAAAAAGCCAAGGTTCTCCTGAAGGTGAACACAGGAGCAGCTGTGCTCGGACTCGGCTATATCGTAGGTCTTAAATATGCGTTCATCATCTGCTGCGGCTCGTTCCTCGTTTGGCTGGTGATTATTCCTGTGATGAACCTCATCTGGGGCGGACAGGTTGTTGACCTTATGAACACAGGCATTACCCAGACTATCGGAGAGATGTCTGCGGACCAGATATTCAAGGAATATGCAAGGCACATCGGTATCGGAGGCATTGCAACTGCAGGTATCATCGGTATTGTGAAGTCCTTCGGTGTGATCAAGTCTGCACTCGGACTTGCTGCAAGCGAGTTCAAGAGAAAGAAGAGCGACTCTGAAGCTGAAGTGATCAGAACCCAGAAGGACCTCTCGATGAAGATCATCGTGATCGGAATCGCCGTAGCTCTCGTGGCAGTGTTCCTGTTCTTCCTCTTCGGAGTGGTACACAATGTATGGCACGCTGTCGTAGGTCTGCTGGTTGTAGGTATCATCGCATTCCTGTTCACTACCGTGGCAGCAAATGCAATCGCCATCGTGGGATCGAACCCTGTCAGCGGTATGACACTTATGACCCTCATCCTCGCTTCCCTCATTATGGTTGCAGTGGGTCTTGACGGAACTGCCGGAATGACAGCAGCACTCATCATCGGAGGCGTAGTATGTACAGCACTCTCTGTTGCAGGTGCATTCATCACTGACCTCAAGATCGGCTACTGGATCGGCTCTACACCTAAGAAGCAGGAAGGATGGAAGTTCCTCGGCACGCTTGTGGCAGCCGCAACTGTAGGCGGAGTTATGCTCGTCCTCAACAAGACATATGGATTTACCGGCGAGGATGCCCTTGTAGCACCTCAGGCAAATGCAATGGCAGCAGTGATCGAGCCTATGATGAACGGCGGCGGAGCACCTTGGCTCCTTTATGGAATAGGCGCTGCTCTGGCACTCGTGCTGAACTTCTTCAAGGTTCCTGCACTTCCTTTCGCCCTCGGTATGTTCATTCCAATCGACCTCAACACCCCTATGCTTGTGGGTGGAGCGATCTCCTGGTTTGTAGGCAGCCGCAGCAAGGACAAGGCCCTCAACGAGGCCCGCACCGAGAAAGGTACACTCATTGCTTCAGGATTCATCGCGGGTGGTGCCCTTATGGGTGTTGTCAGCGCAATCCTCAGATTTGCGAAGGTAGATGCATTTATGGAGCCGTCGCCTTGGACAGAACCGATCGCCATCATCCCTTACGCAGCCATCATCATATATATGATATACGCTGCGCTCAAGACAAAGAAGGCATAAAGATATAGGTATATATGAACGGAATTATAAGTGCGCTACTGATGACGCTGATCGCAGGTTCTGCGACCGGCGTCGGCGGCGCGCTTGTGCTGTTCCGCAAAAAGATCAGCAGTAACTTCCTTGCAGGAGCCTTGGGACTCAGTGCCGGAGTGATGATATTCATATCCCTGGCAGAGCTCTATCCTGAGGCACAGGCCGAAATAATGGCCAGCGGGGCTATAGAGCACGGAAAGGTGTGGGTGATGATCGCATTTTTCATCGGAATGGGCATCATAACACTTATTGACTTCCTGATCCCCGAGTTTGAGAACCCTCACGAAGCGTCAGGACTTTCTCTGGGAGCGCAGACTCCCGCTGTAAAGGTTCTGGAGCACACGGGCAACGAGAAAGCCCTGCACAAGCTCGGAGTGATGTCAGCCCTGGCGATAGCCATACACAACTTCCCTGAAGGCATTGCAACGTTCATCGGAGCGCTGAACAACCCTGAAATGGGAGCCGGCATTACCTTCGCCATATCCATTCATAACATACCTGAAGGCATTGCCGTGGCCATACCTATATATTACGCGACCAAAAGCAAGGGCAAAGCCCTGCTTTATGCGACCGTCTCGGGTTTCAGCGAGGTGATCGGCGCGCTGCTCTGCCTTGCGCTCACGGCCATATTCGGAGTGGAACTTTCCGGAAACGGAGCCATATTCCCATTGATTCTTGCCGCTGTTGCGGGAATTATGATATATATATCCTTGGATGAACTGCTTCCTACCGCCGAGAAATACGGAAAACACCATATTGCGATAGCGGGCGTGGTCGGTGGAATGGCCGTAATGGCAGTCAGCCTGCTTTTGATATAGAACAAGAAAATTTGACATATGAAAAGATTTTTAGCTTTCGCTTTTATCCTTTTGTGTTGTGCCTGTGAAAAGAATGTCATTGACACGGAGTACGATCCAGATTACGTTTTCCACGACGACTATTACATCGTGGAGAAGGAACATCATAGTCTTGAAACAATCTATAGCAACCACTTCCTTATTATAAAGGAGAAGGACAAAGAAGCCGTGATGGCAGATCTCGAGGCCAACGGATTCAAGATCGTGACCGAGCCATATAAATGGATATATTATGCAACGGAAGGCAACGACGCCGATGAGACACTGTCAAAATGCGTCGCTCTCACTGTAGAGGGTTACAAAAGCATTTCTCTTATCCGTAAGGTGATATATTCTAATCATATGTACAGAAATCAGGCTGGCGAAACGATAGGAAAATCCAACACCTTCCTCATCAAGTTCACAAAGAACCAGAGGGATGCACAGATGATAAAGCTCAAGGAGTACCAGAAAATGCATAAGTTCCTCATTCTGGGAGATGCCTCGAGCGAGTACTTCAGGCTTGCGTGCACCAACGAGACCACAGGAAACTGCGTCGAGATGGCAAACTGGTTCGTGGAAGCGGCAGGCTTCAAGACAGCTGAGCCGGAATTCCCGGAAATATCGACAGATACGGAGACCGACACTGATACAGAAACAGAGACTGATAACCAACAACAATAACACAGATTATGGAAAAGATTTTAGACAGATTTTTAAGATATGTGGCTGTGGACACACAGTCTGACCCCGAATCAACTTCGCAGCCAAGCGCGGCAAAGGAGCTCAACCTGCTTAAAATGCTCCGCGACGAGCTTCAGGCAATGGGAGTGGAGGCCACACTTGACGAATATGGATATGTAATGGCAAGCATTCCGTCAAACTGCGGAAAAGATGTGCCGGCTGTAGGTTTCATCGCTCACGCTGACACCGCGCCGGACGCTTCCGGAGCCGACATCAAGCCTCAGATCATCGAGAACTATGATGGCGGAGAGATCCCTTTGAAGGGAGTTCCCGGACTGAGCCTCAAGCCAAGCGAGTTCCCTGAAATGACCCAGTACAAGGGCCAGACTCTCATCACTACAGACGGAACTACACTTCTGGGTGCAGATGACAAGGCCGGAATAGCTGAGATTATGGACGCAGTCCAGTACATAGTGGAGCACCCTGAGTTCAAGCACGGAGACATCAAGATCGGTTTCACTCCGGACGAGGAGATCGGACGAGGAGTAGTGAAGTTCGATGTGGAGAAATTCGGCGCAAAGTACGCCTACACCCTCGATGGTGGCCAGGTCGGCGAACTCGAGTATGAGAACTTCAATGCAGCAGGAGCCACGATCCGTATCCAGGGACGCAACGTGCACCCAGGCACTGCCAAGGGCAAGATGAAGAATGCAACCCTCATCGGTATGGAGCTCAACGCTCTCCTTCCTGTGGAGCAGCGTCCTGAGTACACATCGGGCTACGAGGGCTTCTACCACCTCATCAGTTTCAAGGGCGAAGTGGAGACAGCGACCTTCTCATATATCATCCGCGACCACGATATGGATCTTTACGAGCAGAAGAAGGCATATATGCAGAAATGCGTCGACTTCATCAACTGCAAGTATGGCGAAGGCACAGCCCTGCTCGAGATGAAGCACCAGTATTATAATATGCGCAAAGAGGTCGAGCCGCATATGCACATCGTCGAGAAGGCAAAGAAGGCTATGGAAATGGAAGGAATCGTGCCAAAGATCCAGCCGATCCGTGGTGGCACAGACGGAGCCAACCTCTCATTTATGGGACTCCCTTGCCCTAACATCTTCGCAGGCGGACACAACTTCCACGGCAAGATGGAATACGTCCCTCTCGAAAGTATGCAGAAGGCCAGCAAGGTCATCCTCAACATCATAAGCTTATACGCTGAGTAAGTGTTCAGACACACAGCCATACTGATACTGTT
Organism: Bacteroidales bacterium; assembly: GCA_017560825.1. Classification (GTDB taxonomy): domain Bacteria; phylum Bacteroidota; class Bacteroidia; order Bacteroidales; family UBA932; genus Cryptobacteroides. The sequence continues at coordinate 32,680 of JAFZED010000062.1, read as the reverse complement.
ACTTTCTGTTGTGTCAGCATCCTGCGCAAAGCATAAGGATACTGACCTTCAGGAAGAGATTGGTAATGGACACGCATTATATGAAGAAAGACGCTACAGCGAAGCTATGGAGGTCTACTCCAAAGCTGAAACAATGGCCTTGAAAGCAGAGGACTATTATAGTCTCGGCACCATATACCAGAAAATAGCTCATACCTATAACGCTACCGGCGGACACACTGAAGAGATCGCCTATCTGGACAAGGCGCTAGAGGCCTTTGAAAAAGCTGGCAAGCCTTATAATTCACTGTATGTCTATCTCGAAGGCGGCCTCGCCCGCTATAATTTTCAAGACTATGCATCTGCGGAGAAGATTTTCCGCAACACAATGTTTCAGGCTCATCAGGCGGCTGACACCCTTTTGGAGGCCGCCTGCCTTGAAGCCTATGCGGCCTTATGCCTGGAGACCTCAAGACAAGATCCGGAGCTCGCGATCAGTATGCTTGCACGCAAAGCAAACGAACTCAAATGCCCTCTCACTTGCGAAGACCGCGGAATGCTTGCATACGCCTATGCACTGACTGGAAACACGGCCGAAGCATCAGAATGGATAGCCAAGGCATTGCAGACCGCTGAAACTCCAGCAGAAAAGGCACAGGTGAAATTCAGAGAATACCAGGTAGCAAGCAGGTCAGGTGACACAGCTTCGGCCCTCGCGGCACTGGAAGAGGTTATGGATCACATCAACTCAGTGGAATCAGTCACCTTGCAGCGTTCCGTAGAATCAGCCCGCAAAGAGTATAAGGCTCATCAGCTGGAAATATCTCAGCAACGTCTGCGTACCACACGACTTGCAGTAGCCTTCATAATTCTCACAGCTCTGGCTATCGTATTCGCCCTTACGGGCTTCATCCGTTACCGCCGTCTGGAAACTGCAAAGGCACTGGCTGAAGAAAAAGCAGAAACAGAGAGATATATGACCATCGCAGAAGACCTGCAGATCAGGCTGAAAGCCGCCTCAAAAAGGCTTCCGTCAGAAAAGCATATGTCAATAGCCAGGTTCGACCTTCTTGAAAGACTCTGCGAACAGTACTATGTATACGAAGGGACAGACAATCTGCAATCCAAGATACTCAAGGAGGTCAAATCCGCCATCGAGGGACTGAGAGAAGACCCGAAGGCAATCAAAGGGCTGGAGATGATGCTTGACAGGAACTGCAACTGCCTTGTGGCAAGACTACGCGAACAAATGCTCAAGCTGAAGGCTGAAGACTTGAAACTGTTCATATTCGCAGCATCCGGCTTTTCCAGCACCACAATATCAACAATTCTAGAGAAAGACAAAGGCATCATCTACAATCGCATCTGGCGTCTGAAGGGTAAAATTTCATCGTCAGAAGCACCAGATAAGGAAGAATTTATCGAAGCCATAAATTCTTGATAATCAACACCTTACAAAAATAGAGAGATTTTGCAGATTCAACATTGCGTAAACACCTGATCTACAACTACTTACCGTATAAATAAGAGAGATTTTGCAAGCCCGAAAATTTGTTTCAGGGTATTATATGAGCGTAACTTTGCACCAAGCAAAATGCAAAGTACCAACCCTAAAAATCTCTTATTATGGAAATCAGAAAAAGCGAAAAGGCGGACCTCCAAAACAAGAGGCTCCTCTTTACAGAAATCGGCTGCATAGCAGCGCTGGCATTAGTTTACTTCTGTTTTGAATTCACCACAGGAAAGATCAGGACAACATCACTCGAAGACACAAACGTGATAATGGATGTAGAAGACCTCATACCTATCACATTTGACACTCCACCGCCACCTCCGGCAGCACCAAAGATTCCTGTTCTGTCAGATGTGATAGACATCATCGAAGATGATATCATAGTTGATGACAAGTTTATCTCTATCGAAGATAATCCAACAGAAGGAATCGTATTATACGATTATATAGAGGTGATTGAGGAGGAGGTTGAAGAAGCTGACATTCCATTTATGTTAGTGGAGCAGAAGCCGCTGTTCAACGGGGGTGATGCCAATGCATTCAGCAAATGGGTCAACCAGAGACTTGTCTATCCGGAAACTTGTAAAGAGAACGGAATCTCAGGACGTGTCGTACTGTCTTTTACAATCAGAAAAGACGGCACACTGGCAGACGCAAAAGTAGTGAGAGGAGTACACCCGGACATCGACCGTGAGGCATTACGAGTAATCAACTCTTCCCCTAAGTGGACACCTGGAAAACAACGCGACCGCGCGGTTGCAGTCAGCTACACCTTTCCTGTGATATTTATGCTCAGATAAGCATTACAAAACCTCCACGAAGCAATAAAAACTTCGTGGAGGTTTCTTATTACATCATTTTATTGTTTTCTTGATATCAGATGATTTATGTGGTATTTATGGTCTCGTCCTAATGGTCTCACAGTACAGTCCGGATCATTGCATATGTCAGTCTGCAAAATGAAATCATCACTATAAAGAATCTGGCCCGTTTCAGAATGTTCTAATTTGAGACGGAATGTCTTATCCTCGACTGAAGTCGGGAAATGAAATCGGAAAGCACGCATTTCATCATAAGGAGGAAACTTAGACTCCCCCGAGGCTATAAGCCACGTTGAATATGGGTTCCCACCCTCTTCATAGAATGTAGTCATATACTGAATTGAGTCATCCTGAAAAAATAATCTCACCCCATCGTTTGAGTCTACTGTGATTTTCCATTTCTGCTCCCAAAAATGCGCATCCTGAGAATTATAAAACAAAATCACTGTCAGGACATACGCATCATTGCATTCGTGGCAGTTAGCAGTAAAATCCCTTCTATCTGTGTTCTGCCTGTTTGATTTAAGTTCAAAGTCAGGGATGGAGATAAAGAGTTCATTCTTCTCACAGCCAGAGAGAAGCAACAGCATTAATGATAGAAAAAGAAATAACTTTGATTTCATAAGATACAGATTACCATTATTTTCATTCCACTTTAATAAATGTCAGTCAATTATCCTGCAATATACATTTTTTCTTATACATTACTATTCCTTAATATATATTCTAGATTCTGGAACAATAATTCCATAATATCCTCTATATCTTTCGTACATAACTGGTCCATAGTCACTATACACAGGAGAAGTGTAATACACCTCAATATCGTGCAAATCAAAGTCCGGAGTATATGTAACGTCATCACCTGGATACCTGATAACTGTGCGTACAAATGTAGTATCTGTTATCGGACGTCGTTGCACAGCCCTAGCTGCCACAGGAAAAGACTCTTTATAATATTTTTTATATACTTTACAGAACAGTCTTCCCTCTAACGTCCCAGACTGAGACAACTTAGTAGAATAAGGCGTTCTAGCACATATATGATTGGTGGTATTGGTGGTATCGGTGGTATCAACTTTTTGACAATAATCACCTATAATAAAAGGTTCTTGTCGATAATCTATATCCTCCTCCAAATTAATGTTAAGTGAATCCATCACCATTCTCAGTGGCTTATAAAATTTATCAATTTGTATTACCTTTCTTTCCACGAATTCCTCCAACCTCGCTTCCATTGTTAATGTATAGGAACCATATTCCTTCAAGATAACATTGAACTGCCCTATTGACGGATTCGATATCTCCAAATTGGTTGAGTTCCCACCATCAAAACAAGACTCAATACCGGTCATTGTAACATCCGCCTTTTTCCCATCAACATACTTATCCCATATAATCTCAAATGGCGTATTTATTCTAACTTCAGTTATTTTTGGATATATAAACCTATTAAGTCCAACGACTAGTAAAGTTTTTGCATAAGTGCCTCTTGTTGTTTGATCATCACCACCTAACACTTCAACTTTTATAGTATAAACCCCGGGTACATTAAACTCCACAACGCACTTATAACCATCCGTTGAGACAATTGGATTAGATGCACTTTCCGGCATTGAAATAACTGAAAATTTGTAATTTACGTTAGGAATATCTTTACGTGCTTCATATGAGCAAATTAGTGAGTAAGGATAACCAGAATATAAGATCTGAGAATCAGCCGAAATTGATACTGATGTAACAAGTAATGGGTACATTTTGGCCAAAGCCTCTTTATCGCCATATCCGAAACCTTCCCCCCAATAATAGAAATATTCTGCTGGAGTAATTTCATCTGCTGGCCTCATAATAGTAGAATAAGGTTCCATAGACGTTTCATCAATATGATATTCCGTTTCATCACTATCTTTTAGTCCTATTAAATGACCTATAGCATGCATTATTGCATATACTTGTTGATCTCCCGGAAGAGAAAGCCAGGTGTTGTGAGATGTATTAATTGAGACAGTCGGTATGACTCCTTCCATCACACTCTCCCTTATCATAGCATTACTTTGAGTAAGTTTAGTCGGAGTATCACTGATTTCTAAAATGACACAATCATCGCATAGTTCATGCGGATAGATAAAATTCAGATTACAATCCTCTAAGCTATTCCACTTATCAATTGCCTCTTCAAGCAATGAAACATAATCCGCATCTATATATTGATCATTTATATATATCGTTTGCGAATCAGCAGGCAAGGTCCCCAGTGCATTGATTTTGGTCTGAGGATGCATCCTCGCATATTCAGACAAATCGTCTTTATAGAAAAAAGTTTCACCTGAAACAATGAAAAGATTTTCATATTCCACGATGTCTTCTACAGGATATCCCATAGACTCAATAATTGAATAATAATCAACATCTTCAGCATTGTAATCCGCCAATTTATCCGGAATAATCTCTTGATACTGACACGACACAATAGACAATGCCAGAAAAACTATCAACTTAATGTATTTCATAATTTTTGTTAATATTAAATTACTTGATCTCAAATAATCCACTATAAGTATCACCAGAGGCTGTCATATAGACGACCTCATACACTCCAGGAGTTCCGGAGATTTGAGTAATAATCTGTTGCTGAACTGAGCAATCAATAGTGTCATACCAAACTTCACCGGTAGAGCGATTGAATACTGAGACTGATATACTTCCACTACCATCGAGTACGTTGGTAATAATTGTGTTAGTCACATAGTAATAATAAGACTCAATCGGCTCAACAAATATATTACGATTGTTTTTTACCCCCTGCCCATATTGCAACGGGATTTTCACTACTGCATTTTCATTATCATCATTCTTCCCGAACAATGACAGAGGCAGCAGCACGGCCATCAATAATAGAATTTTTCTCATGATAAATAAGTTTAAAACGCCGTAAATGTATGGAAGTTTCTCTGCTTTAGGCTAATTTCGGGGCTATTAAAAACTTACAAAATCATTAAAATGTCTTTTGTATTTGATTGATAATCAACAAAATACAAAAGTGTAAGAAAATTAAATCTTACACTTTTTATAAGCTATTATGTGTCAGTGGGTTATCATTTCGAGAAATTGAGAGGAATGTTCAGGTTTTTTCTCTTCAATCTTGAGTTTGAGGCGTCTTTTGTAGGCATAGACATTATTTAAAGGCATATCCATCAGTCTGGAAATAGTCGTTGCGTCGAAACCTGCTACCAGATAGCTGAACATCGTTACTTCCCATTCTTTTGATTTCGGCATTTCTGTGCGGAAGTTCTGGATGATTCCGTCCAATTCTGAATTCAGCAAAGATTCAAACTTTACTTTTCTGACCTTGTCGTTACGGATTTCCTCTATCATCAGAAGCATCTTCTGATACATCACCTTCTCGACATCTGACCTGTCTTTGTTCTGGAGATACTGGTCGCACAACATTCCGATTGTATCGAAACGAGATTTATACAGATCTATGAAGCGTTTCTTCAGTAAAGGATAATTCTCCTCTTTGGCCTGAACAAGCTGGCGCTTGATCTCATCGACGTACTCCATAAGTTTTTCCTTTTCCTCTTGTTGACTTGAGATTCGTCTATGAACAAAATGCAGGATCAACAATAGAACAACGAATGCAAAAGATACAACAAGGATCATCATCTGATTCTTTACCCTGACCTGCAATGAGGCTTCACGGTATTGGGACTCGTAATATTCTCTTTGGACACTAGCTAATGACTGTTTCAAGGCGTCTGTAACTTCTGTATTATTCTGAGTTACTGAATTTTCAAGCTTCGTCAACGCCTCTGAATAATTTCCATATCCTTTCTCTATTCTATAAAGCCAATAGAATGCAGTGGCTGAAGAATCTATTTGAGACAACTGAGAAATAATAGATTCTGATTCCTCATATCTGCCAATCTGCCCTAAAGCATAAGCGTAAGCCCAATAATCCTGGGTCTTCATAAAGCGCCCATCATATTGACTACAAATCTCATTATAGAGCTCTGAGGCCATTGTATAATCTGGATTATTTTGAGTAACTTTCATAAAAGCATAAGTCACGATGGAAGATAGTCTTATATTTTCATTGATCTGATCAGCATAAATCAATCTTTGTAAAATCGATTCTCCTTCTAAATAACTATTTTGATTCAATAAGGCTTGAGCTAATCTTAACTCCGCAATCACCAAGTAATAATATGAACTGATAGCATTATATATATCTACAGCTTCCTGCAATGATTTTAACTCTTCAACATCATTATAGGTCTTTGCGTATATATCTGCCTGAAGCACTTTAGCGAAGCCTAAATACAGGCTATCACTTTCCTCAGCCAGGGCATCTGCTTTAGTTGTTTCCAGAATAGCCCTACTCAAATCGCCTGCATAATAATATGACAGTGCCAGATAATACTGTGAACGGGCTTCATATTTCGCAGGACCTTTACGGGAATAGTAGTCAAGAGCAACTCTGGCAAGTGAATCATCACTCACATCTATATAGTTCTTATCCAGAGCCATCGCATACAAAAGAGAATGATGGGCCTTCAGACGGTCTGTAGTAAGAATGGCACGATCCATAGAATCCAGCACTGCCAAAGCGCTGTCTGGGCACTCCATTATATACGATTCCACATCATTCAGCTTATCTCTGACTTCTGACACCCCACACGAAATCAGGGACACGAGCCCACAAAAAAGAAATACGATTCTACAAAACACTTTATTCATAGTATAGAACATTATATGTACTAAGATACAGAAAATTGATTAACTTTGCAATCAGTAAGTTGAGTTTTATACCAACAATATAATTGACATATTTTTACCCCTATCGTCACCTCTCTAAATTACCACAAACGAATGATTGATAGGGCGATAGGTGGTCTTGTGCCTTTGGTGCAGGACGACCTATCTATCAATCAAGCCGTGGTAAGCTTAGAGAGGTGTGGGCCGGACTGCACCTCTTTTATATTATACAGCATAAGGAAGGCAGATTTCTTATGATAACAAGTTTAAAACACGGCATTTTGCCAATCCTTCTGCCTTCCTTACCAAAACAGCCACGAAGCTTCAACGTTGCTTCGTGGCTGTTTCTTATCTTCTCGCTTCAGAACATTCGGCATATTCTATTATATAATAAAGCCTGCCGCTGTCAACATCTATGCGGCATATATCCCCATCTTCATTTCTCAAGTACTCAAATTCGTTTAAATTACTTGCCTTGGAGGTTTGTATCAAATTTTCCGAACACGAGAAGCCATCGAACAGAGGATCCAAGAATAACCCATAAGATGGTAACTGCAATTCTGGAATCGGCACATTGAAATTATCTATGATATCTTTATAGGTAAACTCTATGCTTCCAATGCTGGCTAAATTGAAACCTTCCCAAGCATAAGACATCGTTATTTTCACAATATCTGATTCTTCTCTATTCAGTATATTGAAACAAGAAATTCTATCTCCATCATAATCAAATGTGTATTTTATGACAAAATCGCCATTCATATATACAAAATATTCGTCGAGCTTATGATTTTCGTCATATGTCAAGACCCAAGTAGAATTATATGTATCATCGCAGCTAATACTGACAAGCAGAGCGTCATCATATTGATAAGTATAGAGAACTCCATCATTATCAACACTTACAACATTACCTGAACTATCGTATATATAATCATACTTATGGAGCAACTCGTCTTTCGCATTGAAAATGCTGATCGAGGATATACTCTTCCCTGTTGTAACTGCATAGACAACTTCATCCTGATAAGTAACTCTTTCACAAGACATCAAAAAGATGAGTCCGGAAAAAAGAAATGCGATTTTAGAAAACAGTTTATTCATAGTATATAGTATACAACATAATATGTACAAAGATACAGGGAATCATTCATATGACATTCTTCTTTCTTACCAAAACATCCACGAAGTACATAGGCACTTCGTGGATGTTTGTTTTATTTTTTCGAAGATTTGCTACTGGCTGCCTTGGCGGATTCGGCGGCTTTTTGTGCTTCGAATTTTCTTCTGTATTTTTCGAGGGTTTGGGCGTCTTTTTCGGCCTGGCGGGCTGCGTCTTCGAGGGCTTTGCGTTTGCGTTCGCGTTCTTTTGCCTTCAGTTTGGCCTCTTTGGCTGCCGCTTTTTCAGCATCCCTCTTATCGAGTTCTGCCCAGCGGGCTTCCTTGGCTGCCTGCCTTTCCTGACGTTTCAGCTCACGTGCGGCCTTCTTCTCAGCCTTGATTCTGGCCTTTTCTGCCTTTGCTGCAGCTCTGAGTTCCTCCTTTGTCGGCTCTGTCACAGTTACAGAGTCCATTACTGCCAGGGAGTCAGACAGGGCAAGTGAATCCAGACTGGTTGCCAGTGAGTCTCTATGTGCTGATAAAGAGTCACGACTGACAGAGAGAGAATCCGAAACAGGCAGTCTGGCAGGTCCTGTACTTAAAGAATCTGTCAAAGAAGTGCCAGTTGCAAGAGAATCCGTCGCAGCCAAGCTGTCAAGACGTGCCTTTTCCGCAGCTTCCTGTTCAGCGATCTGTCTTTCCCATTCACGGACTCTGCGGAGAGAATCGCGGACCTCTATCTGGCGATAGACATCGTTCATATATCCAGGGAAATATATGTCTGTCTGCTTGTACTTGGCACGAGGATGTGCCGCATATCTGAGTCTTTCGCTTGGACGAAGGGACAGAGGCGTCACTGCCTTTCTGTCTGCCGGACGCCTCTCGGGAAGCCAGTTGAATCCTTTCAACTGCTTGTCGTCGGCCGTCATCTGCACGACTGGGTAGCCGTCATTCTTTGCCTCTTCGAAATAATATATCCTTTGGATCTCTCCATCCTTCAGGACTGCAGAAAGCATCTTTGACTCCGGTTTGTTGACTGTCGCGAGCACTCCGTTTTCCTCAAGGTAGAAGAGAGCAGACGCACCTCCGAGCACATCGAAACGGACGAGCTCTCCTTCTGAGCCAAAGTAGGCAAGCATTTCAGTGCCCTTGATCTGGTCAAAACTCTTCTCATCCTCCTTTATGACTATGAATGCATTGGACATAAGGCTGGCCTTCTGCATCTTTCCGTCCTTTATCATAAGGGTCACGCTGTCGGCAGAGTACTGTCTTGTAATTTCCTGCCATATAAGCGGTTCCTTATACAGACGTGCAAGCGAGTCGAGGTCGCAGTACAGAAGGGAGTCACAGGCGACCTGGATGTCCTTCTTATATATCTTTACCTTTCCTACTGCCTGCAGGAAGCCGATACGTGTGGAGTCCTTCGGTGTCATATCCAGACTGTCGGCGACAGCCAAGGAATCTGTTACTGCGAGTGAATCCGGCATTGCCAGAGAATCAGGAATCGACAGTGAGTCTTTGACTGACAACGAATCTTTGGCAGCTGGCTGGTCTACAGATGTCTTTATATCCCCATTTGATGAAGGTACCGGTCTTTCTGGTCTTTCTGGTCTTTCTGGTCTTGTCGGTCTCTGCGGTCTTGTCTGAGGGTTCGGCGTTGCCCCACCTGACGAAGGAGCTACCCTGGTAGGCCTTCCTGTGGGTTCGGGCGGTGCGGCATTACCTTTTGGCTTGGATGCCTTCGGGCGATAGTTCGGATCCTTCTTGGCTTCTTCTTCCGCAGCCTTCGCAGCGGCTTCAGCCGCTTTCCTGCGGAATTCGCCCACCGGATCCACTTCAAGTGACTTAAGCCTCTTGTCTGCATCCGCATTGACAGCGTCACTGATCTCAAACTTCATCTGAGTGTAGTAGACAAGCCTGTCTGCTCCAAGGTAGACTGTGTCGATCGCACCACTCTGGTCCTCTGTCTGAGAGATGACAGCAGGTTTGCGGGTGAGGGTGACTTTAGACAGGGTGTCTATGTACTCAACTCTTCCTGCCAGTGCAAATACGTTTCGTGTGGTGTCTGTGATCTGCGTGTTTCCAAGCATTTCAATGTCAGATGTCGACCTGTGGAAGAACAGGGTGTCGCACCAGGCTTCCTGATCCTCTGACATCACGTGTACCTTGTCTGCAAAAAAGAAGAGTTCACGTCCTCTGTCGTACCAACCTCGGTTGGAAGAAAGCATATTCTCATCCTTCCACACATCTGTGGCACTTCCGAAGGTTGCAAGGTCCAGATCGGACTCGTACACCAGCTCCTTTGTCTTCACGAAGACGGAGTCGGTGAACATATTCACATCATTGTTGAACGTAAACGTATTTATCTTTGAATCGTAGGTACCAGTGCGGCTTTCGATGATCTGGCCATCCTTGTCACGCATCGCACCACCGTTCATAAAGATAGCGACCGAGTCCTTGGTGTTATAGTCCAGATGCCTGGTCCTCAATGTGTTGTGATCCTTATCAGTGAGCTGTACCATAGCTCCTCTGAACTGAACCAGGTCCTCATCGATCAAGTACTTGAGGTTCTCACTTGTCAGCACTGTCTCTTCCTGAAGCACGCTCACGTTGCCCCACGCGTCGATGATCTTTGTCTCGACATTCCACAAGGCTGTGTCACATATGAGGTAGGTGTTGTTGTGGAGGAAACGTGCCGGACCGACTACTTTTCTGTAACGTGCTCCCTCGATGTCCACCATCTGGGCTGATTTGGAGCTGAGCAACACAACAAGACTGTCCTTCTCTTCAGATTTCTTGTTCTGTGCAGAGAGGGACAGGCAGGCGGTCAAAGCGACTGCTGAAAGTATCAACTTCCTGAAAAAAGACATATGACGCTGCAGAAAAGGTCTTATTTACGGAACTTTTCCTCCCAGCCGTCACGCTCGAATGAGCAGTCTTTGAAGAGAGGGTCTATGATTATGTAGGTAGACTTGATCTTGGAATCGATGAAATCGTTGATGGCCTTCATCTGGAGATTGTTCTTGGCATAGCCTAGAAGCAAAGTGTAATCCTTCGAGAAGGATGCCGGATGAGCCGGAATGATCTTGTCCACTCTGATGATCTTATAGACTGTGTTACCGTTTCTTCCTTCGTTGTCAAGTGAAGAGAACGGCTCTGAAATCTCACCTTCCTTGAGATCCTTGATAGCAGCATAGTCCTGAGGCTTGAGCTGGTCGATCTCGAAATATGATGAACCAGAAGACGGGTCGGCCATCTGGCCTCCGTTTGTCCTTGTTGCAGGGTCCTCAGAATAGAAACGCGCTGCAAGTTCAAAAGTCACAGCCTCATTTGCAAGCTCTGTCTTAAGGCTGTCAAGCACGCGGAAACCTTTTTCCATATCCTCAGTAGTGTACTCAGGCTTGAGAAGGATGTGGCGCGCATTGAACATATTTCCTTTTTTCTCGAGGACCTCGATGATGTGGAATCCGTCCGGAGTCTCTACAATCTGAGACACCACGCCCGGCTTGAGCGACATAGCCGCATCCGAGAATACAGGCCAGAAGATGTCCTTAGAGGCCATTCCGAGTTCACCGCCTTTTCTTGCACTGCCCGGGTCCTGCGAATATATACGTGCCAGAGTCGAGAACTTCTCACCGTTGATGATACGCTCGCGGATTGCTAGAAGGCGCTCCTTTACTGCGATGTTTGCCGCTTCTCTGTCCGGATAGATGCAGATCTGGCTGAGCTGGTACTTCATCGGTACAAGCGGAAGGTCCTCAGGATCAGTCGCGTCCACGAACTGCTGGACATCATAAGGTGTCAGCTCCGGAATCTTCTTTGCGATCTCCTGCTGCATCTGCTCCGCAAGAGTCTTGTCCTGAAGGTCCGCACGGAGATCCTGACGGATCTTGTATATCGGCTTGCCATACTGCTTCTCGACGCCTTCCTCACCGCCATAGTAGGTAAGGATGTTGGCCATATAATCGTCGAGGTTGCTCTCCACCATATCCTTGTTTACCTCAATGGAGTCCACTCTTGCCTGCATAAGGAAGAGCTTGGTGGTCATCATATTCTCAAGAAGCTCGCATCTGCCGGTCTTGTCGGACATATAGCCGAATCCCTGTGCCTTCATCTCTTCCTCAAGCTCTGAAAGCATAATGAACTCGTTGCCGACAACGGCTATAGTCTTGTCAATCAGACCGTTGTTATATTTCTGCGCAGATGCGGCAACAGCTGCGGCACAAAACACCACAGCAGCCGCCATAAGTTTCTGTATGCGGAATCGCTTCATATTTATTTCAAAATTACAAATTGTCCATTTTCGCGCGCCTCATTCAGCAAATCACGTTCCAAAGTGGAAACAAGCTGCTGTTTTCTGGCACTTATTATCATATCCTTGATCGACGGGGTGCTGTACTCGATCGGAGCTGCGTGACCCTCGGATATGATTTCCGATATGTACGCCACTGTCATTATGCCTGTGGTGTCGGTCCTTTCCACCCACTTACCCTTCATAGAGGCAAGAACGGAGGTGTAATCCATTCCCAACTCGCTGGCCACCAAGGCGATATCGACCCAATTATTCTGCCATATCTCAAACTTCAATGCCGATGAATATGCCAGGCTGTCCGCTTCAAAAAGGTCATTGACTTCCTCGGAAGACATCTTCTTCTTGAGTTCCTTCAAAGTAGGAGACTCTGCAGATATCTTCAGGAAGCGGGCCTTGACCAGCGGACGGCGCAGGATGAACTTGTCCATATGCGCCTGATAATACTCTTCCACCTTGTCATCGGACACTGCCGTGTCAAGGCGTTCGTTCACATACAGCTGCTCGTAGCGGAACTTAAGGAGAGAGGTCCTGTAGTCCTCCAGTTCCCTGGTCACATCCTTCTCCGACTTGGAAAGCTGCTGCTCGGCTATCGACAGGAAGACCTGATCGAGAGCCCAAGTGTTTATGTAACTTTTGGCCAGGCGCACGCTGTCCTCATAGGCTAATCCTTTAGGAATCACCATATTAAGATCACTCCTATAAAGACGGGCAGAGCCGACTTCAGCCACTGCCTCCTCTTTACTTAAAAAGGAGGAAATCGCCCTGCACGACGTTAATGTCGGCAAGACGATCCCTATGATGAATATGAGAACTATACGCCTCATAGGCTTACTATCTTGAGTAGTTAGGAGCCTCGCGGGTGATGGTCACATCGTGTGGATGTCCCTCAAGGTAACCTGCGTTTGTGATACGTACGAACTTAGCTTCGCGGAGCTTCTCGATGTTTGGCGCACCACAGTAACCCATACCTGCACGGAGACCACCTACGAGCTGGTAAACGACCTCGTTGAGAGTTCCCTTGTAAGGAACCTGTGCCACGATTCCCTCCGGAACGAGCTTCTTGATGTCAGCCTCCATATCCTGGAAGTAACGGTCCTTAGAGCCCTGCTGCATAGCCTCAAGCGATCCCATACCACGGTAAGACTTGTACTTACGGCCGTTAAGGATGATAGTCTCTCCCGGTGACTCCTCAACTCCAGCGAAGAGCGAACCTGCCATAATGGTGCTTGCACCTGCTGCGAGAGCCTTCACAACGTCACCTGAATAACGGATACCACCGTCTGCGATCACAGGAACGCCTGTACCCTTGAGTGCCTCAGAAGCCATCATAACTGCAGAAAGCTGTGGCATACCTACACCTGCGATAACGCGGGTTGTACAGATGGATCCAGGTCCGATACCTACCTTGACAGCGCTTACACCAGCATCTGCAAGAGCCTTGGCTCCCTCTGCTGTTGCAACGTTACCTGCCACGATCTGCACCTCTGGAAGAGCGTCGCAAGCTCTCTTGATCACATCGAGAACACCCTGTGAGTGTCCGTGAGCTGTGTCGACAACCACTGCATCAGCGCCAGCTCCAACGAGCATCTCGATACGCTCGATGGTCTCGGAGTTCACACCTACAGCGGCAGCCACGAGAAGGCGGCCCTTGCTGTCCTTTGATGCGATAGGGTTGTCCTTTATCTTCATAAGGTCCTTGTAGGTGATCAGGCCGACGAGCTTGCCGTCAGCATCCACTACAGGGAGCTTTTCAATCTTGTACTGACGGAGAATGTCTGTTGCTGCAGGAAGGCTGATGCCCTTCTGAGCTGTCACAAGGTTCTCCTTTGTCATAATTTCAGACACCGGCATCTTCGGATCTCTCTGGAAACGAAGGTCACGGTTTGTCACGATACCAACGAGGAAACCGTTGTCATCGACAACCGGAATACCACCGATGTGATGCTGTGCCATCATACCGAGAACCTGGCCTACTGTAGCATCCGGACGGATGGTTACAGGATCATAGATCATTCCGTTCTCAGCTCTCTTGACACGACGCACCTGGTTCATCTGCTCCTCGATGGACATATTCTTGTGGATTACACCGATACCGCCGGCGCGAGCCATAGCGATAGCGAGTTCAGCCTCAGTCACGGTGTCCATTGCGGCAGAAACGATTGGAGTCTGGAGGGTGATGTCTCTAGTGAACTTGCTTGACACATCCACAGTTCTAGGCAGTACCTCAGAATGTGCAGGAATCAGCAAAACATCGTCGAAGGTCAAGCCTTCGATAATCGGAGAGTTAGTAAAAGTCTGCATCTTATGTCTAAAATTTGGCAAATGTAACAATATTTTCCGAATCTCTAAAGACCTTGAAGGGTTTTTCAACAATTTTTCGCCCTAACATTCACGCTGCGACACACCTAACTCCATATTTATCAGGCACTTGCTTTAGATGCCTGCTGTATCCACGCAGCAGGCATTTAGAGTAACACCCTGAATATCAGCGCACTACAATTCCCGCTTCTTTTTGGCGACGTGAAGAAATTTGCATATTTGGAAATATTCGGCCTCAGGCAGAGCGTCCTTTATCTTTGAAAGCATTTCAACTTTTTCACCTTCAGGCAGAACCGTCACTTTTCGCACTGTATCCAACCCGGTTTCTTTTCGCACGACATCCTTAATTCTTTCATATATCAGATCAGAATGATGTGTCACTTTTTCCTTTATGTCATATTCACTTCCCGTGCTTGCGTTCATTGCAGCAATCATCTGCCCCTCATCTTCATAATAAGACCACAGGGTCTGTAAGTCAAACGGCATATATTCAGTTACAATATAATCGGTCAATATTTCCTTTTCTTCATCATCAATCCTACGCATAAACCATCTGAGCCTGGCGTAATTGATATAACAGTTTGCAGCAACGCTAAGACTGACTTCCCTTTTTGCCCTCCTAAGCATTTTACTGCAGCAAGATTCCGGAACGGCCTTCGAAAAAGGATTCATTTTACCAAAATATGCAATAAAATTCCATCTGTATTCTTCCGCACTCCTACATATTTTCTTTTCAACGGGATTATTTCCGATGTAGATAATGGCTGACCTTGTCTTTTTATTTCCTTTTTTGGGAGCACTGCCGAAACTTTTGTGCATCAGCTGACCTTTCCTTCCTATCGAGTCGTTATATTCTCTGACAAAGACAGACGTATAATGCCTTACAAAATCAGCCATCTCTTTGCACGAATCCGCTTCTACGAGAATGTGTATGTGATCTATCATCAGGCACATTTTTATGATTTTCACTTTGAATTTCCTTGCTGAGACAGAGATTATCATATAAAAGACCAGATAATCCTCTCTGTCATAGAAGATATTAACCCCTTGCACTGTTCTCTGATAGATGTGACTGCACTCTCCAGGCAGAAATCTTCTTCTCCTCTTCATAGTCCTTTCCTTTAAAATATTGATAATTAATGCTTTAGCCGAAATGCCTGCTGTATCCGTGCGGCAGGCATAATCAGCATATTGCTGATAATCAAGCCTTTACGTGCCACTCAACAAGCGCATCTGCCAGGACAAAACTAGAGCTTACAGGGGAAAACTTGTTTAAAAAAAAGAAAAATGTGGCGAATAAATTTTATGATCGTGTGATTTATTCAGGAATTGGTTTATTTTATATGCGAGGGCGGCGAAGGGAGGGGCAGCAAGGGGAGGCAGGGGGCAGCAAGGGGAGGAGGAAGGGCAGCGGAGCGCAATATACAACTGTCTGATAATCAATCATATGCACAAAATGCCTGCCGACCAAGCGCAGCAGGCATCTAGCATAAAATGCTAATACACAGAGACTTACAGGAGGCTCAAAAGGGATATACTATCGTTCCAGCAGCCTTCCCTGCCAGGTCCGGCGGTCTTCGAGGCATTTTTCGAGCAGGCGGAGGAGTTCCACATTGCGGATAAGGCCCCAAGGGGTCTCGTTGACAAAGCGTGGAGGGACCTCGCCGACGAAACGTTCTATGAAAAGATCCGGGCGGAGGCGCTCCAGCATATCCACAAAGAAGTCGATATATTCCTCAAGGCCGAAACGTTCAAAATCCTGAGGCTTTTCTTCATATTCCTTCTCCATCCTTGTCCCCTTGACGATCTGGAGCTGGTGGAACTTCACCGAACGGATCGGAAGGGCGTTGATCAGCTCGCAGGAATCAAGCATCATCTGCCTGGTCTCCCCCGGAAGTCCTAAAATGAAGTGGACTCCCACATCCAGTCCCCTTTCTGCAGTCATCGTCACGGCTCTGCGGGCTGTCTCGAAATCGTGGCCTCGGTTTATACGCAGAAGCGTCCGGTCATAGCAGGACTCGATTCCGTATTCCACGATGACCACAGGTGCAGTCCGCTCCTGACCATCCGAAAGCGACCTGCTCCAACCTTCCAGTACACGGCCTCCGGCAAGATCTGCCAGATAGTCCAGCTTCTCCTCATCCACACAGTCCGGCCTGGTGCCTATGACTATGCCCACCACCTGCGGGTGCGAAAGCGCCTCCTCATACAAGGCCTTAAGCCTTTCCAAAGGAGCATAGGTATTGGAAAATGATTGAAAATAAGCAAGATAGTGCTCAGTGGTGCGGTACCTCACCTTATGGAATTCAATACCCTCATCCATCTGCTGGTGAAGGCTCTTGCCTGCGGTGCTGTACGAAGGGTGGAAAGCGGCATTGTCGCAATAGGTGCACCCTCCCCTGCCGACCTTGCCGTCACGGTTCGGGCAGGTGAAGCCGGCGTCCAGCACTATCTTCTGCAGACGCTCGCCATATTTCCTCTTGAAATAACCGACAAAGGAATTATATCTTTTCCCATCGGGGAAACCGTATTTCGCAAAATCATCTGTCATATCGCGCAAAATTAGTCATATTTTCCTAATTTTGCCATAACGTAACATACTTAGAAGAAGATGAGAAGGATTATAGGAATATTAATTCTGCTGGGGGTCGCGGCAGCGGCGGCGGGGCAGGAGAAGAGGATGGCGGTTGTGGAGTTTTCAACCAGCTATCTCAGGCTGGAGCCTGATTATGAATCGCCACTGGAGACGCAGGAGCTGATGGGAACGGTGGTGGAGATCGTCGGCGAACAGAGCTATTGGATGGAGGTCATCACACCTCAACCCTACCGCGCCTGGTGCACCAACCAAGGCCTCGTCGAGATGACCCAAGAGCAGTTGAAGGCATATAACGACGCTCCGAAGGTGATGTATAATGGACTATATGGACATATATATACAGAACGGTCGCTGAAGTCTGCGACTCTGTGCGACCTTGTCGGGGGCGACATCCTCAGGTTCGGACCGGAAGCAGAAAAACGCGGCGCAAAGGCACTCAGAGGCAGATGGACGCAGGTAATGCTGCCATCAGGCAAGACCGGATACGTACCTTCGAAGGAGCTGAAGCTTCACCAGGGATGGACATCCATAGCAATGGGAGAGGGTTCGGCAGAGAGCATATCACCGGATGTGACGGAGAAGATCATCGCCCAGGCCGAGAAGCTTCTGGGAGTGCCGTACCTCTGGGGAGGAATGTCGGCAAAGGGCGTGGATTGCAGCGGTCTTGTACGTATATGCCATATAATGAACGGCATCCTTCTGCCGAGGAATGCTTCGCAGCAGGTGTTCTGCGGAGACAGGATAGATGTTCCTCGAAGAGATCTAAATAACGAGGACAGGGCTGCCACATATGACAGAGAGGAAGCACTGGCCGCTGTGGCAAACCTGGAACGCGGTGACCTTGTGTATTTCGGCACTCCGGCAACCGATGAGAAGCCGATGAGAATCACCCACGTGGGCATCTATCTGGGCAACAACAGGATGATCCACTCGTCACACAGGGTACGCATAAACTCACTGATTCCAGGAGATGAGGATTATTACGAGAACTCCCACAGACTTGTTGCCGCCACAAGATTATAGGTGCCTACAAAATAATCAGCACCACTTGTTTCTTAATAAAATTTGCTAACTTTGCGTTCGTTATAACACAAACCTTAATTAATTCGAATTATTATGAACCTTAGAGTTTTCAAGAAAGACATCGAGTATTTCGTAGCGGAATTTATTGATGACTGCGCACTCTTCGTTGCGCTCAACCCACACAAGGACGCTGACGAGATCGCACAGATAATCGACGAGGCTGTAGAGCTTTACAACAACCTCAAGACTAAAGCCAGCCACCCAGAGGGCAACAAGAAGGCTTTCTACAACAACCTTACAAAGGAAATGTTCGAGAAGCTCGACGAGCTCTGCGAGAAGCTCAGCGCAGTAGTTTCAAAGCAGGAGTAATCCTCCTGGCAGCACCAGAATAAAGCATTCCCGCCTGATCAACACCGGTTGAAAAGACGGGAATGCTTGTTTTATGTACCTGAAAGGGCATTCCTATATCCTTGCAGAAGAAATGGCGTTTTCTTGTGCGAGGATTTCAAATATGGCCTCAAAACCAGCGATTTTGATTCAAAACAGCAATCCTTGCAAAAGAATCGAGGCTTATTTCTGCGAGGATTGCGGCTGCCGACCACGCTGCCGCTGAGAGAGAACGGCTCCGGACAAAAGAAAACAAAACCACAAATCACTATAGCACAACGTTTTACAGAGAATCACCTGCGTCAATTGGAGCAGGTGATTCTCTGTAAAACTCAAGACACCAATTCAATACCTGTCACTGCCCCCACTGCCCCTAGGTGTCATATTACTATACACCTAGGTGCAGCAATGTGGCTTGGAGTGGTCTCAAAGGCAGATGGGTGCACCTAGGAGCACGTCAAAAGACACCCGGGGGCAATTTCAATGCAGCGACGCAGGCTTTTTAGCCGAAAAACTTGCGTCGCGGACGCAAAAGCACGACATTTGAGTATTTCCCTTGCAGCGACGCACGTTTTTGAAGCGAAAAGCCGGACTATTTTTCTGCGAGGTGTTTTTCCCAGGCCCAGGCTGAAGCGAGGGTCTCCTCAAGAGGGCGCTCTGCCTGCCAGCCGAGTTCCTCGTTCGCCAGACGGGTGTCAGCCCAGATGGCAACGACGTCTCCAGGGCGGCGAGGGGCGAACTTGTAGTTGAGTTTCAGGCCGTTGACCTTCTCAAAAACAGTCACAAGTTCGTAGACTGAAACCGGACGGCCTGTACCCACATTGAATATCTCATATCCCTCCTTCATCCTGTCGTCGAGCATTCGTGCGACTGCCGCCACGTGCGCCTTGGCCAGATCCACTATATCTATATAATCACGAAGGCAGGTGCCGTCTTCGGTCGGATAGTCGTTTCCGAATATGCTCAGGCACTCGCGCTTTCCTACTGCTGTCTGAGTGATGAACGGAACGAGGTTGTTCGGCACTCCGCGCGGAAGTTCGCCTATCAATGCGGACGGATGAGCGCCGATAGGGTTGAAATAGCGCAGGGCTATGCCTTTGACCACTCCTTCCGAACCTGCAGTGGCCTTGACTACATCGCGGAGGATGTCCTCACACATCTGCTTGGTGTTTCCATATGGAGACGTTGCGGGAAGACGAGGAGTCTGCTCGGTCACAGGAAGG
The DNA here is from genome assembly GCA_017560825.1 of Bacteroidales bacterium. Classification (GTDB taxonomy): domain Bacteria; phylum Bacteroidota; class Bacteroidia; order Bacteroidales; family UBA932; genus Cryptobacteroides. The sequence continues at coordinate 12,648 of JAFZED010000062.1, read as the reverse complement.
TCCTGAGCCTCTCCATAGACTGTCGCCGATGACGAGAAGAGCACATTGCAGCCGCCGTGATTCTTGGCAGCCTCAAGGATGTTGAGGAAAGACACAAGATTGTTGCGGTAGTACATTATCGGCTGTGCAACTGATTCACCGACAGCCTTATATGCAGCAAAATGAATGACTGCATCTATCTTCTGCTCATCGAAAAGCTTCACTACGGACTCATAGTCACAGCAGTCGATCTGATAGAAAGGGATGTCATCCTTTCCTGTGATCTTCTTCACTCCTTCGAAGCAGGTCATATCGCAGTTGGACATATTGTCTGCCACCACAACATTGTAACCCGAGTTGATAAGTTCCACACTGACGTGGCTTCCTATATAGCCGGCACCGCCGGAAACAAGCACTGTTTTAGACATATTATATTGTGTTTAATCCAGACAAAGTTATGATTTTTATGCTAATTTTGCTCTTTGAAGAGAGTTAAAAAGATGAAACGTATATTTATGCTGGTTTGCGCGTGGGCTGCCTTCGGCAACGCACACGCACAGGTTGCAGCCGATTCGGCTGCCATCGCCCTTCAGGCGAAGGTCAACGCCATCGCGGAGGATCCTGCGCTGAATCAAGGCGTGGTAAGCATATGCGCAAAGAGAGCGGATGGAAAGGTCCTCGTCGATGTGGACTCGGACAATATGCTTGTGCCGGCGTCCAATATGAAGCTGATCAGCACAGGAGCAGCGATGCACACGTTAGGAGCTGACTATCAATTCTATACAAAGATAGGACATAGCGGAGAAATCACTGACGGTATCCTCGACGGAGACCTGTATATTATCGGCGGAGGAGACCCCACCACCTTCTCGAAGGACTCGATCGCGACTCCTGCCGAGGAGATGTTCGGTCAGTGGGAAAAGATAGTCCGTGATGCCGGGATCAGACATATCACCGGAAAAATCGTCGGAGACGGAAGGCATTTCGACGGTATGATGGAGCATCCGACCTGGCAATGGAGCGACATAGGAACATACTACGGCTCCGGAGCCACAGGACTTATGTTCTATGAGAACACGCTTTCGTTTTCTGTTGCGGCAGGTGAAAAAGTCGGCGACGACGTCAATATATCCCCTTATTATCCTGTCTGTCCTTGGCTTGAGGTGAGGCAGGACTGCAGCACCGGGGAGGCCGGTACGGGTGATCAGCTTTATCTGTACACGAGCGAGCTTGCACCGGTTGCTGAAATCAGGGGCACATTCGGGGTGGACAGGGCCGGAAAGAGACTGGACTGCAGCAACAAGTACCCGGAGTACACCTGCGCCCACTATTTCAGGGAGTATCTCGTAAAGAAAGGAATCGTCTGCGAAGGTGGAGTTTCAGACTTCAGGCTTTGTCAGGACTTTGAGGACAAAGGACAGATCCATATGATTGACTCTACAGCCTCGGCTTCATTGAAGAGGATAGTCTTCGAGACCAATCACGCCAGCAACAACCTCTATGCTGAGACGCTATTCCGTACTTTGGGCAAGACTCTTACACAGAGCGCGTGCTACGATTCTTCTTATGTCGCTATGGACAAGGTACTGAAGAATCTGGGAGTCAGCACTTTGCGCGGAGCAGCGATAGCGGACGGAAGCGGATTGTCGCGACAGAACTATATGTCTACGGATTTCTTCTGCAGGTTTCTGTTGGGAATGATGTCCTCACCGGCGTATGAGGATTATGTCTCCACTCTTCCTTCGCCGGGATCGAAAGGCACGCTTGAGTACAATATGAAGTCCAGTCCAGCTGCTATGAAGGCCAGGATAAAGGTCAAGAGCGGCTCTATGAACGGAGTGAGATGCTACAGCGGCTACATCCTCCCGAGCTCAGGCGCCAAGGAGGAGACAATAGTGTTCTCCATTATGGTAAACAACTGCACCTCACCGACTTGGAAGGTGCGGCCTCTGCTGGACAAGATTATGGCCACTCTAGCCGAAGCAAATTAGTCTGCCTTGAAAAGTGCGCGGCAGAGAGCCGGCACATCAGCGACTTTTACTACCTCTATTCCCCTCACTCCCTGCTCTTCCAGTCCGTCAAGGGCTGTGAAGCTGGAAACAAACACCCTCTTGAAGCCAAGACGGGCTGCCTCTATTATACGTCTGTCTGTCTGAGCTACAGGTCTGATCTCTCCGCTCAGGCCGATTTCACCGGCAAAGCAGACATCGGAAGGGATGGCAAAATCAAAGTTGGATGACAGTACTGCAGCTATTACAGCAAGGTCGCAGGCAGGATCGCTGACCTTGAGTCCTCCTGCCATATTCAGAAAGACGTCCTTTATGCTGAGCTTGAAGCCGGCTCTCTTTTCGAGTACTGCCAGGAGCATATTCAGGCGGCGGACGTCGAAGCCTGTCGCGCTGCGCTGAGGCGTGCCGTAGGCAGCCGTGCTCACGAGCGACTGCACTTCGATCAGGAACGGCCTTGTACCGTCGAGCATAGCGCTCACAGCCACTCCGCTCAAGCCTTCCTCGTGCATAGGGATGAGCATTTCGGACGGGTTGCTTACTTCTCTTAAGCCTTTTCCTGTCATCTCAAAGACAGCAAGCTCGGATGTTGATCCGAAGCGGTTCTTTATGCTTCTCAGGAGGCGGTAAGCTCCCCTGTTGTCACCCTCGAACTGGAGTACGACATCCACTATATGTTCCAATATCTTCGGACCTGCGATGCTTCCTTCCTTCGTGATGTGACCTATCAGGATGACAGGCACTCCGGTCTCTTTTGCAAAACGGAGAAGCATTGCGGCCGTCTCCTTGATCTGGGTCACCGAACCGGGAGATGACTCCACATTCTGTGAAAACATTGTCTGTACTGAGTCTACCACCATCAGGTCGGGCATTATAGCCTTTGCTTCAGCTATGATGTTTTCCATCAGTGTCTCGCTGTAGATCAAGCAGTTGGCATCATCTCCGCCAATGCGAGAAGCACGCAGCTTGACCTGTCTTGCACTCTCCTCTCCTGTCACATAAAGGGTCTTCAGGTTCGGACAGTTAAGCGGGATCTGAAGTGACAATGTAGATTTTCCTATACCAGGTTCTCCGCCTATGAGCACAAGAGAACCCTCGACAAGACCGCCGCCAAGTATGCGGTCGACCTCGTCGTTGTTCAATGATATGCGGTTCTCTACCGACGAATCTATTTCAGACAACGGCAGTGGTTTCTGCCCTGCTCCCGGCACTCTGTCGGCTACAGAAGCCTTCTTGCCGGTTGCGACGGTCTCCTCGACCATCGTGTTCCATTCTCCACAGGCCGGGCAACGGCCCATCCATTTGGGGCTCTCATTTCCGCAGGACTTGCAGAACCACACAGTCTTTGTCTTCACAGCTGGCATATAAATGTCTTATAGTTTGGTTTACAAAGATACAAAAAAGATATTGTCCCGGTCAAGGACAATATCCATAACGTATTATACAGATGTCTGTTATTTGCAGCAGTCAACTGATGTGCTGTCACATCCTTTGCAGTCAGCGCAGTCACCAGCGCACTCAGTCTTCTCTTCGCAGCAGCCTTTCTTGTCTGCGCAGTCCTTAGTGCAAGTTGTACAATCCTTAGTGCAAGCTGCCTTATTGTTGCTGCAGCAGCAAGATGAAGCTGCGAGCATAGCGGCAGCAACCGCCAGAGCCATAAATACTTTCTTCATAATCCTATATATTTTTACGTTAAACATTATCGTACCTAGCAAAAATAATAAAATTCTTCCAATATATAGCTAAACACCCTATTTAACTTTCTATATTTTGACATCCTTCAAACCAACCTGAAATCACAGAAAGAGCCCAAAACAGCAAGTTGCTATCTATCAGCTTCTTACATTGAATCACCTGCTCCAATTGCCGCAGGTGATTCATCATAAGACCCTATAAATTAGCTATTTACGCGTCACTGGATTATCTGTCGAGTTCGAAGATTTCCATATCGCTGATGCGGCCTTGGTCCAGGCGGAAGCGGAGGGCGGTGCGGACCACGTGGAAGCCCTGGATGCCGGCTGCTCCCGGGTTGATGACCAGCATATCTCTCTTGGGATCCCTCACCACTTTAAGGATATGCGAGTGGCCGCAGACAAAGATGTCCGGATGGAGTTCATCGATCAGCTTCCTCGCGCGGGCGTCATATCTGCCGGGATAGCCTCCGATGTGGGTCATAAGCACCTTCATCCCCTCACATTCAAAGAAGCGGTGGAGAGGGTGGGTGAAACGGAGGTCGTAGTTGTCACAGTTTCCAGCCACACCGACAAGGGGTTTGAACTCTGATATGGCGGCGGCAAGGTCGAGGCCTCCGCCGAAATCACCGGCGTGCCAGATTTCGTCCACGGGGGCGAGGAATTCACGGAATTCGGCGCTGAAGACGCCGTGGGTGTCGGATATTAATCCTATATATTTCATTTCTTTCAATATTTATAAGATCCTCACGTCGGCGCCGCCGACTCAGGATGACAGGGAGGAGATGTGCAAATTTAACATTTTGATTATATTTGTGGGTTGAAAATTATGTACAGATGGAACTTTTTTACTCCAAGGATATAGAAGGCGGAATCTGCCGTCTGGACCACGACGAATCAGGTCACTGCATAAAGGTGCTCAGGCACAGGTGCGGTGACGAGATTTCTGTGATTGACGGCTGCGGTACGCTTTACAGATGCAGGATTGTGTCTGACAGCCACAAGGAAGTCACCGCTGCTGTCATTGACTCTGTAAAGGATTGGGGCTCACATCCGTACAGGCTTCATATGGCGGTCTGCCCCACCAAGAACAACGACAGATACGAATGGTTTGCCGAAAAGGCCTGCGAGATGGGCTTCGACGAGCTGTCTCCTGTCATAGGAGAGCATTCTGAAAGACGTATCCTGAAGACTGCAAGAGTGGAAAAGATCCTGGTAAGTGCTGCCAAGCAGTCCCTCAAGGCTGCGGTTCCTGCTGTCAACGAACCGCTGTTTGTCAAGGAGTTCATAACCAGTTTTGCAGACAGACAGGACACCCTCAAGCTGATTGCCTATTGCTTTGATGATGAGAATGTTCCACGCAGGAGCATAAAGGAGGTGCTGAAGGGATGGGAAGGCGGCGAAATCGCCGTGATGATCGGCCCGGAGGGCGATTTTTCAAAGGTGGAAGCCGACCTTGCATTGCAGAGCGGATTCGTACCCGTACATCTTGGGGACTCCCGTCTACGCACTGAGACCGCCGCTCTCACGGCAGTCTCAGCTGTATATCTCCATTATATGGAATAATCCTTATTTCCTTATTATCTGGATTGTGTAGTCAAGGCCTACCTTTATGATGGATGAGGCCTGGCCTGTTGCACCCGCTTCGAGGGATGGGTCTACTATATGGTCTACCGCGTCCTTTATCTGCTGAGGGATCTCTGCAAACTTCTTAGGAGTAGGCTCTCCTGATATATTCGCGGATGTTGATACTATCGGCCTGCCAAGTCTTGAGGCAAGCTGGCAGCAGAAATCCATCATCGGGATCCTTATGCCGACGGTGCCGTCTTCGGCGATCGCGTTAGGAGCAAGGCCCATAGCGCCGGGATATATGATTGTCATCGGCTTGTCATTGACCTCAACAAGCTGTACCGCCATTTCCGGAATCTCCTTCACATAACGACATATCATATCTATATCACTTGCAAGGAGCACCAGCGACTTCGAGTCTTCGCGCTTCTTGATTTCATATACTTTCGCTACCGCCTCCTGGTATGTGGCATCGCAGCCGATGCCCCATACTGTGTCGGTCGGATAAAGGATGATGCCTCCCTTGCGGAGCACCTCAACTGCCTTCTGAATCTCTTCTTTCATATATATTACAATTCTATTTCTGATATTACCGGGTAGTGGTCTGAGAGGTTTACTCTCGGGATGTCGTTGGTGACTGCGTCGTATCTTGACGGATAGAGGATGTAGTCTATTCGGAGCATAGGCCAGAGGAGGGCGTATGTCGCTCCGAAGCCCTTACCTGCCTCAACAAAGGAGTCCTCTCTGTGACGGGTCATACGGTAGTAGGTATATGACATCGGATTGTCATTGAAGTCACCGCATACGAACGATTCGATCGGGCAGTCCTCGATGTGCGAGAACACCTGGTCCACCTGCTTCGGACGGCGGGTGATGGAACGCTTCATCTTGGTGCCGGTCTCGTTGATCACAGTGTTGTCACGCTGGAGCAGGGCCTTTGCAAAACCGGTGAAGGAGATGTTGTAACTCTCGAAGTGACAGTTATATACGCGGAATCTCCTGTCTCCGACCTGATGGTCTGTGTATATCGCCAAGTTTGCACTCTGCTCGAATTTGATCTTTCCCTTGTCCTTGATCGGAAGGCGGCTCAATGTCACATTTCCGAAAGAGCCTGAACCACTTGGGAACATATAATACTCCACCGAATAGCCCTTCATCTTCCGGCTCAGGTAGTCCCTGACCTTCTGGCTGCCGCTGAGCTTGAACTCCTGAAGGCAGACGATGTCGGGATCCTGTGAAAGGATATAGTCAAAGACGGAGTCGGCGCATTGCTGCATATTCCTGATTCCTGCCTCCTCGTCCAGCATCGCGAATCTTCCCACATTCCAGGTCATAACCTTGACGGTTTCGCCTTTAGCCTGGCCTGCCTGCTCTTCTTCAGCCCCAATCTGCACATAACGTCCGATGAAGAAGAATGAAGGAATCAGAGCAAGAAGAGGAATCACAAAGGATTTTGAAAGGCGCTTGATGGCCCAGAGGAGGAGGAGGACATTGAGCGTCATCAAAGGCACGAAAAGAAGGCCCGAAAGGGACACCAGCCACACCTTCGCCGGATTTATGGCTATAGAAACATACGACAACGCCAGGAGCGCAGCCACTATGAGCATAAGCACTCTTGACGTTATACCGAAAAACGTTGCGTTTTTCTTCTTGTTATCCTTTTTCTTAGCCTTCGGCATATGACATATCGTTTAGTCCATCCTGCTGTAAAGCATACGTCTCTTCTTCCAGTACCAGATGAGGATGAAGCCAAATATCAGACCTCCGAGATGGGCGAAATGGGCAATGCCGCCGCCTACACCTGTGACTCCCGTCAGGAGTTCGATCGCTGCAAATATAAGCACGAACCATTTGGCTTTCAAAGATATAGGAATAGGGAAGATAAGGGTCATAACAGCATCCGGGTACAGCATCGCATAGCCCATAAGCACTCCGTATATCGCTCCGGAAGCACCCACTGTCGGAGTCATCTTCAAGGCGTGGATCGAGGCCTGCGCCGCCATAGAGCCCTCTGCAGCCTGGGTCATCCAGTTCTGCATCTGCAGCCACTCGACTCCGGTGTGTATGAGGGCGGCTCCGAGTCCGGTCACAAAGTAGAAGACCAGGAACTTCTTTGCACCCCAGATCCTTTCAAGCTGGCTTCCGAATATGTACAGGGTATACATATTGAAAAGAAGGTGCCAGAAACCGCCGTGCATAAACATATGCGTAACCGGCTGCCACCAGTGGAAGAAAGGCGATGTCGGATAGAAAAGGGCGAACCTCTCGTACATAAAGTTCTCATTCAATGCAGTCATTATCATAATGAGGGCATTGATGATTATTATGTTCTTGACTGCAGTCGGCACGTTGCTCATAAAGCCTCTGCGTCCGTTATCATATGAATAATAGCTCATTTCCTTAGAATTTCTTGTCGATTTCTTCAATCGGGATGAGCGACATTATGCGTCGTCCCGTACTTGTATATTCTGCATTTTCACAGGCGAAGAGCTGATCAATCAATCTTTGTGCCTCTGCCGGATTTGTGACAGGATCGCCACTAAGTGAGCCCAGATGAGCGAATTTTGCCGCCATATTGGCAGCCATCATCTCAGGAAGGGCGCTGTGGTCCTCTGACAGGATGAGCAGGATGTCACCTATCATCGCTTCCACCTTGCCAGCTTCTGCGCTATAGCCCTCCGGCACTCCGTTCACCACGATGGTGTCAGTTCCAAACGGTGCGATGTCGAAACCGAGGCTTGTCAGAAGCTGCGAATGTTCGCTGAACAGGCACATATTCTCGACTCCTACCTGCACTGTCACCGGGAAGAGCGAAGTCTGGGTCACGTGGTCGTTACGTGAGATTGCCGCAAGGAAGCGATCGAAGAGGATGCGCTCCATAGCCCTTGCCATATTCACGACCATAAGGCCGGAACGGCTGTTGGTCACTATATATTTTCCCTGTACCGTCAGAATCGACCTTCCGGGAGCGATCTTGTCTTCGAACAGCTTGCCATAGTCGTCGCGCTTCTCGATGAACCTTCCCACGTCGTAGCCGGCCTGCTGGTGCTGGACAGCCTCTTCAAAACCCTGGCCCGCCGAGGCCCAGTCGTCTCCGAAAGACTGCTGGCGCGGAGCCTGGTGTGAGCCTGACGAGGATGATCCGTTGACATAGAAGTTATTGAAAGGACTTGATTCTGAAGGGAATCCGTCATTGTCAAACGGATTGTATGTCGAATCGGCACCCGGCTGAGGCTCGCTCACGGGGCGGTACTCGTCAAATTCCTTGCTGAAGACCGGGATGTCAGGAACACCTTCACGGTCAAAGTCTATGCTGTCTCCGAAAGAGTTCTTGCCAAGACATTCCTTTATGCAGGCATAGAGGATCTGGAAGATCACGCTGTCGTCCTCGAACTTGATCTCCGTCTTGGTCGGATGGATGTTCACGTCCACTGACTGAGGGTCCACCTCAAGGTAGATGAAATAGGAAGGAGTGACTCCTTCAGGAATCAGGTTCTCGTAGGCCTTCATCACCGCCTTGTGGAGATACGGGCTGCGGAAGTAGCGGCCGTTCAGGAAGAAGTACTGGTTGCCGAGGCCTTTCTTTGCGGAGGCCGGGCGGCCGACGTAGCCGGACACGGCTACTACGGACGTCTGCGTCTTTATATCCACGACATCATTCACCACGTTCGATCCCAGGACGTCCTGGATCCTGAACTTGAGGGACTTTGCCGGTCTGAGCACAAAGACATCCTTTCCGTTGTGTGTCAATGTGAAACCGACCTGAGGCCTTGTCAGAGCCACCCTTGTGAACTCTGAAACTATATGCTTGAACTCTACGTTGTCCGATTTGAGGAACTTCCTGCGCGCCGGAACATTGTAGAACAGGTTGCGTACGCTGAAGTTGGCTCCGCGGGCGGTCGCCACCTCATCTGTAGCCAGGTGCTGCGAGTCTGCGAACTCCACCTGGCAGCCGATCTCATCCTCCTCTCGGCGGGTCTTGAGGGTGACTTCTGCCACCGCAGCGATCGAAGCGAGTGCCTCTCCGCGAAAACCGAAAGTCAGGATGTTGTGCAGGTCCTCTGCAGAAGCGAGCTTGGATGTCGCGTGTCTCTCGAAACAGAGCACGGCCTGGTCGGGAGACATTCCGCAACCGTTGTCGATCACCTGGATCAAGGTCCTTCCTGCGTCCTGGATCACCACTGTCACCTGGTCCGCACCGGCATCGACGGCATTCTCCATCAGCTCCTTCACCACGGACGCAGGTCTCTGCACGACCTCACCCGCGGCGATCATATTCGCTATGTTGCTTGGTAATATTCTTATGTCCATTATCCTATCTGTTTGACAAGGCCACCCTACTTCGCCAGGGTGTCCACAAGGAGTGGGAAGTATTTATATACCAGATAGATAACTGCGAACAGGAGGCCCATTGTGACCACACCTATCCTCTTCTGATTGCGGCTGACCTCGACCTTTCTCTGGTAGTTTCCGTCACGCAGACTTCCTCTTAGATGCTGGCCCGGAACGTAGGTGTGCTCCTCCTCGCTCTTGAAGCCGGCCTTCTTCAACCTCTTCTTCTGCTCCTCCTTCTCAGGGTCATAGAAACGTGGCTTGTAACTGAACCTGCGCACTTCCTGGGTGCCGAAAAAACTGAAATTAAATCCCATAATCCTTTTTGTTTTAACGAGCAAATTTAGTGATTTTTTATTTACTTTGTACGGAAATACTTTGGAATATGGACATAAGAATAGGAAACGGATATGACGTGCACGCACTGGCTGAGGGACTGCCCCTGTGGCTGGGCGGCGTGCTTGTGGAAAGCCCGATAGGATGCATCGCCCACTCCGACGGCGACGTCGCCATTCACGCGCTTTGTGACGCCCTGCTCGGGGCACTGGCTCTTGGAGACATCGGAAAGCATTTCCCCGACACATCTTCGGAATTCAAAGGCATTGACAGCAAGATCCTTCTGGCACGCGTGATGGAACTTGTACGCGCAGAGGGTTGGGATGTCTGCAACGCCGACATCACCATAGCTATGCAGAGGCCGAAGCTTGCACCGTATATCATTAAGATGCGCGAGTGCCTCAGCCAGGTGATGGGGGTTTCAGTCGGCCAGGTGTCTGTCAAGGCCACCACGACGGAGAAACTCGGCTTTGTGGGCCGCGGTGAGGGATGTGAGGTGTATGCGGTGGTGCTGTTAAAGAAATCAGCGATATGATAAAGGTTTCAGTTTTGTGCGGATTTATGATGGCACTGTTTGCATTTGCCTCCTGCAATAGTGGAGAAGGAACTTTTACGGAAAAGGAACTGTCCCTGATAAATGGGGCTGACAGCATTATGCGTGTGCTGACCATTGACAGGCCTGCTGACCTGGCCATCCTGCGTGCCCAGTCTGAAGACTTGTCCAGCGAGGCGCTGTCTTCAGAAGCCTTTGTCACATTATGCAGCCAGATGATAGCCACGGTGACTCACCCGTCACAGGACGGAGTCGGCATAGCGGGACCGCAGGTCGGACTGAACCGCAGAGTTGTCGCAGTACAGCGGTTCGACAAGGAAGGAGAGCCTTTTGAGGTATATGGGAATATAAGGATAGTTGCTCATCACGGGGAGAAGGCACCCGGAGGCGAGGGCTGCCTCTCCGTTCCGGACAAAAGAGGAGATGTGATGAGATGGCAGGACATCGAGATCGAGTACGACGCCGTCTTCTCAGAGGGGAAAGTGACAGTCCAGCCAGCCCGCGAAAGGATCCAGGGCTTCACAGCAGTCATCTTCCAGCACGAGACAGACCACCTGGACGGCATACTTTACATCGACAGATTGTAAATTCTTATCGAAAACACGCAAATTATTGAAAAAAGTTTTGCATTTTAACAAAACATTCATACCTTTGCAGTCCCAATTCAAAAAAGGGAAGCCAAATTGAGATATGGTGTAATGGTAGCACTACAGATTCTGGCTCTGTCAGTGAGGGTTCGAGTCCTTCTATCTCAACACAGTTCTAAAACATAATGGCGGGATAGCTCAGCTGGTTAGAGCGCATGATTCATAATCATGAGGTCCGCAGTTCAATCCTGCGTCCCGCTACAAGAAAGCACAGCAAAACGCTGTGTTTTTTTCGTTTATGGGCATCAAGCTTCTCCCAAAGGGAGCGGGCGTCGACACGGCTGACGCTGAAAGCTTGCTTTCAAAGCGGCAGACGTGGAGATGACCGGCAGTGAGCGAAGCGAACGAAGCTTGATGGCCATAGCATAATATGGAAACAGCACACAGCGTCCTGAGAACTTTCTTGGGTACAATGCGACCGGACAAAAGGATTAGAAGGAGCCGCCGGCCCTGCCGCGGCGACTGAAACATCCTGCGTCCCGCTACTTGAAAAATCAAGCACTTACGAAAGTTTCGTAAGTGCTTTTTTGTTTGTGGGGAACTTTAGGGGAACTTGAAAATCCGGAATTTCAGTTAGTTTTTATTAATCTCAACTGGTTAGTGGCACTAACCGCTTCATTTCCTTCATTCTTCTATTTGATCTTGAAATACTCCAGTAGTATCAATTCTTCTCTTTAAGTTTCTTTATCTCCCTGTCAAAGTCACTTTCAAGCATCTCCATTTCCCTCTGGCGATAAATCTCAAACTCCTGCTCTGCCTTTTGGATTGCCTGAGTATGCGAAACAGTTCCTTTTCCGATCAGGACCTTTCTCTTGTGAGCTGTTATTTGACTATCCAGAGCCTCAATCCAATCCTTCATCGTCATAGGATTCATTTCCAAAGCCTGGAACTCAGCAAAGTCCAAGAATCCGGATACGAGGAGGTTCAGCCTCTGCAACTCCAATTCTGAAAGATAATTCTTGGCAATCTTCACATCGTCCTTGGTAACATAGTTACCCTTGAAGTTAGTCATTCCCACGAACTGCTTTTCGTTATCCACACGATTATATATGACCTCTGCCGCGGTATTCTCGTGGACTGCGTAATGCAATTTATTCTGCACCGTCGCAAAGAATGTCTTCGTCATATCACTGCGAGGATCATAATCGACAGCTGTCGCATATATATCCGTCACCTGCTGATAGAAGTTGCGCTCACTGCTGCGGATATCCCTGATACGCTGCAAGAGTTCACGGAAATACCTGTTACCACCCTGCTTCAGCCTCTCATCATCCATCGCAAAGCCCTTCTGGATATATTCGTGGAGTCTCTGCGTTGCCCACCTGCGGAAACGCACAGCCACCTGCGACTGGACACGATAGCCAAGGGCAATGATCATGTCAAGGTTATAGTGAACAATATTTCTCTGCACTTGACGGTTTCCTTCCTGGCGAACCGTCAAGAAATCCTTGACAGTTCGAATCGGATCCAACTCCCCATCCTTGAGAATATTCTCAATATGCAGGCTGATATTCTGCTTCGTGGTATCGTAAATC